>NZ_CP121471.1:1102500-1470000 GCF_033954835.1 Thiorhodovibrio frisius
AACACAAATGGATCTTTGGACTCATCCTGAACGACCAGGAATTGTCCATTAGGCAATTGGCGTACCGCAGAAGGCTCATACAGTTCATCAGTAACGTCCGATGAAGTAAAGGGTCGCCAGCTGGCATCAGACGTGCCCGTAAATAGTAGAGTAATTATGAATAGCAGGGTAGTCATGGATAGCAGAGTGGTCAGTTTTACTATTCGGGACAACATCATAAGTACTATTTCTCTTGGCATGTTGCCGGAACGCTCTTGCCATCCCGTTCTTCAAAGAGCTGAATGGTTGAAAGTGACGGATTCAGGTTATAACCGCTACTGCCATACGCGCCGCTAGCCGATGGACCTACGGTCTGGAAGAGTTTTAGCCCGTCAACGCAAAGAACGAAGCGTCGCAGGCCAATAACCCGTTTTCGGCTATGTTCTGCTGCATCGCGTTCATCCATACCTACACTATCGGAAAAGCTGGAGGGTGCGATCTCGGAAGCAGTGATTCCGGCAACAGCTGTACCAGATAGGGACAGCACAAACAGGCTGGAAATAAATAATTTTGACATTGATAGGTATTTCCTTTATCCGAATGGCAGCATGACAGGACCTGATTAGCAAGCAGCCTCAGCCGCGCGAAGCCACCGCTGCGGTCGTGCTCCGATTGTGGCCGCTGCGACGAGCAGGCGGTTGTGAATGGTGTCTAGATGGAAGCGGCGATTAAACCGGTAGGCGAATGTGCCGAGATAACGGCTGGCGTATTTGTCGAAATCAAAGGCGTGGTATGCCCCACCAAAGCTGGTCTTGAGATTGCCCAGAATGGTATTGATCCAATTGAATTCCGGCAGATCCTTGGGTTTGCGCGCGCCTACCACAATGGCATTGTGCAGACAGCCGGCATCGGTGACACCGTTGAAGCAAGCCAGCCCATCGGAGGTGACCAGGCAACCAGGACTCAGATTGCTAGCCGTCCACTCGGCAATGGCCTTGCGCGTGAACCCCGCCACGGGCGTCATCTTCGCGTACTGCGGATGGCCCTCTGGCGTCAGTGAGACGGCCGCAACGAAGGGCACTTTGTTCTCCGAGCCGCGTCCGGCCTTGCCGCCAGTCAGCTCCCCGCCCAGGTAGACATCATCGACTTGAACATCCCCGGCAAGGGTGTAGGCATTGTCGCGCTCGCTCATTGCCTGCATGAGCTTGTGCTGGATCAGCCAAGCGGTGGGATAACTGACACCGAGTTGGCGCTTCAGCGCCAAAGCGGACAAGCCCGTCTTGGCCTGACTAATGAGATAGATCGCCAGAAACCAAACCGTCAGTTCCAAATGGGTGCTGTGAAATAGGGTGCCTGCGATCAGCGAGGTTTGCTTGCGACAGCCCTGGCATTGGAAGATTTTGTGGGTGCCGCCTTGGAGAATGTAAGCATGGGCATGGCCGCACTCAGGGCAGCGGAACCCCTCGGGCCAACGCGCCTGCTCCAGGGCACTCTGGCACTGCGCTTCGGTGCCGAATTGCGCGAGAAAGGCCGGCAGTGACAGCCCGGGCTGGAATTGAACGCGATTCATCGGCATGCGCTTGGTCCTGAAATGAGAGGAGGAAACCCAGTGTGCGCTTTTTTTCATGCTGGCGTCGTTTTTCTTGCTCGGCTGAGGCTGCTTGCTAATCAGGTATATCAATGATAAGTAAACAATAAAATCAATTGGATCTAATTGGGTGATAGCTCGGAAACCGTATTTCGCTTTTGGGGATAATAATGTTCTTGCTGGGCGGGTAGACCAGTCAAGGACGTTTGTATTTGCTAATTCAGCTCTTATGACATTCCAGTCATGACGTATTGCTTCATATTCAAATGGCAATGGAAATACGTCTGTGTCACCCACTTTAAGCGCATGGTTGAGTGCCCAATTGAGACTGTTTTCTTGTAGTGTAAGCATATGCGCCTTTAGTTTGTGGCTAACGCCACCCTCAGCCGCCGCGAGCGTAGCGAGCGGTCGGGCTGGAGTCATTTGTTAGGCGATTAATTGCGGGTTGATTTGGTGTCTGGAAAATAATTTCATCCAGACCTTTTTAATCCTCCTTTACTATTGCTTGATTGTGTTAACATCCAATGATACTTGTCCACTATCTTCAACTGATAGATTGTGGCTAACTATTAAATAGTTTATATCTGGATAAAGCTCTTTCTTTCTCTCAATTAAGAAATCTGTTTGTTCTATTATTGAAGCAATATCCGTCGCATCAAATGCATCTGGCATTTGGTCAATTAACTTTTTCTCTATTTCCTCTCTTTTGACCTCAGTCGTTAGTGATACATTCCAAGAAAAAATTGCTAAATCAATTATTACTACAATTCGTTCACGTTTAGGGTATTTTCTAATCAATGGCTCTGCCATACGTAAAATGGCGTCAGAGATTTTTATAGGTGGAGATTTTTTGTATTTATTCATCATCTTGATCATCTTGCTTTGATATTGCATATAGTAACTCGAATTCTTGCATTTTTCTTCCTCTTGTCTAGCCTAACGCCATGCTCACCAGAGCCGCTATTCGCGGCGTCCGGTGCTGCATCTCGTTAGGCGATTTCTTGCGAGACAACCCAAAGCCTGCAAAACAATTCGACCCTGGACCCTTTAATTGTTCAATAACTTACGCATCGCCGGTCCCCCATCACCTGCCAACCTGCCTGTATCTGCCTTGACGTGACTAACCTACGTCACGTTCTAGTCACGCTAAAAAATCGCCGGAAATCCGCGCAAAAGCAGTATCCTACCTTGCGGGTAGCTGTTCTTCTCAGGCCGATAGCGACCCAGGCATGAAATTTGCGTCTAAGCCCAGGGACTTTGCCATTTCTGAAGCGAGTCTTGAAGTCCGCAGTGCGCTGGTGGCGCGTGCAAGGTGGCGAGCAGAAAATATACCTGACTGTCCGCTGGTCTTCGTCAAGAAAAATGGAAAGCGCATCAGTGACGCCCGCAAGGGCTTTCTCGCCGCGTGTGCCAAGGCTGGCATTGAAGACTTTCGGTTTCACGACCTGCGACACACATGCGCTGCATGGCTTGTAACTTCCGGGGTTCCCCTAACTGAGGTTAGAGACTTGCTTGGCCATTCATCTGTCACCATGACAGAGCGCTATGCTCACCTCGCACCTGACCGAATCCGCTCTGCTGTCGCGATTCTGGATAAGTCACGATTGAGTCACGTTGAACCTGATGAGATTCAGCTCCTAGCTGCAAGCTAATGTTTTAGCTCAGTAAATGGGACAACAGCCCATCGGCCAGCTTGGGCTCAAACCAGGTGGATTTTGGTGGCATCAGGGCGTTGGCGTCGGAAACAGCCATGAGATCGCTCGCGCTGGTGGGATGGAGCGCCAGCGCTAGGCGCATGCGGCCCTGATCGACCGGCTCGGTCAGCCCGGCAATACCCCTGCTGCCGCCGACGAAGTCGATGCGCTCGTCGGTTCTGGGGTTGTCGATGCCGAGAATGGGCTGGATCAGGAAATCTTGCAGCAGGCTGGTGTCGAGGCGTCCGGCCGGGTCGCGTGCTGCAAGCCGCTCGCTCAGATGGGGTTTGGGGGCCAGACGATACCAATGCTGCTCAATGTAGAGGCCAAAGATGCCGGGGCCTTCGGGTGTGACCGGCGCGGGCTGGGCGCTGAGGTCGAAATCCTGCTCTAACCGCTTGAGGAAAGCACCCGTGGTCAGGCCGTTTAAGTCGCGAATCAGTCGGTTGTAGGCGAGGATGCGAGTTTGGTCGTCGGGGAAGGTAACGGCCAGAAAATCTTGTGCGCCGGGGTCGTCTGGCCGCGCTTCGGCAACGCGCGCGGCGGCGGCGGCGCGGTGATGGCCGTCGGCGATGTAGAGCGCATCAAGCGCATTGTAGTCGGCACAAAGTGCCCCGACGGCGGCCTGGTCCTGAATCACCCAGATCTGATGGTTAACTCCATCCTCGGCCAGCACCTCGATCTGGGCCGGTTCGGCGCAGTGTTGGGCAAGCTGTTGGCTGATGCTGTCCGCACCTCGGTGGATGAGAAACACCGGGCCGGTCTGCGCGTCGAGCGCCTCAATATGGCGCACGCGGTCGTTTTCTTTGGCGGGGCGGGTCAGCTCATGCTTTTTAATGCGTCCGTCGCGATAGGCTGCCACCGAGGCAACCGCCGCCAGACCGGTCTGGCTGTGGTCGCCTTGGGTGAGTCGGTAGACATACAGGCAGGGTCTGGGGTCGCGCGCCAAGAGCCCCTGCTCGCGCAGGGTCTGTAAGTTCTCCCGCGCTTTGGCATAGGCCGCGCTTGCGCTTGGGTCGCTCCCTTCGGGCAGGTCGATTTCTGGCCTGGAAACATGCAAAAAGCTGTGTGGCTTGCCCTGAGCCATGACGCGCGCCTCGGCGGTGCTCATCACGTCATAGGGCGGCGCGATCACCTCGCTTGCGCGAGTCGGGGGCGGGCGCAGGGCGCGGAAGGGGCTGATTAGATGCATGGCCGATAGATGCATGGGCGGTGCAGCCGGTTAGCGCGGTGGTGGGGCATAGAGCAGCCCGCCCTGGTCCCAAAGCGCATTCAGGCCGCGTTTGATGTCGAGCCCTGAGTCCTTGCCCAGGTTGCGCTCGAACATCTCGCCATAATTGCCAACGGCGGCGATGATGCGCGCCCCCCAGCCGGCTTCCAGACCAAGGTGGGCGTTAATCTCCGGGTCATCGCCGAGCAGGGTGCGCACCTCATCGCTCTGGGCGCGTTCCCGGGCACCGGTCACATTGCCTGAATCAATCCCAAGGATCTCGGCATTGATCAGGGTGAACAGCGTCCAACGTGCCAGCTCGAACCATTTGTCATCACCGCCGCGCACCGCAGGGCTGAGCGGTTCGCGCGAGATGACCTCGGGCAAGATGCGGTGCGCCTGGGGGTCCGGGAAGACCGCCCGCAGCGCATGGAGTTGGGATTGGTCAGTCGTCAGGGTGTCGCAACGGCCTTCGAGGTAGGCATCCGCTGCGGCGGATAACTCATCGAAAGGGATGATTTCCATCGGCATCTGGTTGCGGGTGAAATAGCGCTGGGCATTGTCGATGTTGGTGGTGTCGGCCAGGGCGCAGACTCTGGTGTTGGCAAGCTCCAATGCGCTGCGCTTGCCACTGGCGCGCGGCAGCATAAAACTCTGGCCGTCGTAGTAGAGCACGCCAATAAAGCGGATGTTTTGGGTTAGCTCGCGAGCCTGAGTCCAGCTGGTATTGCGCGCCAGCACATCGGCGCGGCCTTTGGTCAGCGCCTCGAAACGATCAGCCGGCAGGGTCGGGATGAATTCGACCTTGTCCGCGTCGCCAAGCACGGCGGCGGCGAGCGCGCGGCAGAAGTCCACATCAAGCCCGCTCCAGCTGTCGTCGCCGGTCTTGAACGACAGGCCGGGTACCTCGCCATTGACGGCGCACCTGAGGGTGCCACGGGATTTGATTTTGTCCAGGGTATCGGCGTTTGCCAGGCTGGCGGCAGCAATCAACGCAGCCGCAACTAGCCAGCGGTGCCGTGGGAGAAAAGGTTTCATGATGCGGCCTCTCGTGATAGAAACTTGAAGCTTTTGTGATCGGGCGTTCCCGCCGTTCAGAAATCTGCTGGCGGGAAAATTCTAAACACTGACGGTTAGGGCTACCCCGGAGAATCCAGCAGATGGTTCAAGGTGAGCTGGCCACCAGACTTACCAGCGGAAGAGGGTCCATTGTGGTACTTGCAGGTTGCCTCCGGGCTGGCCACGGTTCCAGGTCATGTCGCCGGAGCCGTCTTGATCCACCAGATAATAGGGTGCGCCGGCACTTGGCGTGATCTTCAGCATATACACATTGTTGTTGACGCTGTATTCCTCGACAGCACGATTATCGAACTGCTTGAGCGTCACTGACGGCTGGATATCGGCATCGGTCACCGTCAAGTCTAGCCCTGATACTTCGACGGCTGACAGGGGCCCGGCAGACAGGGCAAAGATCGCGATGGCCAGGGGAGTGACGATGTTAGGCGTTTTTGGATTGGCGGTCATGATCGCGGCTGGGCGGCTGAACGTAGGGCGATCATAGCAGAACGGGCAGTGTGGTTTCAGTTGCTTGGCTGTTGGTGAGGTGGCGACCTCATCGGCTGAGCCAGCTAGCCAGCCAAAAGCAGTCGCGCCGAGATGCGCGCGAGGATGATGCCATTGATCAATTCCCCGCCCGCAATGCGCTCAGTGGCGGGCGCACCAGCGGCCCCCAGCTTGCCAGGGTGCCGGCTATCCCGATGAGCAACGCGCTGCCGGGCACGCCAACCAGCCACAGCCAGGGGTCGATGCCGTAAGGCAGGTCAAAGACCTGGGTTGCCAGTAGCCAGCCGATCAGGGCGGCGAAGGCGCTGGCCAGCAGGCCGGCGAGCAGGCCCAGAGTGGTGAATTCAATCATGATCGCGCGCAGCAGGGGCGCGCGCCCGGCGCCTAACGTCCGCAATACTGCCTGCTCGGCGCGGCGACTGCCGAGGCTTGCCTGGATGCCGGCAATCATCACCAGCAGCCCGGCGAGCAGGGTAAAGCCAAAGACATATTCTACCGCCTGGATGCCCTGGTCGATCACGCCGCGCACCTCGGTCAGCAGAGCATCGATGTCGATGACTGTCACACTGGGGAAACTCGCGAGCAGCTCGGGAATCCAGCCGTCGCGCCCGGGTGGCAGATAAAAGCTGGTGACCCAGGTTGCCGGCTGGTCGCTGAGCGCGGCGGGCGGGGCGATGACGAAAAAGTTCACATTGAAGCTGTCCCACTGCACCTCGCGCAGGCTGGTGACGGGGCCGCTGATGTCCTTTCCGGCGACCCAGAAATGCATGATATCGCCCCGCGCGATGTCCAGGGTTTCGGCAATGCCTTCCTCCACTGAGAACTGGGCCGGTGCCTGATCATTAGGCCACCAGCTGCCCGCCGTGAGGAGATTGTCTGATTGCAAGTCGCTGGCAAAGCTTAGGTTGAATTCGCGCCGGGCGAGGCGCTCGGCGCGCGGATTGTCGTAAGTCTCTTCATCAATCACGCGCTCGCCAATGGCACGCAGCCGCCCGCGCACCATGGGATAGAGACCGGAGGTGTCGATACCGGCGGCGCTGAAGAACTCGCGCAGGGGTTCAACCTCGCCCGGCTGAATGTTGATCAGGAAGCGATTGGGCGCGCCCTCGGGCAGGCTTGCCTGCCAGTCGCGCAGCAGATCAACCCGCACCACGGCAAGCAGCAGCAGCGCCAGCAGGCCGATGCCAAAGCCGCAGAGCTGCATGACCGATTGGGCCGGGCGGCGGCCGATGCCGGCCAAACCCAGACGCCAGATGCCGCGTGCACGGCGGGCGGCAATGCGCGCGCCATAAACCATCAGGGTGCCGAGGCCGGCCAAGGCCGCGATGGCGCCAAGGGTGCCGCCGAGCACCCGCAGCGCCAGGTCGGCATCATCGGCCAGCCATAACAGCAGGGCGGCCAAGGCTGCAACGGCCGCGCCGATGGCCAGCGCCAGGGAGGCGGGCGGGGCGCCGAGGTCGCGCCGCAGCACCCGCAGTGGCGGTACCCGGGCGAGTTGCACCAAGGGCGGCAGGGCGAAGCCGGCCAAGGCGATCAACCCGGTGCCGTAGCCCAGCGCCAGCGGACGTAGCGAGGGCGGTGGCAGGCGCTCACCAAACCAGTCGCCGAGAATCAGCAACAGCCCCTGCTGTCCCAGATAGCCAAGCAGGCAGCCGAGGGTGCTAGCGATCAGCCCCAGACCTAGCAGTCGCCAGGCGAACAGCCGCGCCAGCAGACCGCGTGGCGCGCCCAGAGCGCGCATGACCGCGACCGCGTCGGTTTGGCGCTCGACAAAGCGGCGACTGGCCAGCGCCACGGCGGCACCGGCAACCAGCACGGTCGTCAGGGCCGCCAGATGTAGAAAACGCGCCGCACGGTCGCTGGCCGAGGCTAGTTCAGGGCGGGCGTCCTGGGCACTTTGTAGCTCGGCATCGGGCGTGAGATGACTCCCTGCCCAATCGCGAAATGCGCGCAGAGAAGCGGGTTCGCCTGCAAGCAGCAGGCGGTAATCCACTCGGCTTGCTGGTGTGATCAGTCCGGTTCCTGGCAGGTCGGCGGCGGCGATCATGACGCGCGGAGCGAATTGCGCAAAGCCGCCGCCGCGATCTGGCTCGTAGGCGATGATGGCGTCGATGCGCAACGGCTGCTCGCCAAGGCGCAGGCTGTCGCCGATGGTCAGCCCCAGCGCATGCAGCAGCGGCGCTTCGACCCAGGCGCTGCCGGGTGTGGGGCCGGTGCTCATGGTCTCGCTCGGGCCGTTCAGCGCGCGCTGGATGCGCAAACGCCCTCGCAGCGGATAGCTCGGGCTGATCGCCTTGGCCTGCACCAGCTGGGTTTTTTCCCCAGCCAGCACCACGCTGCGAAAGCTCAGAGTCTCGGCTGTCACCAAGCCCTGTTGTTCGGCCTGCGCACGCAAGGATTCGGCGACCGGCTGGCTCGAGGCGATGACCAGATCGGCCGCCAGCAGGTCGCCGCCCTGGCGCTCGATGGCGGTGGCGATGCTGTCGGTGAAGAACCCTACGGCGGTCACAGCCGCGACTGTAAGGACCAGGGCGGCGAGCAGCAGCCCCAACTCGCCACCGCGCCAGTCGCGCCCGAGCAGACGCAGAGCGAGGCGCCAGGCGTTTTGCCTTGGCGCGGCGTTGCTGGCGGCAGAGGGCGTGCTCACGAAAGGGTGATCCGGGCGCATCAGCCTTGCTCCCGAAGTTGACCGGCATGCATGTGCAGGCGGCGGTCGCAGCGCTCGGCCAGGGCGGGATCATGGGTGACCAGGACTAGGGCGGCGCCCGCGTCGGCGCGCAGTTTCAACAGCAACTCGATAATGCGAGCCCCTGTGTCGGCATCCAGATTACCGGTTGGCTCGTCAGCAAACAGAATGCGCGGTGCTGGTGCGAAGGCGCGCGCGATGGCGACCCGCTGCTGTTCCCCCCCGGAGAGCTGGCGCGGATAATGCCCGGCGCGTTCGCTCAAGCCCACCGCAGTGAGCGCTTCCTCGGCGCGGCGGCTGGCGTCGGCTGCGCGCTCGCCGGCGAGTTCCAGCGGCAGCAGGACGTTCTCGCGCGCGGTCAGGGTTGGCAGCAGTTGAAAGTTCTGAAATACAAAGCCCACCCGGCTCTGGCGCAAGGCAGCACGGCCGTCCTCGTCGAGCCCGGCGAGCGCTTGGCCGCACAGCCAGATGTCGCCACTGCTCGGACTGTCGAGCCCGGCCAGCAGTCCGAGCAGGGTGGACTTGCCTGAGCCCGAAGCACCGAGAATGGCCACCGCCTCGCCCGGGGCGACATCCAGGTCCAAAGCGCGCAAAATGGTCAGGTTGCCGGTGGGGCCCTGAAGTTGCTTGCCAACAGCCAGCGCGCGACAGAGCGCCTGAGCTTGCGTGAGCTGATCGGATTCCGTCATGCTTAATTGGTCGTCCTGTTTTGGGGCTGCGGCGAATGAATTCGCCGCGACAAATGCGCCGTTGGAAACTTATCGTTTTGTCATTTCGCTGAAATATCGGTCATCCACTGAAATATCGGTCATCCAGAAGTCATCCTGATCCATGGCAGGCAAAGCTTTGCGAATCTTGTTATTAGCAGCCATTCTGGCACTCTCCGCCGGGTTTTCCGTCGCCGCCGAGCCCGTGCGCCTGCTCGTGCTGGGTGACAGCCTGAGCGCGGCCTACGGGTTGCCGGTCCAGGACGGATGGGTGGCGTTGCTCGAACAGCGCCTGGGGGCCGAAGGGGCAGAGACTCCAACCAGCATGCCCGAGGTCGAGGTGATTAACGCCAGCATCTCCGGTGAGACCACCGCCGGCGGGCTCGAACGCCTGCCCGATTTGCTCGCCGAGCAGCGTCCGAATCTGGTCATCATTGCCTTGAGTGCGAACGACGGACTGCGCGGTTTTTCCCTGAAAGACATTCGCGAGCGGCTGGTCCAGCTCATTGACATGGCCGAGGGCGCCGGCGCATCGGTTTTGCTAGTCGGTATTCGCCTGCCGCCCAACTACGGTGCGGTCTACAGCCAAGGCTTTCAACGCATGTTTGCAGATGTCGCGGGGCAGACCGGGGTCCAACTGGTTCCGCGCCTGCTTGCAGGCGTGGCTGAGCGTTGGGATTTGATGCAGGCCGACGGGCTGCATCCCACGGCAGCGGCGCAACCGCTGATTCTTGACAACCTCTGGCCAACCTTGCGGGAGATGCTGCATGCGCCTGGGAATTGATCAATTGCTCAGCCAACCCGAGGCACGTGCCGAATTGCGCGGGCGGCGGGTCGCGCTGCTGGGCCATTCCGCCTCGGTCAATCATGTCGGGCGTCACACCCTCGATGCGCTGATGACAGTCGGCGCCGTCGAGCTGGTCGCTGCCTTTGGCCCCCAGCACGGCATGCGCGGGGACAAACAGGACAACATGATCGAGTCCGACGACTATATCGACCCCGTCTATCGCATCCCGGTGTTCAGCCTCTATGGCCAGGTGCGCTACCCGACTGACGACATGCTGGCGAGCTTCGACCTGCTGCTGATCGATCTGCAAGACATTGGCACGCGTATCTACACCTATGTCACCACGCTCGCCAACATGCTCAGCGCTTGCGCCGGCAAGGGCAAGAGCGTCTGGGTGCTGGATCGACCTAACCCGGCTGGCCGCCCGGTCGAGGGCAGCCTGCTGGAGCCCGGCTGGGAGAGCTTCGTCGGTGCCGGGCGGCTGCCGATGCGCCATGGGCTGACCTTCGGCGAGCTGGCGCGTTGGTTCGTTGCCGAGCAGCGCCTTGAGCTCGATCTGCGCATCATCCCCATGCACGGCTACGATCCGCATATTGCGCCCGGCTTCGGCTGGCCGCGCGACGAGCTGCCCTGGGTCAACCCCAGCCCCAATGCCTCCTCGCTTAACATGGCGCGCGCCTTCCCTGGCACCGTGTTGATCGAAGGCACCCAGCTGTCGGAAGGGCGCGGCACTACAACGCCGCTGGAGGTGATAGGCGCGCCTGGCCTGGACGTGTGCCATCTGCTCCAGCGCATGGAAAGTCTGGCGTCGGATTGGATGGCCGGCTGCCTGGTGCGCTGCTGCACCTTTGCGCCCGTATTTCAGAAACATGCTGGCGCGCTCTGCCAGGGGATTCAAATCCACACCGACAGCGCCCATTATGACCACGAGCGCTTCCGCCCCTATCGGTTGGTGGCGCTATTTTTGAAAGCCCTGCGCCTGGAGTGGCCCGACGAGCCAATCTGGCGCGATTTTCCATACGAGTACGAGAGCGAACGCCTGGCCATCGACCTGATCGACGGCGGCAACGGCCTGCGCACCTGGGTAGACGACCCCGAGGCAGAGCCCGGCGACCTGGATACCCGCTTGCTTGCCGACGAAGCCGCCTGGAGTGAGGCGAGGCGGCCGTTCTTGCTTTACCCCTAGACCGACTGCTGGTAGACCCACTGCTGGCGAGAGAAGACCAAGCATGAATGAACATGACCCATCCAAGGACCTGATCATCGCCCCACGCACCGCCGAGGTGCAGCGTCAGACGCTGGAAACCGAGGTGCGGGTCGGGCTGAACCTCGACGGTGAGGGCCAGGCGGCCATTGCCACCGGTGTGCCCTTTCTCGATCACATGCTCGATCAGATCGCCCGTCATGGCCTGATCGACCTCAGCATCGCCGCGCGCGGCGACCTGCACATCGACGCCCACCACACGGTGGAGGACGTCGGCATTACCTTGGGGCAGACACTGCGCAAGGCGCTGGGCGACAAACGCGGCATCCGGCGCTACGGCCATGCCTATGTGCCCCTGGACGAAGCCCTGTCGCGCGTGGTAGTCGATCTATCCGGCCGGCCGGGCCTGACATTTCAGGTAGCTTTTTCCCGCGCCCATATCGGCGATTTCGACGTGGATTTGTTGCAAGAGTTTTTCCAGGGGTTGGTCAATCACGCCGCCCTGACGCTGCATATCGATAACCTGCGTGGGACCAACGCCCACCATCAGGCGGAGACCATCTTTAAGGCTTGCGGCCGCGCGCTGCGCATGGCTGTCGAGCCTGATCCGCGCATGGCCGGACAATTGCCCTCGACCAAGGGGCGGCTCTAGCGCAATGCTGCCACAAACACGCTAAGAATCATCAAAAGAAAAAAGAATGACAACGACCAATCTGGAGGTCGAAGTGGGGAGTGACCTGAACAATCGGTTTAAACATTGGAGGACTCCAACATGACCGCGAAAGACGACTTCGCCTCCCTGCGTCGCTCACCGCTGACGGCCAACCTTGACGATGAACAGGTTCGCGCTCTTGCCGGTATCGCTTGCTGTCGCCGACTGGCGGACCAGGAGCTTTTGATCGAGGAAGGCCTAGTGGACAACAGCCTGCACATAATCACCGCAGGAACCCTGGCGGTGACGCGCGACCTTGGCAAGGGTGAGTTCACGACGATCCACGTGCTGCGCACCGGGGACATGGCTGGCGAAATGGGCTTTATCAGCGGTCGCCCCCATACCGCCTCACTGCGCTCACTGGGCATGACACAAGTTTGCAGCATTGAGCGCGATGCCTTTGAGTCTCTGCTGCTTGACTACCCCTGGATGGTCTACCGCGTGATGCAGAACATCGTTCAGGTCGGCCAGGACATCCTGCGCCGGATGAACTCCCAATACGTGGAGATGACCAAGTACATCCACCGCTCCCACGCGCTTTACTAACAGAGGTACTGCTGACAGGAATCGCGAATCCGCAGAGGCGAATTCATTCGCCTCTTGATTACCATCTTAGTCACCGGTAGGCGAATTTATTCTTTGTGTGGGGAGGCGATTGAATTGGCCGCTGCCGGCGGCCAGATGGCCAAAAGCATCAAATACCCAATCCACACCAAAAAGGCCGATGTCATCACATCGCTGAGAAAATGCCCGCCGCTGGCGATGCGGCTCAGCCCAATTGCCACTACATAGGCCAGCGCCAGCACAAACCACAGGCTCCGCGCCGAGGCCAGCTCAACTGCGACGACCACCAGAAAAAACGCCGCAGCCGCATGTCCTGAGCTGAAGGCCCCACCCCCTTCATCCGAGGGCACGAATGCTGGCGTGAATCGCTGGGTTCCGCCGAATTCCGCCAGACTGATCGGTCGCGCCCGTCCGAGATTCTCCTTTAGCCCCTGATTAACCAGTAAACCGGGGACCAGCGCCAGCAGTGCAAGCAGCAACACCAGCTGGCGCCCGCTCGGCCCGCGCCGCCCCAGGCCCTTCTTCACCCGTGCGCGACCCCGCCACCAGGCAAACACCAGCGCGAGTATCAGGCCAATGAGAACAACATCGATTGAGTAATAGAGCAACCGTTCCCACCAAATCCCCTCAGCCACAAAGCCCGCCTGCGGCTCGAAGAACCAACCCGACACGGTAAGATCAAGCGCAGGAAACGCCAGCATCAGGTCGGAAAAGGCAAAGAATGCGATCCAAAGTGCCATGGGGGCGCCGAAAAGGCGGTTTTGTGTCATGGAGTAACTCGATTTCAGCAAAAATTTCATTTATTTATACGAATAAGCCCCAGGTCGCGCGCCGGTGGGAGCTGTCTTATCTGCGACAAGACGGAGCTAGCCCCAGCGTGTCCAGATAGGCTGTCGCACTTACTTCAATACGATAGGGGGCGACCATTGCGGCAAAAGCTTCCGGCGGGGCATGGGTGTCAAGCCAGTGCCTGATGGCGGTAGCCATGGCAGGCGGATCTTGAATTGGCACTAGCGTGCCGCAGTGGCTGTTGGTTAAAACTTCAGCCGGTCCACCAGGACAGTCGGTCGCAACAGCGGGGACCTCAAGCCCAAGAGCCTCAATGAGAGCAACCGGCAAGCCCTCCCATAATGAACTCAGCACAAAGACCCGAGCGCGGCTCAGCCAGGCATAGGGATTGCTCTGGAATCCGGGCAAACTTAGGTATTGCTCGACGCCCAACTCACGGGCCAGCTTGAGCAAAGTCTCATGGCGACGGCCGCGCCCGAGAATCATCAACCGACAGGGGCGCTCGCGTCGCACCAGGGCGAATGCCTGCACCAAGGTCTCGAACTGCTTGCGGTAGCAGAGTTCGCCGATACCCATGATAACGGGCGGTTGGCCATCTTCAAGCCAGGGATGTGGCACTGGGTGCGCTGCGAGAGAGGTGAATGCTGGCGTTAAAATGGGGCTGCGGATGACATTGACCTGCGCATCCGCAAGTCCGGCAAAGCTTAGCAAGTCAAGCTTGACGCCCTGTGCGGGCACAATCACCCGATCCGCCAGCGGATAAAGGTAACGCATCGACAGTCGCTGCGTGAGCCGCTCTATCCGCCCGCGCTCCGCGAGATTGACCGAGACTGCCGTGCCAAGCCGCACGCACAGTCGGGTGGGCGAGCCGGCCAAGCGGCGGGCAACAATGGCTACGCGGTTAACCCTGTCCTTATCGCACAGCATGGCTACGGGGCGCTCGCGGCGCAGATAACGCACCAGAGCCGGCAGCGCGGTATTGACATGGCTGGCTTTAAGGTCAACGCAGCTCACGCCAGCAGGGACCTGCGCAAGACGCGGCCCGTGGCGGCGAATTTGCAGTAAATCGATCTCAAGCCCCCAGGCAGCCCATTGCTCGATCAGGTTCGTCAGAATGCGATCAACGCCGCTGTGACCAGAAGTGGCCGCGAGAATGGCTAGCCGTGGGGATTGATCTTGACCTTGGCTCATTCGGGCCGATCCGCATTTTCTGGGCGCAGGCCCAATGCCTCAAGATAGGCCGTTACGCTGGTATCGAGATCGAAGCGGCGCGCGGCGTGGAGCAGGGTGTCGGCTGGCAGGGGGGCATCCAGGGTCCGCGCCATCGCGCTCGCCAACGCGTCGACATGACCAACGGGAACCAGGGGCCCAAGCCGGCCCTGTTCGAGAATGTCGCGCGGACCGCTGCGACAGTCGGTCGCCACACAGGGCGTGGCGCAGGCCAGTGCCTCTATTAGCACATTGGGTGAGCCCTCATAGCGCGATGAGAGCACGAAGAGCGCCGCGCGCGACAGCGCCGCGAAGGGGTTGGCGATAAAGCCGGGCAGGGCGATGTCTTCGCTCAGACCCAAACGGCGGATCAGTCGTTCTAGCATGCTCCGCTGGCGTCCCTCTCCGAACAGGATCAGGCGCGCGCGCCGGTGCTGGCGCAGGCGGGCGAAAGCGCGGATCAGCGTTTGGAAGTCCTTCACCGCCACCAGTCGCCCCATGCCAATAATCACCGGCGCGCCGGCGTCCGCCAGCCAGGGGTGTGGCGCGGGCTCCTTGCTCAGAGCCTGCACACGCGTCAGATTCAGCGGGTTGGCGATCACGCGCAGCGGCGGTTTGCGTGCGGCTGGGGTGCGCGACAGCAGAGATTCGATACTCTCGGCGACGCCGGCGGAGTTGGCGATGAGACCATCGGCCGCCAGATAAGCACGATGCAGGCTGGCTCGATAGCCCGCTCGGCGCCAAAAACGCTGACGGCGGATTTTTTCCCGTAGGTCGCTGCCAATGCGCAGCCAGGTCGCTGGCAGCTCGACGCCCTGCTCGCGCAGATCCGCCAGCAGGGCACTGGTGCGTTCTTTGTTGCTGAGGATGGCAGCGGGCTGGCGTTGGGCGAGGTACGACTGGATTTCTTGATGCGCGCGTTCAGGCTTTCCGTTGCTAAGCGGAAAGCATGGAGGTTTGCCGCTCGCGAGCCGAGTGAAATCGGGATAATCGCCCGCTGGCAGCAGCAGTTCGACTGGGACATGCCAGCGCTGGAATCCGTCGATCAGATCCAGCATGACGCGCGGGATACCGCCGGGACCGGGGCGGAAGCCAAGCAGCGCGACAGGAGCCCGATGGCCGATTGAGTCCCCAGTTGGTTGCGGGGATAATAAGTTCTCATTGGGCATGGCGAGTCAGGCAAGATGCGAAAAGTAAAAATTGATACCACCAGCGCGCGGTCCAGGACGCGCCATCATCGCAGAGCCTTGGCATGATGCGCTTTGACGGCTCGGCACTGCGCCTGCAACAAGCGACCTTATGGCTGTTTGGGATCTCGTTGTTTTTGATTCCGGCGGGTCTGGCGGGCGCCTTGGTGCTGCTCTGGCTTGGATTCCTGCTGGCCGCAGGCTCGCGTGAGACGCTTGGCTCACTGCGTGATCCCGCTGTGCTGCTGGTGCTGGCCTTCGTGCTCTATTCTCCCGCGCGCCAGCTGATCGGGCAATGGTTGGGGGGCGAATCGACCAAGGGCGATTGGGGCGGGGTCGGTGAATGGATGCAGCTCGCCGCAGTTTTTCCGTTCGCGTTGGCATTGCGGGCTGATGCCGCGCGTTTGCGGCAAGTGCTAGTGCTGGCGCTCATTGGCTTATTGATCTGCATCCCATTGCGCGCCGATTGGGAGTTGCTGCTGCTCGACCCAGGCCAGTGGCTGATGGCAAGAGATGGCTTCGGCTTCGTGGTCATTGCCTTCGGGCTTTATTGCGCGGCCGCGCTGCTCGGCGTGCTGTTCCTGCGGTGGCCGTCTGGGCGAACTATTACCGCCGCGCGCTGGCTGGCGGGATTGGTGTTGGCTCAGGGGTTGCTGTTCTCCCAGTCAAGGGCGTCCTGGCTGGCGTTTTTGGCTGCGCTAGTGGTGGGTCTATGGCTTCGGCGCTCGAATTCGCCCGGCCTTTCGTGGCCGTGGGCTGGCATTAAGCCCGGATGGCGTGCATGGGCCGCAGTCATCCTGCTGGCGGTCGTTGGCGGTTTGAATGCCTCCCTGGTGCTCAATCGCCTGACACAGGAAGCCGACAGTGCCGTGGTGTTGCTCGAACAACCGTCTGATCTGACCGTTCAGACGTCCATCGGTTTGCGCTGGCGGGCGCAGCAGCTTGGGCTCAACCTTTGGCTTGAGCGCCCCTGGTTTGGCTGGGGCGCAGATACAACACCTTCGCTGATTGCCGCAAGCGCTGAGGACTACGCGCTCATTGACGCCGGTGAAGTGCTGGTCCATCTGCACAACAGCTATCTCGAAATTCTCGTGCAGTTCGGTCTCGTCGGTCTGGTGCTATTTTTTGCGCTGGTTGCCGCGCTTTTCCAGGGGGTGCTTGCTGCCTGGCGCCAGCGACTCCTGCCGGCCGATCTGGCAATTTTTCTCATCTGTCTCCTGCTTCTCACACTGATTTGGAATTTTTTCAATTTCCGCATGTTGCATCAAGATTGGCGTGGGTTCTGGGCGTTGGTGGCCGGCTCGGCGTTGAGCTTTGGGCTGGCCGCGCGAAGGCGTTTTACCCGCACGGCGGATCATAACGCATGACACCTGAAGCCGGCCCAGAGCGCATTTTGCTGGTGCGCCTAAGCGCCATCGGCGACATTGTCTTTGCCTCGCCGCTCATCAATGGCATGGTCGAGGGCAAGCTGGCCCGTTACCGCGATCTGCGCAACGGCGGCTGAGGGGGCGGCGCATGGAATGGCCAACGAGCCTGCAACTGATTGGCAGCAAGGAACTTGGCGGGGCTGAGCGTTGGTTTCAGCGTTTTGCTGTCGCCCTGGCCACGGAGCAGGCGCCGGCGGTGCTGGGTGTGCGGCGCGGCAGCGCGCTGGAGCGACTGGATTATGCTGGCCTGTCGCTAGCGCGGTTGCCCTTTCTCAGCGTTTGGGACCCGCTTTC
Source organism: Thiorhodovibrio frisius (assembly GCF_033954835.1). NCBI lineage: Bacteria > Pseudomonadati > Pseudomonadota > Gammaproteobacteria > Chromatiales > Chromatiaceae > Thiorhodovibrio > Thiorhodovibrio frisius. The sequence continues at coordinate 1,120,101 of NZ_CP121471.1, forward strand.
TCGCGCGGCCATCAAACGGCTAGTGGGGCGCGAATGCCCGCAGATTGTGCAAACTTATATGGGCCGCGCCACCCGCCTGACCCGGCTTGGTCGTCTCCAGCGGGGCGGTGCCGTGCATATTGCCCGGCTCGGGGGGTATTACAAGCTCTCGCCCTATCGTCACGCGCATGGCTGGGTTGGCAACACCCGCGGGCTGTGCGACTGGATGATCGGCCAGGGTTTGCCTGTGGCTCAGGTCCATCACCTTTATAATTTTGCGGAGCCAGTGTGCCCGCACCCACCCGCCGCTATCGAGCATTTGCGCCATAGCCTGGGCTTGGGCGATGCCTGGGTGCTGTTGGCACTGGGACGCTTTGTGCCCGTCAAGGGGCAGAGTTATCTGTTGCAAGCGCTGAGCCGCTTGCCGGCTGAAATTGATCAGCGGCCCTGGGTATTGCTGCTGGTGGGGGATGGCCCGTTGCGCGCGAGCTTGCAGCAGCAGGCGCAAGACAGTGGCCTCTCGCAGCGGTTGCGGTGGTGCGGTTGGCAAGCTGATCCTGGGCCCTATCTTCAGCTTGCGGATCTGGTTGTTTTTCCATCACTCGAGCAGGAAACCCTGGGCAATGTGATTCTTGAGGCTTGGGCCTGGCGTCGACCCTTGCTGAGTGCCAGCTTTCGCGGTGCGCGTGAACTGATACGCCCGGGTGAGGATGCACTAACCGTGCCCTGCGCGGATGCGCCGGCGTTGTCCGTGGCGATCCGGCAATTGTTGGGCGATGCGCACTTGAGACATGAGCTGGTCGAGCGCGGTGCGCGCCGGGTGCGCGAGGAGTTCAGTCAGGCAGTCATCATGCAGCAGTATCGCGATCTATATGTATCCCTGCTTGAAGCGCCATCATGGCCATGAGCAACTTCGTCAAGCAGCGCTCGCAGGCCCGGTTGTCCATCCTGATGTATCATCAGATCGGGCGTTTCGCGCCCATGCGCGCGCATCGCGCCAATTATTGCGATCATCGCCGTTTTGCCCGCCAGATGGCCTTTCTGCGTGCTGGGGACTTCCGGGTGCTGAGTCTGGATGACGCGCTCCGGTGTTTGTCAGGGAACGTTCCGCTACCGGCGCGCGCCGTGGTGCTGACTTTCGATGATGCCTACGCCAATTTTCTTGACTACGCCGCCCCGGTGCTGGCCGAGCATGGTTACCCGGCGACCCTCTATGCCATCAGCGAGTGGCTCGGCGAGCGCATGCGCTGGCGTGATCCGCAGCCCGGGCGTGCCTGTCCACGACTGATGACCGGCGCTGAACTTAGATCCCTGCGTGCCGCCGGCATTGGCGTGGGTTCGCACGGCTGCACGCATCAGCGCCTTGCAGAGCTGTCGGTGGCGGAGCAAGCTGCCGAGCTCAGTGACAGCCGCGCGCGTTTGCAGGAGGTTCTCGGCGAGCCGGTGCGAGATCTGTGCTATCCCTTTGGCAGCTTTAATGCCGACAGCATCCGGCTGGCGGCACACGCTGGCTACCGCAGCGCCACCACCTGTCTGCGCGGTGCGGCCAGCGCGGTGGATCATCCACTGATCCTGCCGCGCAAGGCGATCTCCTATGGGGATAATCTTATCGGTTATGGCTGGAAGTTATTGGTGAAGCATGCGCCCAAGCCAGCATTGCAGCACTGGCGTGCACGCGTTGCGGAATTCCCCTTAACCGCAGCTGACACCAGTCCGGAAGCCAAGCCGCGCGACGGCGTTTTACCCCCACGGCGGATCATTACGCATGACAGCTGAGGCCGGCCCAGAGCGCATTTTGCTGGTGCGCCTAAGCGCCATCGGCGACATCGTCTTTGCCTCGCCGCTGATCGATGCCTTCCGTGCGGCCTGGCCGCAGGCGCATCTCGCTTGGCTGGTGCACCCAGGCTGTGCATCCGTTCTTGTGCATCAACCGGCACTGGATGCGGTCATCGAGTGGCCTCAGCCAAGGCTGCGGGCCTTGCTTGCCGAGCGGCGCTTCGGGGTGCTGCGACGGGAGCTTATGCGTCTTGGTCAGGAATTGCGCGCGCAGCGTTTCGATCTTGCAGTGGATTTGCAGGGACTGATGAAAAGCGCGCTGCCCACTCGCCTGACTGGCGCGCCCACGCGCATCGGCCTGGATTCCCGCGAAGGTGGCGGGCTGTTGATGACGCGGGTCATCCACTCGCCGCGCAACGATAGGCGCATTGGTTCCGAATACCGCGTGCTGGCCGAGGCGCTGGATCTTCCGCTCGGGGATTTCGCGATGCGCCTCGCGCCTGGAGCCGAGGCCCGCGCACGCGCCGAGCAGCTAATCCGGAGGGCTGGCCTGAGCGATGGCTTCGTGCTCTTTTGTCCTTTCACCACACGACCGCAGAAGCATTGGTTCGAGGATCGCTGGGCGGAGCTAGCCGGACGCTTGAGCAGGCTGGCAGCGGATGCTGGCATCGGCCTGCCGGTGCGACTGCTGGGCGCCCCGGATGATCGCGCAGCTGCACAAAGAATCGCGCAGGTTGCCGGCGCGCCGCTCGATGCCTGGGTGGGCGAGACCAGCCTGCCGTTGGCCGCAGCGCTGATTGAGCGCGCGTCTTTATTGATCGGCGTAGATACTGGGCTCAGTCACATGGGCATTGCCGCGCAGATTCCGACCCTGCTGCTGTTCGGGGCCACCCGGCCCTATCTCAAGACCGGCCGTGCCGAGGCGCGCGTGCTCTACCATGCGCGCGATTGCTCGCCCTGTCGGCGCCGGCCGACCTGCGACGGGCGCTTCGACTGCATGCGGGCGATTGATGTTGACCAGGTGCTGCTGGCCGCTCGCGCGTTGCTCGATGAACACGGAAAATCCCCTATGTGCAAGCCCGAAGGCCAATCTCAATGAGAGTGCTGCACGTCGAAGGCGGAGCGCGCCTCTACGGCGGGGCGTTGCAACTGCTCTATCTGCTGCGCGGGCTGGCCGCGCGCGGGATCGACAATCACCTGGCCTGTCGCACCGATTGCGAACTTGCCGTCCGCGCGCAGCCTTTCGCGCGCGTGGAGCCTATGTCGATGCATGGCGATGCCGACCTGTTGCTGATTCCACGTCTGCGCAAGCTGATTGCTCGCACGCGCCCGGATATTGTGCATCTGCACAGCCGCATCGGGGCCGATGTGATGGGTGGCGTGGCCGGGCGCTTGGCCGGTGTGCCGGTGGTCCATACGCGACGGGTCGATAATCCCGAGCCACGCTGGCTGGCGGCCGTCAAGTACCGGCTGCATGATCGGGTGATTGCCATCTCAGCCGGGATTGCCGATGTGTTGCGCGGCGCCGGTGTGCCAGAGTCCAAACTGCGCCTAGTGCGCAGTGCCGTCGACACCCAAGCCTATGCGCAACCCTGCGACAAGGCCTATTTCGACGCGCAACTCGGACTGAACGGCGCCGGCTCAGCTGCCAAGGCAGCCCAAGAGGCTGTCACTGATGCGCCAGTCATTGGAGTCGTGGCACAGCTCATCGCGCGCAAGGGGCACGGGGTTCTGCTCGAGGCATTGCCGGGTTTGGTCACGCGCTGGCCCGGTTTGCAGGTGTTCTTTTTCGGTCGCGGTCGAGAAGAAGGCGCATTGCGCGCACAAATTGCGGCTCTCGGGCTCGCACAGCACGTCAGGCTCGTCGGTTTTCGCGATGACCTCGACCGCCTGTTGCCCTGTCTGGACCTCTTGGTGCACCCGGCAACCATGGAAGGCTTAGGCGTCTCCCTGTTGCAGGCTGCTGCCGCCGCCGTGCCCGTGATCGCGAGCCGAGCTGGGGGAATCCCTGAGGCGGTGCTGGATGGCGAGACCGGACTGCTGGTGCCGCCGGGCGATGTCGCGGCACTCCAAGCCGCCATCGCGGGCTTGCTTGCCGATGCCGCGCAGCGCATGCGTTTCGGCAAAGCTGGAAGGGCACGCATGCTCGCTGAGTTCTCGCTCGATGCCATGGTCGAGGGCAACCTGGCCGTCTACCGCGAACTCCTGTCGGCTGGATGTAGCGCGTGGAAGGACAGCCAAGGATAAGACGCCCAATGATAAGACGCCGATTGTATTCAACCCTGCTCTACTTGCTCCTGCCAGCGCTGCTGCTGTGGCGCAGCCTGCGCGCGCCGGCGCTCAGCTGTTGCGTGACTTCATGCGCGACTTGCGAAACCAGCTATCGGCAGTGAAGGCGGCAGCTGTGTCGCCTGGCTCGCCGCCGACGTAGCCGGAGAACAGATGCTGGCGGGAATAAACCTGTAGATGGCCTTCCTCGCCTTCGCAAAGCAGCTGGTTTTGCGCATCGCCCGAATTCCGGGACATATACTTAAATCCCACCAGCCAGCGCCCAACCCTCCCACTCCCGCCACCGAATCGGCTAAACTCCGCTCATGACAGCCGACGCCCAAGCCGCTGACACCAGCGACAAACCCGACTACAACAGACCCTGGAAAGAAGCCCTGGAGCGATTCTTTCCAGAGTTTCTCGACAAAGAACTCCAACAGCTCGGTGGCAAAGGAAAGAGGTCAGGTTAGAATTATTTTTGCGCTTCATACATAGCATTTAGTATTTCTGGTAATTTTCATCATGCCAACAATCAGCATGTTTTATGGTATTTTAGTTGCCATGTATGCGCTTGATACAGAGAAGCATCATCTTCCCCACATTCACATTCGTTATAACGAATACAAAGCTGTGCTGAAAATACCTGATGGCGAAGTGCTTGAAGGAGATTTTCCAATACGCCAGATGAAGCTGGTTCAAGCTTGGATTGAACTACACCAAGACGAGCTGATGGCCGATTGGTATTTAGCAAGTTCTGGACAAACGCCTTTCAAGATCGATCCATTGCGGTAAAAAAATGCTAACTCCCGATGTCATTAAAGTTGTCGCCACTCCAGATTTTTGGATTGAGGCAGAATTTGAGACAGGTGAAACACGCCGATTTGACATGCGGCCTTACCTTGATTTTCCGGCTTATGCAGAGCTGAAAGAGTCTGGAGTGTTCATGCGGGCGCATGTAGAGAATGGCACGGTCGCATGGCGTGAAGACATTGATTTATCCCCTGATACACTTTACCTGCGGGGTGAGAAATCAAAGATGTTGGACTCAATTTAATGGCATTGATCATGAAACACTCCCAACTTTAATCCGCTTGCGCCAACGTACCCGAGATGCTATCCATGACAGTGTGGCCGGTGATGGTGATCTCGCCGTTGTTCATCACGCCCAGATCGCCGGTGCGAAACCAGCCATCGGCAGAGAGGGCGGCAGTTTTGTCTTCTGGCTCGCCGCCGACGTAGCCGGAGAACAGATGCTGGCGGGAATAATCCTGTAGATGGCCTTCCTCGCCTTCGCACAGCAGCTGCTTTTGCGCATCGGCCACTCCGATGTGCCAGCCCGCAGTGCTCATGGGTTCACGTCTCGGGCGCATTTTCGCGTGATACTTGGTGCAGTGAGTGACTGTGCCGACAGACGCGCAATCCGCTACACTTTCCTCATGGTGAACGAAGTCCCGGACAACCCTGACAAAGAGCCGCAGCGCCAATGGCACCGAGCGTTCGGCATTGCGCTGGTTGATGTGTTTGCGGGTGCTCCCTGGCGGGTGGAACTCGAACAAGAACTGGCCCTGACCAGCCAGGAACTCGACGTGGCAATCATCGAAGCAGCCGAAGAGGGCCGCAAGGCGTACCTGCCAGACCCGCTGCCCGATGGGCTGGAGAATCTGTGTGCCATCAACCTGCTCAGCTACAAATCCCGCCACGAGGCGCTGGATGTCTGGTCGCTGGACGAGCTGATTGGCTACTACGTCATTTACCGCAAGGTTAAACTGAATCCCGATAACGCGCGCCACCCGCTCGACGCCTTTGGCCTGTACGCCGTCGCCACCCGTTTTCCCCGCGCGCTGTCCCAAGCCGACCGCCTGGAACCCACCGCTTGGCAAGGGGTCTACGATCTCCCCTGGGGTGGTCATCGCGTGCGCATGATCGTCCTGAACCAAATTGCCAAACACCCGCGCAACGCTCCCTGGGAACTGTTTTCCAGCCAGCAGGATCGGATGCGCCAGGGGCTCGAGCGCTACCGCGCCCGCCCCCGCGAGCGCAATGAGCGCGGTTACTGGAAACTGCTCGAACGCTTCACCTGATTTACCAACGCGAGGCACCCGACATGGCCTACACCCTGGAAGACTTCGTGCGCGAAACCGATGAGATGGTGCTAGAGAACGCGCTCAAACGCGATCCGGAAGCCATCCTCAGACGCTTTGATCCTGAGCAACGGCTCAAGGGGCTTGATCCTGAGGCGCGGCTGAAGGGGCTCGATCCCGAAGCGCGCTTGAAGGGGCTGGGTCCCGATGAGGTGCTGGGGCGGTTTGATCCCGATCTGATCGAAGCCTGGCTGAACAAACAACGCAGGGATCACTGAACCGGAGCTATAAGGGGTCACATAGGGTCGGCCCCGCGATGTAAGATTGCGCGCGAAGTTTGTGCCTCGGGGCTTTTCGCTTTGCGCAGAGTCCGGCCAGTAGCTGTGTCTACTGGCACTTAATCGGCTAGACTCGCCTCATTACCATCGACACACCTAATGCCCCAGTCGAGTCGCCCAAGGGCGACTACGACAGCCCCCGGAAAGAAGCCCTGGAACGATTCTTCCCGGAGTTTCTCGCGTTGCTGTTTCTGGTTGTTTATGCGCAGGTCGAATGGGGTGTGCCGCCGGTGTTTCTCGATAAAGAACGCCCAATGATAAGACGCCGATTGTATTCAACCCTGCTCTACTTGCTACTGCCAGCGCTGCTCCTGCGGCTGCTGTGGCGCAGCCTGCGCGCGCCGGCTTATCGCGAGCGCTGGCGCGAGCGTCTGGGGTTTTACAACCAGCCATCCGGGCCTGCCACCATCTGGGTGCATGCTGTGTCAGTGGGTGAGGTGCAGGCCGCGCAGCCCATGATTCGCCATCTGCTGCTGCGCGACCCGGCTGCCCGGATACTGGTCACCACCACCACGCCAACAGGCGCGCGCCGGCTTGGCGAACTCTTTGGCGATCGTGTTGCTCATCTTTATTGCCCCTTTGATCTCACACCCGTTGTGCGGCGTTTTCTTGCGCGGGTGTCGCCGCGCCTGGCCATTGTGATGGAGACCGAAATTTGGCCCAACCTGCTGGCTGAATGCGAGCGACGCGGGATACCGGTACTGCTGGTGAATGCCAGGCTGTCACAGCGTTCGGCGAGCGGCTACAAGCGGGCCCAGCCTTTGGCGGGCGAGAGCATGCGGCGTCTAACGCTCATTGCCGCGCAAACTCAGGCCGATGCCGAGCGCTTTATCGGCCTTGGCGTGCCTGCAGAGCGAGTAGCTGTGACCGGAAGCATCAAGTTCGACCTGCAATTGCCCGCCAGCCTGACGGATCAAGCCGAGGTCATGCGTCGCTGTTGGGGTAGCAATCGCCCGGTTTGGGTCGCTGCCAGCACCCACGAGGGCGAGGAAGACCTGCTTTTGCAAGCCCATGCCCGACTGCGAGAGCGCCTACCGGCGGCTTTGTTGGTGCTGGTGCCGCGCCATCCGGACCGATTTGATCGGGTAGCGGCGTTGGCGCAGCGGCGTGGCTTTCGTCTCGCGCGTCGCAGCGCAGGTCAGGCTTGCTGTGATCAGGCTAGCCTGTATCTTGGCGATACCATGGGCGAGCTGGTGAGCTTTATCGCGGCGGCCGATGCCGCCTTTGTCGGCGGCAGTCTGGTGCCGACTGGGGGGCATAACCTGCTTGAGGCGGCAGCCGTTGGGGTGCCTGTGATTGTTGGTCCCCATGTGTTCAATTTTCTGGAAGTCACCCGTGTGCTCATCGAGCATCAGGCAGCGGTCCAGGTGCGCTCAGTCGATGAACTAACCGACCGCTTGCATCTGTGGTTAACCGATGCCGCCGAGCGCGCGCGCATCGGCGAGAATGGTCGCCAGGCCGTTGCCGCCAACCGGGGGGCACTGAAGCGTCTGCTCGGGTTGATCGATCCCTATCTGGACGGGCTGTCCGCAGCCGCTCCCACGACTTGAACAAGGGCCAAACCGGGTGGCAGGGCCGGAATGGACCGGTCTGAGCAACGATGGGATACTGCGCCAATGCAGGACAATCACCGACACTGGCCCCTTCTTCTTCTGTTGGGACTGGGTATTTATTTCGCCCTTCATGTGGTCATCCGTGCCACTGGGACCGCTGTACTGGAACTGGACGAAGCCGAACAGGTGATCGTCACCCAGTGGTGGCTGGCTGGGTATTCAGGGCAGCCGCCACTCTACGACTGGTTGCAGGGCGCAGTGTTCCGTGTGTTTGGGGTGAACCTGTGGTCGCTGAGCATCCTTAAGAACTCCCTGCTGTTTCTGACTTGGGTTTTCGTGTTTCTTGCCGCCCGATGCCTGCTGGGGGATTTGAGGCTTGCGGTGCTGGCAACCTTGTCCCTGTTTCTAATTCCCCAGGTAGCTTGGGAGTCCCAGCGGGACCTGAGTCACTCGGTGATAGTGACCACGGTGGCGGCTGCGTCCTTTTATATGATGCTACGCTGGCTGGATCGGCCTCATGTATGGAATTATCTGCTAATTGGCCTGTTGCTTGGGCTTGGGGTGTTGTCCAAGTACAACTTTTTGATCTTTGCTGCCGCTGCTGGAATGGCTCTGCTGAGTTTTCCACGGGGGCGAGCGGTGTTGCTGCATCCAAACATCCTGTGGAGTGCCTTGGTGGCAGTGCTGGTGATGCTGCCCCATGGGTTGTGGCTGTGGCAAAACCGAGACCTGGGAACGCGATCCCTGGATAAGTTAGATGTCGGTGTTGGCTTCTGGCCATGGTCCGGAATGGGCTCTTCACTGGTGGCGGTGCTGGCATTTTTGGCGCCACTGCTGCTGGTGCTGGGGGTGGTCTTCAAGCGAGACTTCGCGCGCGCTTTGGTGAAACGCCGTGGTGGCCCAACGCCCTTTCCCATCCATCATTACTTTTGGGCCGTGCTGGGACTTTTGGTACTAATGGCCCTGTTTGGGGTGTCCCACTTCAAAGACCGCTGGCTGCTCCCTTTGCTGCTGGTCTTTCCGCTTTTCATTTTCGCCATGATGGGTGCGGCCGCCTTGACAGAGGCTCGGGTAAAGGCATTCGTATCGGTTTGCCTGATGATGCCCCTGATCGTGCTGGTGGCGATGGCGTGGCGGGTTCAAAAATGGCCGTTAGTACAAGACTGGCATCGGTATGAGGATCCCTTCAATGAAAAGGTCACCCAAGCGCGGGCATTGGGGTTTCGGCGGGGTTTAATCCTGGGGGATCGGGCAGTGACGGCGGGCAATCTGCGTTTTCGCCTGCCGCTCAGTCAGGCGATGACTCCGGGATTCAATCCCGAGGGAGTGCAATGCTCTGATAGAGACGATCTCCTGGTCGCCTGGAATGCGGAGCGCTATCAGCGAATCCCCAAACGGCTCAAGGCGTTGCTGGAAGCCGAGTTGGGCCTGTCGGTCGAGGATGTTGAAGCCCGATGGCAGAAATCCATAGCGGGGGGAGGCTCCCAGATGGGCGTGCTCGTGCTACCGGATGCGCTGGCCGAGAATTGCCGTATTATCCCGATACCGAATTGACGATCCGGGAGCGTTTCGCTATCCGCCCACCTCGAACTGGCCGCTGGAGGCTTTACTGCGGTTGATCTTTTCCTGGCTGGCTCCAGCCGGGCGGTCTGTCCCAGGATAAGCCCGCTACTTGAACAACTGCCAAACCGGGCGGAAGCGCTCGTGGTTGGAGTCGCCCAGCCACTCGAAGGCGACGGATTCAGCGTTGGTGACGTGAATGCCGCAGTGGCGCATGCGCTCTAGCGCGTTATCACGATGATGGGCGTGGCGTGAGCAGATAGCATCGGCCGCCACGAACACCTGATAGCCCCAGCGTTGCAACCCGGAGGCAGTCTGTACGATGCAGATATGCGCCTCCATGCCAACCAGCACCACCTGCTTGCGCTCCGGCGCGCTGGTTAAGTTGCGCTCAAAACCTGACGCGGTGCAGCATGAGAAACAGGTTTTTTCCGTGGCAACCACCTCAGATGGCAGGTGCTCGCGAATGCCCTGAATGGTTGTTCCCAGCCCGGCCGGATTCTGCTCGGTGGCGATGACCGGGATGTCGAGAATCTTGGCTGCCTGAATCAGGCGGTTGATGTTCTCTTCAACATTGGCACGCAGCTCCTGGTCCATGGCGGCGGCCAATCGCTCCTGGGCGTCAATGATCAACAGCTGCGCGAACTGACTTTGGCACAACGGCATGGCGGCTTGGTGGGTACTCATCACAGACTCCTCGCGGGGCGGCGAAAGCAGGGCAGGGTAGTTGGCTCAAGGTTGATGGCGAATGGCTCAATAGGTCGCCATTTGGGGGTCGACCTGTTTGGCCCAGGCGGCGATGCCGCCTTGCAAGTTAAAAATATTGCGATGGCCCATGCGCTCTAGGTAAAGCGCGACCTGTAAGCTGCGCACCCCATGGTGGCAGATGACAACGGTCTCGCGGTTGGCATCCAGGCCAGCGCGCCGCTCGGGGATCTCGCGCATGGGGAGCAGATGCGAGCCGGGGATCTGGCAGATGGCGGTTTCCCAGGGTTCGCGCACATCGAGCAACAGAGGTGGTTCCTGGTCTGTCGCGAGGCGCTCGCTCAAGTCGGTGGGGCTGATATCCTGCATTTTTCGTCTGGAGCCTGTGCGGACGTCTAGAAGACAAAGGCTTCTGGCTGGGGGGCATTCTCGAGCGCCGGCACACAGGTCTCAAACAGCGACTCCTGCCGATATTGCCCAGGGCCCAGGCGCTGGATGAGCACCGCCTCCATCACGGGTGCCTCGCCCACAAAGGCAAAGAGGCGCCCGCCATCAATCAGCTGTTCACGTAATCGGATCAGCGGCTCCGCCGTGGGTACCGAGCCGGTCACCGCAATGGCAGCAAAGGGTGCGGCATCGTGGCGCTCATCAAAGGGCGCGCCAAAGGCATCCATCGCCCTGATCTCAATGCGCCCAGGTGTGCCCTCGGCAATTAGCCGCTCGCGCGCCTGATCCGCTAACGTGCTGTCGATCTCGACGCTGTGCACCGCCTCACCCAGCTGGGCAAGGCAGGCGGTCAGATAGCCGGTGCCGGTGCCGATTTCATAGACGCGGTCGGTGGACTCAAGCGCTAGCGCTTGCAGCAGGCGCCCGACGATCTTTGGCGGCAGCATGCGCTGCGAGGGTGCCGCGCCGATGGGAATCTCTATATCCGCGTAGGCCAGACCCTGGTAGGCATCTGGCACAAAACGCTCGCGCGGCAGTTCGCCCATGATGCCCAGCACCCTGTCATCCAGTACCTGCCAGGGGCGAACCTGCTGTTCGATCATGTTAAAACGCGCGCGCTCGAAATCCGTGGTCATTGATCGGGCAACCTTGTCAGATTAAAAAAGTCTGGCCTGGCCGTCAGGCGTCTTTGTGCGAGACAGCCGGACGGAGTAAATCGGGGCGAAGTTGATGGGGCTGCGTTCATCGCACCAGTCTCCCGCTGCGGTCGCGTCAAGGCTAAGGTTTTTGTCCGGTGCTGGCAAGTCAGACCATGACCAGATTATCCCGGTGGATGAGTTCCGCATCATCCATAAAGCCGAGAATCGCGGAAAAATTGCTGCTGGGCTGGCCGAGCAGGCGGCGGGTGTCGGTGGCATCATAGTTGACTAGGCCGCGGGCGATTGCCCGACCGGCTGGGTCGACACAGACGACAGGATCGCCGCGGCTGAAGTGGCCTTCTACCGCTTTTACGCCGACCGCGAGCAGGCTGCGACCTTTCTCGCGCAATGCGCGCACGGCGCCATCGTCGAGTAGCAGGCGGCCTTGGGGCTGGAGTTGCCCCGCCAGCCACTGCTTGCGGGCAGCCTGCGGACCTTGCACGGGCATCAGTAGGGTGCCAATGTCCACCCCGGAGTGAATCGCATCAAGCACCCCGGCGCGGCGTCCCGGTGCGATCACGGTCGCGCAGCCAGAGCGCGCGGCCAGGCGCGCGGCGCGGACTTTGGTCAGCATGCCGCCACGGCCAAGGCCAGAACGGCTGCCGCCGGCGGCGGTGTCGAGACGGTGGTCGTCAATGCGCGTCTCGCTAATCAAGCTCGCATCCGGGTTGATGCGTGGATCGGTCTCGAATAGCCCGTCCTGGTCGGTCAGTAAAATCAACAGCTCGGCCTCGATCAGGTTTGCGACCAGCGCCGCCAGAGTGTCGTTGTCGCCAAAGCGCAGCTCGTCAGTGGCGACAGTGTCGTTTTCGTTCACCACTGGGATCACGCCCAGCGATAAGAGCGTCTTGAGCGTGCTGCGGGCGTTTAAATAGCGCGCACGGTTGGCCAGGTCGTCACGAGTGAGCAGAATCTGTGCCGTGTGTAGACCCTGACGGGCAAAGCCGTCCTCGTAAGCGCGGACCAGACCCATCTGTCCGATGGCAGCGGCCGCCTGAAGCTCGTGCAATCTGCGTGGTCGCTGCCGCCAGCCCATGCGCGCCATGCCCTGGGCCACCGCCCCTGAGGACACTAGCACCACCTGGTGACCCTGTTGGCATTGCGCGGAGATTTGCGCGATCCAGGGCGCGAGAATGTCCACCGACAGGCCCTCGCCATCGGCGGTCAGCAGTGCGCTGCCAATCTTGACCACCCAGCGCTTGATGCTTGGAATACGCTCGCGTGCGAAAAGTGGCCCCGGATGCTGCATGGCGTTTCAGTGGATAAAAGGAAGTCGGCAGAAAACAGAAGGCACTGGGTATAAGCCGCCGGGCAGATAGCCGGTTTGGCGGAACATCTTTGACAGCTTGCAGATATGAACCCTTGAGTCTGGCACCTTGAAGATGCTTGCTGTGTCGCTAGCCGAGTGGGTGCCAGGAGTCGTCCGCTTGGTCGCTATCCGGTGCGGGAGTGTCGGCAGGCTCGGGTTGGCGGTGTTCGAGATGTTGCATCAGGGCGGCAGTCAACTCCGCCGTGCCGGCGCCCGTGGCGGCCGAAATGCAGAAGAGCGGACCTAGCCAGTCGAGCGTCTGGCGGAGCTGATCGCGCGCCTCCGCCAGCGCATCATCGTCGAGCAGGTCGATCTTGTTCAACACCAGCCAGCGCTCGCGCCCGCTCAGATCCCGCTCAAAGGCGCCAAGCTCTTGCTCAATGGTGCGCACCTGCTCGACAGGGGACGGGGCATGCGGCAGTGGTGCGATGTCGACCAGATGCAGCAGCAGGCGGGTGCGTTCCAGATGCTTGAGAAAGCGGATACCAAGCCCGGCGCCATCGGATGCTCCAGAAATGAGCCCCGGAATATCGGCCATCACAAAATGCCGCCGCTCGGAGACGCGCACCACGCCGAGATTGGGATACAGGGTGGTGAAAGGATAATCCGCCACCTTGGGCCTTGCGCTTGAGATACGCTGAATCAGGCTCGACTTGCCGGCGTTTGGCAGACCGAGCAGTCCGACGTCGGCGAGCAGGATCAGCTCCAGCATGAGTGCGCGCTTGTCTCCCCGGGTGCCAGGAGTCGACTGGCGGGGGGCGCGATTGGTGCTGGACTTGTAACGGGCATTGCCGATGCCGTGAAAGCCGCCGCGTGCAACCAGCAGTTGCTCGTCAGGCTGCAATACCTCGCCAAGCAACTCGCCGGTTTCTTCATCTCGCACGCGCGTGCCAACGGGCACTGGAATAATGAGATTCTCGCCCGAGCGGCCCGTCATGTTGCGGCCCATGCCGGCGCGACCGCGCTCGGCACGATGTACCCGCTTATGGCGGAAATCGACTAGGGTGTTGAGTCCGCTATCCCCGAGGAGATAGACCGACCCACCATCACCCCCATCGCCGCCGTCTGGCCCACCCTTGGGGATGAACTTCTCGCGCCGAAAGCTCACGCAGCCAGCCCCGCCATCGCCGGCTTCGACCCGAATCATGGCCTCGTCGACAAATTTCATGGCAGGCTGCCCGGCAGCCGGACGTTATAGCGGAATGTAGTGAATGCGCTTCAGCCGGCAACCGGCTGCACGCTGACAAACTTGCGGTTGTTGGGGCCCTTCACGTCAAACTGCACCACACCATCGGCGAGTGCAAAAAGGGTATGGTCGCGTCCAAGGCCGACATTCTCGCCATTGTGAAAGCGCGTGCCGCGCTGCCGCACAATAATAGTGCCGGCGTTAACCGCCTGCCCGCCAAAGCGCTTCACGCCAAGGCGTTTGGATTCTGAATCGCGACCGTTGCGCGAACTACCGCCTGCTTTTTTGTGTGCCATGAGAGTTCTCCAGAAAATCCGTCGGTCAGGCGGCAGCGGCTGCTTCAACCGGCGCGGAAACAGCAGCCGGGCGAGCGCTTGCCGCGCTGCTGGCGCCACCAATGCCGGTAATGCGCACCTCAGTGAAGGACTGACGATGCCCCTGACGCTTAAGATGATGCTTGCGACGACGAAACTTGATGATCTTCACCTTCTTGCCACGCCCATGGCTCAGCACCCGTGCCTGAACCTGCTGCCCGCTCAGAAAAGGTTTGCCGACCTGGACCTGGTCCCCGTCGGCCAGCATCATCACCTCATCGAACGAAATCTCCGCGCCCTCGTCAGCGACGAGCTTCTCAACGCGCAACTTGTCGCCCTCGGCGACCCGATACTGTTTGCCACCGGTGCGAATCACGGCGTACATGGATAACTCCTCAAAAGATGCTGCTTTTGCGATCAAGCCGAACAGTATAGTTACACTGAGGAAATGCGTCAAATCCGGCGTTGTCTCCTTGAGGTCGGTGGTGCAGGCCGCTATCGGCTCAGGGTGCACCAGTTTTTCACCGCAGTATTGCAGTGTTAGTTAACATGAGGTACACACGTTAGGCTAGAAAGATTGACCGCGAAAAGAACGGTTTCTTGCGTGGTCTGCTCTTGCAGCCTTGACCGAAACTGAAAACCGATTTTCGGCAGAAATCAATATGTGCAATCCGCGAACGAAAACAAAAAATGCTATGATCCGGCAGCGTTAAGTAAAAAATATATGATAAATAGATTGCGTAATCCATTCGTTGTATTTTTGTACGACCTGGCAATGGTCCCTCTTGCTTGGCTAGCTGCCTATTGGGTTAGGTTTAACCTTGAGGCAGTACCGGTGTGGTTTTTCGATCAGGCGCTCGTCGCTTTGCCATTACTTATGTTGGTTCAAGGAGGAGTGTTCTGGTTCTTCGGCCTTTATCGCGGGGTATGGCGTTTTGCCTCGATTCCCGATCTTCAGCGGATTGGCAAGGCGGTGCTCGCCGGAGTTATTCTCGGAACTGTCATCCTTTTTATGCTTAACAGGTTGGAGGCAATGCCTCGATCAGTACCGTTGCTTTATTCGGTATTTCTCTTGTTTTTACTCGGTGGATCAAGATTTGCGTATCGTGGTTATAAGGATAGACGCTTGTATGGTCGTGATACGAAGAATGTCTTAATTGTGGGTGCCGGTCGGGCCGGTGAAATTCTGGTTCGAGACCTCCTCCGCCAGCCGGAACTGGGCTTTAGTCCTGTCGCATTTGTTGATGACGACCACTCTAAAGAAGGGAAAGAAATTCACGGGGTTCGGGTTGTTGGCTCAGTGGACAGGGTTCCCTTTTTTGCAAAAAACCATAGTGTTGAGCTGATATTGATCGCGTTGCCGGGCGGATCGAGCCGGCAGGTGCGCCGGGTAGTTGAGGTTTGCGAACGCAGTGGGGTACCGTTTCGCATCTTGCCGCAGACAAGGGACTTGGTGTCTGGCCAGGTTTCGATAAAGGAGCTGCGCGAGGTGGCGATTGAGGACCTTCTTGGTCGAGACCCGATTCGACTCTCCTGGGGGACCGTGACAGAGCATGTCGCACGTAAGTGTGTGCTGGTCAGCGGGGGAGGCGGTTCTATCGGTTCCGAGCTTTGTCGCCAATTGGCCGGGCTTGATCCATCGTCGCTGGTCATTGTCGAAAACGGTGAGCATAACCTCTACAAGGTTGAGCAAGAATTGCGCGGGAGCTTTCCGTGTTTGGCGCTGCATGCTCACCTGGTGGATGTTCGTGACCGGGTTGCGTTGGAATGGGTCTTCGCGCACCATCGCCCGGATTTAGTGTTCCACGCGGCGGCCTATAAGCATGTGCCGATGCTTGAAGGGCAGGTGCGCGAGGCCATACGAAACAATGTCCTTGGTACTGTCACTGCAGCTCAGACAGCTGATCGTTATGGCTGCGGGGCGTTTATTCTGATTTCGACCGACAAGGCGGTCAATCCCACGAATGTAATGGGGGCGAGCAAGCGGATTGCGGAGATTTTCTGCCAGAACTTGAATGCCCGGTCCGCGACTCGGTTCGTGACGGTGCGCTTCGGCAATGTGCTGGGTTCGGCGGGCAGCGTTGTTCCATTGTTTCGAGATCAGATCGCCAAGGGGGGGCCTGTGACAGTGACCCATCCGGAGATTACCCGCTATTTCATGACGATTCCCGAAGCCTGCCAGCTTATTATAGAGGCGGGAGCGGTTGGATGCGGTGGCGAGATTTTCGTTTTGGACATGGGCGACCCGATCAAGATCCATTACTTGGCCGAGCAAATGATCCGTCTGAGCGGCAAAATCCCGGGTGAGGACATAGAGATTCTTTATACAGGCCTGCGTCCTGGTGAAAAGCTGTTCGAAGAGTTGTTCCACGAGCAAGAAAACCTGCGCCCGACTGCTCAAGAGAAACTGCTCTTGGCAGACCCGCGCTATCTGGACTGGGACTGGTTGTGGGACCGTGTGAAAGGGTTGAAAGCGGCCTGCGATGCCTATGAGGAGGATCGACTTCTTTGGCTGGTTCGGGAACTGGTGCCTGAGCTGAATCGGTCCGCGCAGTTGTCGGATAATGTTGTGCCGCTGATCCCGCACCCGAGGTATACCGAAACCCTGTGAGATTTCCGCTCCTTCTGAGCCGGGTGACGGCCACGGGGCGCCGTGCATCCATCCCTATGATTACATCCAGGGAGGTTTCACGGCGGCATCCTTGCCGCATCACCTCGCGTCAGTCACCCGGCCCGAAACCGAAAACAATTTGCGATTGGCATAATCAGCGCCGAAAACAAAGGATCGATTAGGTGCGAGGCAGGGGCAAGTCACCTTAAAGCATCTCGGAGATGCCGAATTTTTTGGGTGCGTCCAGATCGGGTTGGTTCTTTTTGCGCATTAGCGGGAAGACGACTACCAGGGTGGCGAGCAGCAGGATGATCTCCAGGTGGTAGACCACGCCGTAGCTGAATGCCGGGCCGGACATTTCGCCGCCAAACCAGCCTTTGTGGACCATCATGCTGACAAGGTCGCGGATGGCGCCGCCGAGGAAAATGGCTCCACCTTGCGCCGTGGCTTGAACGGCTCCCCAGGCGCCCAGTGCCAGGCCGGTGTGGCCGCCTTGTGCGAGCCCCATGGCGGCTGTGAGGGTGCCTACTGCGAACAGTCCGCCGCCGAAGCCGATGAGTCCTGCTCCGGTGCGGAAGAGCCAGGGCATGCTGAGGAGGCCGGCGACAATGACGGCGACGAAGGCGAAGAGCCCCAGAGCCGCGCCAATGGCGGCCATTCGGTTGGGGTTTCCGCCTTTTGTTAGCAGCCAGCCGGCGAGCGAGAAGGCGATCAGGGTGCCGCCGGCCCAGATGGCGGTCAGCAGGGTGGTCTGGGAGACCGTCAGGCCCAGAACCTCGCCCCCATAGGGTTCGAGCAGAATGTCTTGCATACTGAAGGCCGCGGTGCCGAGTCCGACGACGACCAGCAGGCGCGCGGCATAGCGGTCCTTGATGAAGGCTTTCCAGGTGGCGGAGAACTTGGGCGCGCGCACCGGGTTGGCGGCGCGCTTGCGGTCGATGGCTTCCTGGCGCCAGAGCGCGACGAGATTTAGCGCAACGGTCATAGCGGCGGTGGCCTGAATCACCTGAACCAGCCTCACCTGATCAAAATCTTGCAGAAACAGGCCGTAGAGGATGGCACTCAGCATCATGCCGAGCAGCAGGGTGACATAGAGCAAGGCCACTACCCGCGGGCGGGCCTCCACAGGCGCCAGATCGGTCGCCAACGCCAAGCCGGCGGTCTGGGTGGTGTGCAGGCCCGCGCCAACGAACAGAAAGGCGACGGCCGCAGCGACATAGCCCACGGCAGCCGCATTGTTGCCGGGGTCGGATAGCAGCAATAGCGCGAAGGGCATAAAGGTGAAACCACCGAACTGCAACGCGGTTCCCCACCAGATGTAGGGCACTCGCCGCAGCCCGAAGGCGGATCTGTGATAGTCGGACCTGTGGCCGATCAGTGCCCTCAGCGGTGCAAAGACCAGCGGCAAGGCCACCATCAGAGACACCACCCATACCGGCATGCCGAGCTCCACTACCATGACCCGGTTCAGGGTGCCATTGAGCAACACGATGGCGGCGCCGACCGAAATCTGGAACAGCGACAGGCGCAGCAGGCGTGGCAGTGGCAAGTCATCGGTGGCCGCGTCCGCGAATGGCAGAAAGCGCTGCAGAAGCTCCATGCCGAGCTGTTTGAATTCGTTACGCTGAGTATTATTCGTGGACATGGGAGTATTCAGTGGTCAGTGGTTACAAGAATGAAGTGAGAATTCAGCGCCCGAAGTGCGCCTTGGCTTCATAAAGGGTATCGACGTAAATCACTTTGATGCCACGCTCGCGGGCAAAGTTCTCGGTATTTCGCCTGGCCTTACCACGCACGAAAAACGGGATCTTGCGCAACTCCTTCTCGGCATCAGTCTCCCACCGGACCTCGGATTCGCCGGCGGCGGGTGCGCGGGCTTCAGCCCGCTCATGCTCGGGTACGCCGGCTTCAGCCCCCCCTGTTGCGCTGACTTCAGCCGCCTGGGGCCGTCGCTTTGGCACTTGGCCATCATCAAACTCGATATCCTCGCGGAACATGGTGATCAGGTGCTCTTCGAGCCCCATCATCAGCGGATGGACCCAGGTGTCGAAAATGACATTGGCGCCTTCAAAGCCCATCTGGGGCGCATAGCGGGCGGGAAAGTCCTGCACATGCACGGGGGAGGAGATGACCGCGCAGGGGATGCCCAGTCGCTTGGCGATGTGGCGCTCCATTTGGGTGCCGAGCACCAGCTCGGGGTGCAGTTCCGCCACCTGCGCCTCGACTGCCAGGTAGTCGTCGGTGATCAGCGCCTCGACGCCAATTTCTTCTGCCAGGGCGCGCAGTTCGCGGGCGAATTCGCGGCTGTAGCTGCCAAGGCCGACCACATCAAAGCCCAGCTCCTCGCGCGCGATGCGCACAGCGGCCATCACATGGGTGGCATCGCCGAAAATGAATACGCGTTTGCCGGTGAGATAGGTTGAGTCGACCGAGCGTGAGAACCAGGGCAGCCGGGTGCGGGCCTGCGCCAGGGCCGGTTCGGGATCGGCGCCCGCCAGTCGCGCCACCTCCAGTAGAAAGTCGCGGGTGGCGCCAACGCCGATGGGTACTGTGCGCACCCAGGGCTGTTTGAACATGCGCTCTAGCCAGATGCAGGTGCTATGGGCGATCTCGGGATAAAGGCAGAGGTTGAAATCGGCCTCGGGAATGCGCACGAGATCCGCTGGGGTCGCTCCCGCCGGCGCGACCAGGTGCACATCGACGCCCAGCGTATCGAGCAGTTTGGTCACCTCGGCGACATCATCGCGGCAACGGAAGCCGAGCGCGGTCGGGCCGAGTAAATTGGCGCGTGGCCGGCGGCCTTCGGCCTTGGCGCGACTCGCCGGGTCGCCAGCGCCCTCGGGCACCGGGCGGCCGGACAGGAGTGAGCGCACCAGTTGGTGGAAGGTCTCGCTCGCGCCCCAGGATTCCTTGCGGGTGAAAGCGGGCAGCTCCAGCGGGATGACCGGAATGTCAAAGCCCATGCCGGTGGCCAGGGCGCCGGGCTGATCTTGCAGCAACTCGGCCGTGCAGGCCTCGCCGACCAGCAGTGCCTGGGGCTTGAAGCGCGCGACCGTCTCGGCCAGGCGCGTTTTGACCAGTTGCGCGGTATCGCCGCCAAGGTCGCGCGCCTGAAAGCTGGTGTAGCTGACCGGTGGGCGCGCCGGTGAGCGCGCGATCATGGTAAAGAGTAGATCAGCATAGCTGTCGCCCAGGGGGGCGTGCAGCACCAGATGCACCGCGTCCATGGAGGCGGCGATGCGCATGGCGCCAATGTGCGGCGGGCCTTCGTAAGTCCAGACGGTCAGTTCCATGATGCCTGCTCCATTAAAACCCAAGCCGCTGACGTCGATTGAGCGGCCGGGCGAAGAGCTCGGCCAGGTCGGCGGCCTGATCGAAGCCCTGAATGGGGGTAAAGACCAACTCGATGGCCCATTTCGTGGTCAGCCCTTCGGCTTCGAGCGGATTGGCCAGGCCCAGGCCGCAGACGGTGATGTCCGGGCGCTCCGCGCGCAGGCGCTCAAGCTGGGGCTCGAGATCCTGACCTTCGGTCAGACGGGTATTAGCCGGCAACAGGGCCAGTTCAGGTTCCATCAAACGCCGGTCCAGATAGGGCACGCCAAGTTCGCCAAGCTGCATGCCGCATTCGCGTGCGAGGAAGCGCCCCAGCGGTATCTCGAGCTGGGAGTCGGGCAGAAAGCTAACGCGCTTGCCGCTCAGTTGTTCGCGGTAGCGCGCCAGGGCGGTCTCGGCGCGCGCGGCTGGCGCGGCGATCACCTCGTCGACCAGTTCGGGTGCCACGCCCCAGGCGGCGGCCACCGCGTGCAGCCAGGCGCGGGTGCCCTGGATGCCCAGCGGAAAGGGGGCGGCGATTAGGTGGGCACCGCGCTCGCGCAGAGCGTCTATGGTTTCGCCGACAAAGGGCTGGGCCGCAATCAGGAAGGTGCCGGGGCCGACTGGCGGCAGATCAGCGGCGCGACGCGGCGGCAGGAAGTGTAGCGGCCCAATGCCAAGCTTATCGAACAGCCGTTTGAATTGATCTTCCACTACATCGGCCAGCGAGCCCACCACCAGCAGCGAACGCTCCATGGCGGGCAGCTCTGGCAGGTGCGGCACCAAGGCCTGCAGGCAGGTATCCTCGCCCTGGGTGAAGCTGGTATCCAGACCGCTGCCGCTGTAGGCGAGGATGCGCACTCGCCCGTTGTGTGATTGCTGCAGGCGCGCGGCGGCGGTGTCGAGGTCGAGTTTGATGACCTCCGACGGGCAGGTGGCAACCAGAAACAAGGTGCCGATGTCCGGGCGGCGTGCAAGCAGTTCGCGCACCACCCGGTCGAGTTCGTCGTTGGCGTCGGCCAGACCAGCGAGGTCGCGATCTTGCAGTAGGGCGGTGCCGAAACGCGGCTCGGCAAAGATCATCACCCCGGCAGCGGACTGCATCATGTGCGCGCAGGTGCGCGAACCGACCACCAGAAAAAAGCTGTCCTGCATCTTGCGATGCAGCCAGACAATTCCGGACAGCCCGCAGAAGGCTTGGCGCTCGCCGCGCTCTTGGCGGATCGGAAGCGCGGAACTCGAGCCGGCAGGGTGAGCGGTCGTGGAACTGGACGAGGCGGTCTCCGTCATGCCGCGTTCTCCCCGGCGGTCGCGTTTGCCTGGCTCGACAGCCGCGCCGCGCGCAGCTTGAGCAGAAACTGGGTTGCGTTAACCACATAGGTGGCATAGGCCGCCAGCGCCAGCCACATCTGCCCACGGGTATCCAGCCAGCCGGTCAGCAGTGCCCCCAGATAGGCGGTATGCTGCGCCAGCACCAGCATGCTGAACACATCTTCCCAGAAAAACGACCTGGCAAATAAATACTTGCCGAACACCACCTTCTCCCAGATGGAGCCGGTGATCATGATGGTGTAGAGGATGAGCGTCTTGATCACAATCGACCAGGTGGCGGCTAATTCGCCGCTGCCGGTGGCCAGATAGCGCAGCACCAGCACCAGGCTGACCAGAAATACCAGGAATTGCACCGGCGCCAGGATGCCCTGCACCAGAGTCCAGGGGGACTCATCGCGGCGGCGGCGTTCTTCGGGGGTATAGAGGGGTGGGATGGGCCTAGTCATGGTGTGTGTAAGCGGTGGGCAGTGGGCGATTGCAGCCAGACAACCGACAGCGAAGATCGGCAGAGAAATGGCGAAACAGCCCGCTACTTTACCAGACGAAAAGGCAGCAGGGCATCGCGATCCAAAGCTTGAGTGAAAAAATTAAGCCCCTCCACTGTTCATGTCAACTATACTTAACGTAAACTGGACTTGACATTGATTTTGTCGGGTTTTACTAATCCACGCGAGAATCCCCGCTGTGGTGACCTGTGCCACCATCGGCTCGTGCCGCCTCGGCTGATTTGTTGCCAACTGCCAGCGCGCCCTCACTGGCCTTCGCGCATGGTCGGTCGGGTTTTCAGCCTCGGGTCGCCAGCCGGCAGCCAGGCACGCGACCCCTAGCTCGGACCTGGGCGCCGGATACCGGGCTCGGCTCTCGGCCCGGCTTGAGCGCAAACAGCTCTGGCAGGCGAGGGTGCCGCAGGAGGGTTCAGGGGGGTTCCTCATATCCGTTCTTGCCTCAGCTGCAAACGGCGCGGACCACCATTGACCACCATTGACCATTGGAATAGCTCGATGTCGCAGCAAGAGCGCCATGCGCATCCATCACAAGGCGATCACCCCAACCGGCCTTTTGGGCTGGCAAGGGTTGTGCGTGCCTGACATTCTGGCGGACTGGTGAAATTGTTCGACGCACCGGAATCGGCCCTGGGAGAGTTGGGCACGGATGCTGCGGCAGAGCTGATTGCCGCAGCATCCGACATTGCGCTTATCATCGACGGTGAGGGGCGGATTCTTGATCTTGCCTTCGGCAATGACGAGCTTTCCAACCAGATCGGCGATTGGGTTGGCCTGAACTGGGCGGACACCGTCACCAACGACAGCCGCGCCCGGCTCGAGCAACTGCTCGACAGCGCCCGCGCCGACGAGCAGCCGCCACACTGGGAGCAGATCGAGCACGTGGCACTCAGTGGTGATGAGCTGCCTGTGCGTTATTGCGCTGCCAGCCTGGGTGATCGTCATCGCATCGTTGCGGTTGGTCGCAGCCAGCAGGGCATCGCCGCGCTCCAGCAGCGCTTGGTCGATGCCCAGCAGTCGCTGGAGCGCGACTATTGGCGCCTGCGCCAACTCGAGACCCGCTACCGTCTGCTGTTCCGCTCCATGTCCGAGGCGATTCTGATCGTCGATCCGGTCAACGGCAAGATCGTCGAGGCCAACCCGGCCGCCAGCCTGTTGCTCGCGACTGACTCGCGCAAACTGGTCGGTCGCCCCTTCCCCGAGGGCTTCGACACCAAGAGCACCGAGGCGATCAAGTCCCTGCTCGCCGGAGTGCGCTCGGCCGGGCGCGGCAGCGACGTGCGTGCCCGCTTGCGCGAATCTGAGACAGAATTCCTGGTCTCGGCCGCTCCGGTGCGCCAAGAGAACGCCACCTTGCTGCTGGTGCGCCTGACGCCGGTGGAAACCAACAACAACTCCGGCATGCTTGGCGAACCGCGTTCGCGGCTGTTTAAGATGTTGGAAAACGCCCCCGATGGTGTGGTCATCACCCGTCAGGACGGGCGCATTCTCAGTGCCAACAATGCCTTTTTAGAGCTTGCTCAGCTCTCAACCGAGGAGCAGGCACGCGGCGAGTCGCTTGACCGCTGGCTAGGGCGACCCGGCGTGGACCTGAACGTGCTGATCGCCAACCTGCGTCAGCACGGCGCGGTGCGGTTGTTCGCCACCACCGTGCGCAGCGACTATGGCAGCTCGACTGAGGTCGAGATTTCCGCCGTGGCGGTGCAAAATGCCGATCAGCCCAGTTTTGGCTTTATCATCCGCAATGTCGACCGCCGCGTGTCAGCCAGTTCCGGGGCTGGGCGTGCTCTGCCGCGCTCGGTCGAACAGCTTACCGAACTGGTCGGGCGGGTACCGCTGAAAGAGGTGGTGCGGGAGTCAACCGATATGATCGAGCGCCTGTGCATTGAGGCCGCGCTGGAGCTGACCGGCGACAACCGCGCCTCCGCCGCTGAGTTGCTGGGCTTGAGCCGCCAGAGTTTGTACGTCAAACTCCGCCGTTACGGCCTCAGTGAATCCGGTAGCGAATCCGGCGCCGAGCACGCAACCGAGCACTAACACGATCCCCGAACCAATGTCCGAAGCCAGCAGCCCACCCTCCCAAGCACCAACACAGATCGAACCAACCCGCATCAAACCAGCCGATGTGCTGGAGTTCATGCACCCCATCACCTGGTTCCCGCCGATGTGGGCCTTCACCTGCGGGGTGGTGTCCTCCGGGCAGCCGATTCTCACCAACATGCTGGTGCTGATCGCCGGCGTCATCCTGGCCGGGCCGCTGCTGTGCGCCACCAGCCAGGCTGTGAATGACTGGTTCGATCGTCATGTCGATGCCATCAATGAGCCCGACCGGCCGATTCCCTCCGGGCGCATTCCCGGGCGCTGGGGGCTATATATCGCCATCATCTGGTCGGCCATGTCGCTGCTGTGGTCGCTGTGGCTTGGCCCATGGGTCATAGTCGCGACCTTGCTTGGCATCGCGCTCGCCTGGGCTTACAGCGCCCCGCCGGCGCGACTGAAGCAAAACGGCTGGTGGGGCAATGCGGCCGTCGGTTTTTCTTACGAGGGCCTGGCCTGGGTCACGGGCACCGCCGTGATGCTTGGCGGTATGATGCCGGACTGGCGCAGCCTGACATTGGCCTTTCTCTACAGCATCGGCGCCCATGGCATCATGACGCTGAATGACTTCAAGGCGATTGAAGGCGACAAACAACTCGGTGTGCGCTCCCTGCCGGTGCAGCTGGGGGCGGATCGCGCCGCGCTGCTGGCCTGCATTGTGATGATCGCGCCCCAGTTGATTGTCATCGGCCTGCTGTTTGGCTGGGGTCAGCCCTGGCACGGCTGGGCGGTGACAGCCCTAGTCGCCGGGCAGAGCGCGATGATGCTGCGCTTCCTGCAAGCCCCGATTGAGCGCGCCACCTGGCTCAGCGCCTTCGGCGTCACTCTCTCGGTCAGCGGCATGATGATCAGTGCCTTCGCCGCCCGCGCGTTGGTCTGACACCATGAATGACTGAGACCCTATGATGACTGACACTGAGATTCGCGTTGCCGGGCTACAGGCACCGATCAGCGCATTGGGATCCATTGAGGCTGAACGTTTTCTGGCGACGATGTCCCGTGAACGCTTTGATTACACCAAATAGCGTCAAACTGGATTGCCAGACCTTGACATCGAAACCCTGGCGACCCAAGCCAACGCGCTGGCACGGCAGCTTAGTCAAGAAACCTTATCCACTGACCAATAAGTCACTCAACACACCATGTCAGAACTTGAAACTTTCGATGTCGTCGTGATCGGCGGCGGCCCCGCTGGCGCCACGGCGGCGACTGATCTCGCCCGTCGCGGGCGTTCTGTGCTGCTGCTCGACCGTCCCGGGCGTATCAAGCCTTGCGGCGGTGCCATTCCGCCCATTGCCATCTCTGAATTCGAGATTCCCGACGAGCAGCTGGTTGCCAAGATCAACTCCGCGCGCATGGTGGCGCCGAGCGAGCGCCACGTCGATATGCCCATCAATGGCGGCTATGTCGGCATGGTTGACCGCGCCCCCTTCGACGAATGGCTGCGCGAGCGTGCCGCTGCTGCCGGTGCCACCCGGCGCAATGGCAGCTATCAGCGCATTGATCGCGACAGCGACGGCACGGCCATCGTCCACTTCCAGCCCGAGGAAGCAGGCAGCAAAGCCGAGGCCAAACCGGCGCCCGAGCAGGTGCGCGCGCGCGCCATTATCGGCGCCGATGGAGCCATGTCGCGCGTGGCAAAAGACTGCGTACCCGGCGCCAAGGAGCTGCCGCATGTCGCGGCCTATCATGAGATCGTCCGCTCGCCGGATGCCAATCATGGCGACTTCGACCCGACCCGCTGCGATGTCTACTACCAGGGCAAAATCTCACCGGACTTCTACGGCTGGGTCTTCCCCCATGGCGAGACCACCAGCGTTGGCGTCGGCACCGAGCTAAAGGGCTTTTCGCTCAAGCAGGCCACCGCCGATCTGCGCAAGGCCGCCGGACTCGAAGACTGCGAGACCCTGCGCTGCGAGGGCGCCCCCATTCCGCTGCATCCGCTGAAGAAATGGGACAATGATCGCGATCTGGTGCTAGCTGGCGACGCTGCCGGCGTGGTCGCCCCCGCCTCCGGTGAAGGCATCTACTATGCGCTCACCGGCGGGCGCCTCGCGGCCGACGCGGTCGAGCAGTTTCTGATCACCGGCGATGCCAAGGCTTTGGCCCAAGCCCGCAAGCGTTTTATGAAGGCCCACGGGCGGGTGTTCTGGATTCTCGGCATCATGCAGCGCTTCTGGTACAAGAGCGACAAGCGCCGCGAGCGGTTTGTCAGCCTGTGCGACGACCCGGACATCCAGCATCTGACCTGGGAAGCCTATATGCACAAGCGCTTGGTGCGCGCCAAACCCGCGGCGCACCTGCGTATTTTTCTCAAAGACACAGCCCATCTGCTCGGCCTGACCAAGGCTTGGAAGGGCGGCGAGGACAAGGCCCCGAAGACTTGACAGGAACCGCCTGCCTAAGGCTCATGGTCACGGCCACCCCGGAAGATTAAGCCTGTTGATTTACGGTAAGGCTCATAGTGAGCCCCTACCGGGGAGGGTGAAGCTGCTGCTGTTTCACGGTCACGCTCATGGTGAGGCACATCCCGGAGGGTAAAGCTGCTCTTTCACGTTCAGGCTGATGGTCCCGGCCACCCCGGAGGGTGTAAGCTACTGTTCCACAGCAATCCCAGTCAGTCGCAGCACAGTCAGTCACATCAAATGGAAAGCCTTTTCGCCAGCGGCCGCATCATCGACCCCATCTTGATCATGGTGTTGGTGGAAGCTGTTGTGCTGTGGCTTTTGCACCGCGCCACCGGGCGCGGGCCGGGACTCAAACCCCTGTTGCCGCTGCTCGCATCGGGTTTCCTGCTGCTGCTCGCCGTGCGCGCCGCGCTGGTGCAGGCGCCCTGGCCGCTGATCGCGCTGCCACTTGCGGCGGCTTTGCTTACTCACATCCTTGATCTGCTCCTGCGCTGGCCGCGCGAGCACCCATCCCGGCAATAATGGCTTCTCCCCCGTCTCAGTCGCCGACGGCTTCGCATCGAGGCAACGAGCAGCGCTTCCGCACCCTGGTGGAAGTCAATCAAGTGGCCATCATGGAACTCGACACCCAGGGTCGCTTCCGCTACGCCAATCCGGCCGCCTGCCGGATGCTGGGCTATACCCACGAGCGCCTCGTCCAAATGGAGGTCGCGGATCTGCTGCCGGCCGAGGAGGCCGAGCAGTTGCACCGGGATCTGGCCTACTTTGTCGCCGAGCAGCCCGAACCCTTCACCTATACCAACCACAACCGCACCGGGGACGGGCGTTGGATCGAGGTGCAGGTCGACTGGAACTACCTGCGCGATGACAGCGGCGCGGTGATTGGTTTCGTCAGTATTTCCTCCGACATCACCGCCTTTCGACTGTCGCAGCGGTTGCTCGACGGGCGCAATGCCGTCCTCGAGCGACTCGCCCGTGGCGCGCCGCTAGAAGAGATGCTGCGCGCCATTGTCGATTACAGCCAGGACATCATGCGCGATGCCTGGATCTCCATCCATCTGCTCGACGCCGAATGCGGCAAGTTGCATTCTGCCATCAGCAGTCGGTTGCCCACCAGCTACCTGCAAGCTGTCGAAGGCGTGCGCATCGGCCCCAATGTTGGTTCCTGCGGTCACGCCGCTTTCACCGGCGAGCGCACCATCGCGAGCGACCTGCGCAGCGACCCAAAGTGGGACGGCTATCGCGACCTGGTCCTGCCGCTGGGATTGCTCGCCTGCTGGTCGGAACCCATCCTCGGACGCGATGGACATGTGCTCGGCACCTTTGCCATTTACCTGCCGGACGCGCGCGCGCCCGAGCCCGCTGACCTGCAACTCATCGCGTCCGCGGCTGAACTGGCCAGCATCGTAATTGAGCACCAGGAGGACGCCAACGCCCGAAGAGTGGCCGAGGAGCGGGCTCAACTGCTGCTGAATTCCACGGTCGAGGGTATCTTTGGTATCGACCTCGATGAACGCATCAGCTTTGCTAATCCGTCAACGGCGCGCCTGCTTGGTGGATCCGCCGAGGCGATCACCACCGCTGACCTCATTGGTCGCGATCCGCATGCCCTGTTTCACTATGCCAACGCCGCTGGCGAGCCGCTGCCGCGCTCGGAATGCCGCATGCTGCGCGCGGCGCGCGAAGCTTGCCAGCAACATGTGAGTGACGAGGTGTTCTGGCGGCTGGATGGCAGCGCCTTTCCGGTCGAGTACTGGGCCATGCCCGTGTATCATGACGGGCAGGTCACCGGCGCGGTTGTCACCTTCCATGACATCAGCGAGCGGCGTCGCGCCGAGCGTGAGATCGAGCATCTGGCCTTCCATGATCCCCTGACCGGCCTGCCTAACCGGGCGCTGTTTCGCGAAACCCTTAGCCACGCCCATGCCAATTTTCTGCGCCAGGGCCGTCCTTTTGCGCTGCACATGCTCGATCTTGATCACTTCAAGGATGTCAACGACACCCTTGGGCATCCAGTTGGCGATCAACTCCTGTGCGCGGTGGGTGCTCGTATTACAGATCTGCTACGCGCCAGCGATACCCTGGCCCGTCTCGGCGGCGATGAATTCGCCCTGCTGCAGGAAAACATCCAAACCTCTGACGATGCCGCGCGACTGGCGAGCAAGATTATCGAAGCGCTGAACCAGGAATTCCATATCGATCAGCACCCGCTGCGCATCAATACCAGTATCGGCATTCTGATTGCGAGCCGCGATGACTCCAATGTTGATGAAATGATTGGTCGCGCCGATGCCGCCCTGTACCGAGCTAAGGCCGCCGGTCGCGGCACGCTGGCCTTTTTTGAGAGCGAGTTGGCTAGCCATCTGCAACAGGAGATGGAGATTGTCAACGCACTGTCTGAAGCCTTGCAGCAAGAGCGCATCCAGGTGTATTACCAGCCACAGGTGAACTTGGCCGACGCCAGCTTGGTTGGGATGGAAGCGCTGATGCGCTGGGACCATCCGACACGCGGCCTGCTGAAGCCGGAAGAATTTTTTGCCGTGGCGGACAAACGCGGCCTGCTGCGCGATCTCGCCAATGCCGCCATGATGCAGGCCTGCAAACAGGCAGGGGCCTGGCGGAATGCTGGCCTGGACTACAATCAGATTGCGGTCAATCTGTGCGCGCGGCAACTCAACCACCCGCATTTCGTCACCGACACCAAACGCATCTTAGAGACCACCGGTGTTGCCCCCGAGAGCCTGACGCTGGAGCTGACCGAAAGCCTGCTCAGCCAGGCCGACGATCATGCGCAACAGAAGCTGCGTGAACTCGCGGAGCTTGGCGTTCAATTCGCCGTCGATGATTTTGGCGCTGGCTTCTCCTCGCTGCGCCATTTGTCCGACTTGCCGGTCGCCAAGCTCAAGCTTGATCGCAGCCTGGTTGTCAGCCTGCCTGAACAGCGCGACGCGGCAGAAATCGTCAAAGCCAGTATCGCGCTCGGTAAGGCACTGAACTTCACCATCCTTGCCGAGGGTGTCGAAACCCAGAGCCAGGCTGAATTTCTGCACGCCCACGGCTGCGATCAGGCGCAAGGCTTTTTCTACGCCGTTCCAGCCGCCGCCAGCACCATAGAAAAAGACTGGCTGCGCCGCCCGGCCCCTTAACGCGCCCTCAATGAAATAGCCCCGCGATGTTCAAGAACCAAAGTCTTTCCATCAAGCGCCTGTTTCTGCTGTTGGCCATCGCTGGCACCCTGCTCGCGGTGCTGCTGCTGGCAGCCCTGTGGAAAGTCAACCAGGCGCAAACCGAACTGGCGCAGGTCTATGAGCAGCGCTATCACTCTTATCTGCTCGCCGATCAGCTGCGCCAAAGCTCGGACGATCTCACCCGCATGGCACGCACCTATGTGGTCACCGATGATCCGGAGTTCGAGCGCGAGTACTGGGAGGTCTTGGCCATCCGCAATGGCGAGCACCCCAGGCCCCAGCACTACGAGCGCATCTACTGGGATTTTGTCGCAGCGGGCGACCAGCAGCCGCGCCCGGATGGCGACACCATCGCCCTGCGCGAGCTGATGCGCCGCGCCGGTTTTACCGAGGATGAGTTTGCCAAACTGGCCGAGGCACAGGCCAATTCCGATGCCCTGGTGGACACGGAAATGGTCGCCATGAATGCGATGAAAGGCCGCTATCGTGACGACAGCGGCAATTTCGCTCAGCAGGGTGAGCCTGATCCCGAGCTGGCCCGGCGCTTGATGCACGACAAGGACTATCACGCCTTTAAGGCGCGCATCATGAAGCCGGTCGATGAGTTCTTCGTGCTGCTTGATGCGCGCACCAGCCAGGCTGTGGCCGAGGCCCAGCAACGCAGCCAAGCGGCCTATCAGCAGGTTATCGCGCTGGTCAGCCTGACTCTGGTGCTGGGCACTCTGGTGCTCTTTTTGCTCTATCGCTGGCTGCGCGGGCAACTCGGCGGAGAGCCGGCCTATGTGCGCGGCATTGTCGAGACCATTGCCGATGGCGATCTACAGGCGCCCATCAAGCGCCGTGCGCGCGACCACGACAGCCTGCTTGCGGCCATGGCAAGCATGCGCGCCAGCCTGGCCAAGATGCTCGGCGACATCGACAGCCATGCCGGACAGTTGACCGACTCGGCCGAGCGCCTGGCCGACACCGCCGGCATCATCGCCCGCTCTGGCGAAATGCGCATCGGGGCCAATCAGTCCATCGCCGCAGCCGTGGAGGAGATGTCCTCATCGGTGGCCGAAATTACCTCTACCATGGAAGAACTCTCGGCCTCTTCCACCCAGATTGCCGATCATTCCCAGGCGGTGGTGGATGTCGCCAGCCGCACTCTCGCCAGCAGCCGCGCCGGCACCCAGGCCATGCACCAACTGCTCGCGCGCATGGCGGAGATTCGCACCGACAACCAGAAGAGCCTGGATGAAATCCTGGCACTCGGCCAGCGCTCGAAAGAAATTGGCAAATTTATGGACCTGATCGACGCGGTGGCGGATCAGACCAAACTCATCGCTTTCAACGCCGCGCTTGAGGCATCCAGCGCCGGGGATGCTGGCAAGCGCTTCTCGGTGGTGGCGAGTGAAATCCGCCGTCTAGCCGACAGTGTGTCCGAGTCGACGCGCGAAATTGAAGGCAAGATGCTGGACATCCAGGACACCATCGCCCGCCTGGTGGTGACCTCGGAAAAAAGCTCCACCACCATAGCCGCCGGTCTGGCGAGCAGCGAATCCACCGCCGCCATTCTCGATGAGCTGGAACAGGCCGCAGATCAGACCACAGGCGCGGCACAAAAGATCTCTCTTTCCACCCAGCAGCAAAAAACCGCCAGCGCCCAGGTGGTGCAGGCGCTGCATGAGATCGCCGAGGCCAGCACGCATACATCGAGCGCGGTGACCGGTATTTCGGAGATCAGCGCCACGCTTTTATCCATGGCCCAAAGGCTGCGCGCGCTCTTTAAGCGCTTTAAGTTTGCGCGCGCCGAGATCCGCGGCGACGCCCTTATGGACACCGGCGTGGACACGGGCAGCGACACTGGTATTGACACTGGCGGCAACAGCGGCAGCACCACCTGAACGGCTCCACCCCATGAGCATCCGGGTGCTGATCGTCGATGACAGCCCGCTTGCGCGGGGTCTGTTGCGCGCCATCCTCGAGCGCGAGCCGGATATCGAGGTAGTCGGCGAGGCCACCGACGGTTACCGTGCGGTTGATCTGGCACGTGAGCTGCGCCCGAGCCTGGTGACCATGGATATGGAAATGCCGGGCTTGCATGGCCTGGATGCCATTGCCAAGATCATGCGCACCAAGGCGCTGCCGATTCTGGTGGTGAGCAACGTCGAGGATGCCGCCACCGCCTGCGAGGCGCTCAATCGCGGCGCGCTCGATGTGATTGCCAAACCTGACGACAGCGAGGCCAGGGTCGCGGCCTTCATCGCCAAGGTGCGCCTGCTGGCCGGCATGGTGGTTGCCACCCGTTGGCGAGCCCCGCAAGCCCAGCGCCAACTGGCACAAGAACCCAAGGCTTCACCCACCCGGCGTCCCTCACCAGCGCCCCCTCAGGCCTCTGCCCAGTCAAGACTGGTGGCCATCGCCGCCTCAACCGGCGGCCCCCAGGCGCTGGCCACCATTCTCTCGACGCTGCCGGCCGACTTCCCGGCGACGGTGCTCATCGCCCAGCACATCGCTGAGGGCTTCAGTGCCGGTCTGGCGCAATGGCTGTCGCTGAGTTCGCGCCTGCCGGTGCAACTGGCCAGGGACGGTGAAACGCCCCGCAGTGGTCAGGTCTATCTATCCCCGTCGGAGCACAATCTGGCCCTCAGCGCTGGCGGGCGCTTGGAGTTGCGCCCGCGCACTGCCAGCGACATCTACCACCCAAACTGCGATCTGCTGCTGTGCTCGGTGGCCGAGGTAGCCGGCCCGCGAGCAATCGGCTTGATTCTCACCGGCATGAGCAGCGACGGCGCCCTGGGCATGGCGCATATCCGCGCCCATGGCGGCCTGACCCTGGCCCAGGACGAGGCCAGCTCGGTGGTCTATGGCATGAACCGGGTGGCG
This sequence comes from Thiorhodovibrio frisius, assembly GCF_033954835.1. Classification (NCBI taxonomy): domain Bacteria; kingdom Pseudomonadati; phylum Pseudomonadota; class Gammaproteobacteria; order Chromatiales; family Chromatiaceae; genus Thiorhodovibrio; species Thiorhodovibrio frisius. The sequence continues at coordinate 1,152,634 of NZ_CP121471.1, forward strand.
ATTGAGGCTGGCGCCATCGATCGGGTTCTGCCGCTGGCCCAGCTTGGCGCCAGCATTGATCGTGCAGTGCGGGCCGCGTGATGAAAGCGCTTGAGCTCGACGCCTTCAAAACCCTGGTGCGCGAGCACTTCGGTCTCGTCTTCGAGCAGCAGACCCAGAGCAAGCTCGCCGGCGCTCTGGCCAAACGCATGGCCGCCTGCGAGCTATATCTGCCACGCGCCTATGCCGCGCGCCTGCGCGCTGATGCAGCTGAGCGCCAGGCGCTGGTCAATCTGCTCACGGTGAACGAGACCTATTTTTTTCGCGAGCCCGAGCAACTGCGGCTGCTGATCCAACGTCTGATTCCGCGCCGTCTGGCTGTGCGCGCAGACGACGCCAGGGTGCGTCTGCTAAGTGCCGGCTGTTCCTCGGGCGAGGAAGTCTATTCGCTGATCATGCTGCTGACCGAGGTCTACGGCGAGCGCACGCCAGAGTTGTTTGAGGTGATGGGCGGCGACATCGACAGTGCCATTCTGGAGAAAGCCCGCGCCGGGCACTATGGGCGCTTTTCCTTTCGCGGTGTCAGCGCCGAGCGCCAGACGCGGTTTTTCCTGCCCAGCGGCTCTGGCTACCAGGTGCGGGACGGGATTCTCGCTCAGGCGCGCTTCGTACCGCTGAATCTGAGCGCACCGCCGGCCAGCCTGGGCCGGTTCGATTGTATTTTGTATCGCAATGTCTCCATCTACTTTGACGAGCCTACGCGCGAGCGGGTGCTGCGCAATCTGATCCGGCTGCTGAAGCCCGAGGGCTGCTTGATCATCGGCAGCTCCGAGACTCTGGGCAACGACATTGGTCTGCTGGAACTGATCCAGGAAGACGGCCTGTTTTATTTCATCAACCGCTGCTGCGGCGAGAGCGACAGCCCGGTATCCAAGAGCGCGGCTGGGGCTCTGGTCACTGACGATTTCCCACCGCCGCGCCCGCCAGACCCACCAGCCCCGCAACTCGCGCCACCCGCAGCACAAAGAGCCAGGCCGCTTGCCGCAGCGCCCGCGAGTCCGGCTGCTCCGGTCCAGCCCGCGCCGCCGGCACCTGCTAAGCAAGCGCCTATGCCGCTCGCTTCCCAGCCGCCTGCCGCGCCATGGCCACTCGACCCGGTGCAGCAGTTGATTGCCGAGCAGCGCTTCGACGAAGCGCTGGCGACGGTTGGCGAGCGGCTCGCGCAGGCCCCGGCGGATGCCGATGCCCTGCTGCTTAGCGCCTATCTGCTGCTTGAGCGCCGCCAGTTCGACGCGGCCGAGGAGCAAGTCCGCCAGGTGCTCGGACAGCAGCCATGGCTCACCGATGCCTGGCTACTGCAGGGGCTCATCAACAAATGGCGCGAGCAAGCGGACCCGGCAGTGGCGGCTTTTAAGCGCGCGATTTACATCCAGCCGGACTGCTGGCCCGCGCATTTTCATCTCGGCGATCTTTACCGCGCCCGGGGTGATGGCGCGCAGACCGGGCGTGCCTGGTCCGCCGTCGCACGGCTGCTGGCAGCTGAACCACCGCCGGCCAGCGGTCTGCGCCTTCGCGCTCTGGAACCGCCCGCCAAGATGGCCCGCTATCTGTGCGAGCGGCATCTGGCGCCCGAGCGGGAACCGAGGTCGAGCTAGGCATGGCCATCGACCGGAGCAAATTTATCGGCCGCTTTGTCGAGGAAGCACGCGACCATCTGGTCCGACTCGACCGCGGCCTGGCGGAAATGGCCCAGGGCACCGCGGGCGATGGGATCACTGCCAGCGAGATCGATGCCCTGTTTCGTTCCGCGCACACCATCAAGGGCTCGGCGCGCATGCTGAGACTCTTGCCCATCTGCGACACCGCCCATGCCATCGAAGACCTGCTCGGCGCCTTCCGCAGCCGACAGGTGCAAGCGGACACCGGGCTGAGCGCACTGCTGCAGCGCGGCGTCGATGCCATTGCCAGTGCGGTCGATCAGCTCGACCGCCAGCCCGATCCGGACGCCTTGGCGCCGGCGGATGCCGAGCTGTGCGCTGCCCTGAGTGCCGCCGCGACCCCGGGGGATGCTCCCCGACCGGCCGCTCCGGCAGCCAACCAGACGTCCGAGCGGGCCGCAACCCAAGAGGCAAAAGCAGCTTCGGCTCCGGCGTCAGCTCCAACTCCAGCTCCGGCGTCAGCACCGACTCCGGCTCCAGCTAAGCCCCCAGCTCCAGCGGCCCCACCCACGTCAGGCCTGTCGGACAGCGACACCCTGCGCGTGCGCCTCGACCATCTCGACGGGTTGGTCCGCCTGATGGGCGAGATCATCGCCCAGCACGACCGATTGCGACTGCGCCCGGATGAAGCCCGGCGCATCGCCCGGGGTGCCGAGGCCGAGATCGCGCCGGCCTGCGAGGCCTTCGCCCACAGCCTGCGCGAGGATGTGCAGGACCAGGAGGTGCTGATCCGCGAGCTGCATGACCGCGCGCTGGCGCTGCGCATGCTGCCGTTGTCGATTCTGTTCGAGCCCGCAGCGCGCAATCTGCGCCAACTTGCCCGCTCGCTCGGCAAAGAGGTGCGCTGCACCATCACGGGCGACGCCATTTCCCTCGACCGCCAGTTGATTGATGAGCTGGCCGATCCCCTGCTGCACCTGCTGCGCAATGCCGTGGACCACGGGCTCGAACCGCCCGATGAACGCCAGGCTGCCGGCAAGCCCCGCAGCGGTTCTGTGCGACTCGAAGCACGCCGGGATGGGCGCTGGGTGGAGATCGTCATTCGCGACGACGGTCGCGGCATTAATGTCGCCGCGGCCCGCGACAAGGCCATTCGCAAGGGCTTGCTGAGTGCCGAGCAGGCGGGCACGGCCAGCGACAGCGAGATTGTTGATCTGATCTTCACCCCCGGCTTCTCCACCAGCGCGCTGATTACTGATATCTCCGGGCGCGGCGTGGGCATGGACGTGGTCAAGTCCATTGTGCTCGACCGCCTGCAGGGCAGTATTCAGGTCGACAACCGCCCCGGTCTGGGCGCGACCTTTCGCCTGCGCCTGCCCCTGTCACTGGCCATCATGCGGGTGCTCTTGATCGAGGCCGGGGGCGAGACCCTGGGGTTTCTTGCCCAGCATGTGGCGGAAATCCTGCGCCTTTCGCGCGACAGCCTGCTCGAGGTGGCCGAGCGGCGCGCGGTCATCGTGCGCAATGAGTTCGTCCCTGTCATGCCGCTTGCCGAGTTGCTCAATCCCGCGTTCAAGGCCGTGCCCGCAACTGCGACCGCACCGGAAGCGAACCCCCAAGTCTTGCTGGTCATCCTGCGCGTCGGCCAGGAGAAACTCGCGCTTGAGGTCGATGCGCTCCGCGACGAGCGCGATCTGGTGGTCAAGCCGGTACCTGAACATCTGCGTCACCTGCATCTGGTCTCAGGCTTTGTCAGCAGTGGCGCGCTGGCGGTGGTCAGCGTGCTGCACGCGCCCGCAGTACTCGATCTGGCCGCGCGCGCCCGTGGTCAGTCGGTCAGCGACGGTGCTCAGGCAACGGCGACAGCAGGCGAGCGTGTCAATCGCCTGCTGGTGGTGGATGATTCCCTGAACACCCGGGAAATCGAAAAGGACGTACTCCAAGCCCATGGTTACAGCGTCACCCTGGCCGAGGACGGCATTGACGGCCTGCACAAGGCCATGCGGGAGCAATTCGATGCCGTGTTGACCGATGTGGAAATGCCGCGCATGGATGGCTTTACCCTGACTGAGCGCCTGCGCGCGCTCGACGCCTACCAGGCGACGCCCATTGTGATCGTCACCTCGCGCGAGAAGGAAGAAGACCGTCAGCGCGGTCTGCGCGTCGGCGCCGATGCCTATATCGTGAAAGGGGACTTCGACCAGAGCAATCTGATCGGCACCCTGCGCGCGCTGCTTGGCTGACAGTGACGCGCATGATCGCAACCCGCCGGCGCGCCCCGACAACTGGTCCTACAACACCAAAGCCGGCATGGTATCTTGCGCTGATCAGCCGCACTGCCGCCTGCGTGCGTAGGAGCTCCCCCAAATGCACATTCTGATTGTCGATGATGACCCGCTGGCCGCTGAACTCTCCGCCGCCATCCTCCAGGCCGCGGGCTACCAGACCCTGGTCGCCGAGCAGGCGCTGGATGCACTCGAACAGCTCGAGGCCAATCCGGACCTGGATGTGGTCGTCAGCGACATGCACATGCCGCTGATGAACGGCATTGAATTCTTCGCCGAAGTGCGTGAGCGCGGCTATCCCTGTCGCTTTATTCTGCTCACCGGCGACGCGCCCGAGGAACTGCAAACACAGCAACCGGGGCTCGATGCCTGCCTGCTGAAAGACTTCAGCCTCGAACACAGCTTGCCGCGACTCGTTGCCGAACTGACCGCCAGCCGCCACGAAGCCTGAGCTTGCCCATGTCTGGTCCCAGCCTCGATGACATTCTGGCCGAGCGGCACAGCAGCCTTGCCTCCGGCGCCAGTCAGGCGGGCGAGGTTGTGGATGTGGATGAGCCCGTCGTCAAGCTGGTGATCTTCACCCTGGCCGACCAGACATTCGCCTTGCCTGGTCAACAGATTCGCGAAATTCTTGCCGCCCCCTGGGTCTACAAGGTGCCTGGCGCGCCTGCGGCGCTTGAGGGGGTGATCAGCGTGCGCGGTGAGATCGAATCCGTTCTCTGCCTGCGTAATCTGCTGCAACTGCCAGCAACCAACCCTGAGAAAATGGCAGTGCTCTTGACGCGCGGCGCCCGCCTGCAAACCGGCTTGCGCGTCGATGAAGTCATTGACCTGTGCGACCAGCCCGAGAGCGCCCTGCAGCCGGCGCCAGACACACTGCCAGATAATCTGCGTCCGTACGTGCGCCACCTGACCCGCCTTGGCGAGCGCGGTGTCAGCCTGCTTGATCTCGACAGCCTGCTGGCGGCCTACAGCAAGAATGTTGCCCACAAAGCCGCTTGAGCAAGGCGCCGCTGCCAATCCATGAGCGCCCTTGATTTGGTGCTGTGCCGGGCCGCCGGTCACTGCTTCGGTTTTGAAGCTGCCTTGGTGCGTCAGGCCCAGAACTGTGGCTCGGCTGCGGTTACAAGTCTCGAGACCTGCCTGGGCCTGCCTGAAGATGGAACACAAGACCGCCATCTGCTAAGCCTGCGCGGTTGCAATGGCGACTGGACTGTCGATGTTGCCGGACCACTAGAATTAACCAGTCTGCCGATCAGCCACATTCATCCACTGCCACCGCTGCTCGCCCTGCAACCGCCGCTCCCTGGCCTGCGAGCGCTCGCCCTTGTGCCGCCAGAAGAGCCAAAAGCTCCAAAAGCTCCAAAAGCTCCGAAAGCCCCACAAGCCCCTGACGCGCGACTGATTCTGCTGCTCGACCCCCGCACTCTGGCACTGCGGGCCAGCAACAATTCGCTAACCGCAGTAGGCTACAATGATGAGTCCCCTCCGAAAAGCCCCCGGACCGCTCGACCGAGAGCCGAGGACTGGTAAAATAGGGCCATCCGTCCACCGTCTCACCCGAGCCCCTCCAAACGATGTTCCGAGCCAGCCCTGCCAGCAGCCAGATTGATCTGTTCAGCAACGTCGAGCAGTTCTTGCGCGCTCTCGACCAGAAGAAGCTCAACGATCCCAACGCCTGGCAGAACGTCTTCCTCGACCAAGTCACCAACCGCATTCCCGAGGAGCGTTTCGCCGAGCTGTTCGATGACACCACCGGTCGCCCGAACGCCCCGCTGCGCCTGCTGGTCGGGATGCTCATCCTCAAAGAGGGCTTCGGCTGGAGTGACGAGGAATTATTCGAGGCGGTGCACTTCAATCTGCTGGTGCGTCGCGCCTTGGGACTGATGAACCTCACCGACGAAGTGCCGGTCGAATCGACCTACTACCTGTTCAAGCAGCGATTGTATGCCCACCAAGTCGAGACAGGCGAGAACCTGCTCAAAGACGTCTTTCAGGAGCTCACGCGCGAGCAAGCCAAGCGCCTCGGCGTGGTGGGTGATCGCCTGCGCATGGATAGCACCCTTCTGGGCAGCAACCTGGCCGCTTGCACCCGCTTACAGCTCATCATCGCCTGCCTGCAGGTCTTCTGGAACAGCCTCGCGCCCGAGCAGCAAGCGCGCCTAAGCGACGCCGACCGCGCCCTGTTGCAGCGCCTGTGCGCCAAACGCCCGAGTCAGCACATCTACCGCCTGGAAGAAACCGCCAAGCACGCCTGGCTCGAGGAGCTTGGCGAATTACTCCTGCGTCTGCATCAGACTTACGATGCCCAGAGCAGCCCCCGCTATCCGCTCATCGAGCGGCTACTGCTTGAGCAATACCAGGTCGATGATTCAAACGAGGCGACCCGCGTGACGCTCAAACCCGCCCAAGAGATCAGTGCCGACTCGCTCCAATCCCCGCATGACGAAGACGCCGCCTACCGCAAGAAGCGTGATGAGACCGCGCGCGGTTACAGCGTCAACCTCACCGAAACCTGCCAGGACGACGGGCTCAACCTCATCATCGACGTCCAAGTCGAGCCCGCCACCGCCGCTGACAACAGCTACCTCCAAGAGGCGGTCGCTAACAGCGAACAGGTGCTCGAGACCCCGGCAGAAGCGATCTCCGCCGACGGCGCCTACTACAGCGAAGCCAATGAGACCTACGCCAACGAGCAGGACAAAGACATCCATTACACCGGCTTCCCCGGCAAGCCCGGGCGCTACGACGTTGAGCACACCGAGGAGGGCGTCGTGGTCATCGACCGTCACAGCGGCGAGCGCCAACTCGCCGAGGAATACAAACCCGGTCGCTATCGGTTCCGTGCCGATGGGCAGTGGCGCTACATCACTGACAAAACCATTGATGCCGCAGCCGCTCGACGGCGCACGGAGCATCTTCCGCGCGAGCTCTTCAATCGCCGTTGCAACGTCGAGGCGAGCATCTTCCAACTCGTCTACCACACCCGAAACAAGAAGCTGAAGTATCGCGGTCGCCGCGCCGTTCAGCTCTGGGCGGTGTGCCGAGTGGCGTGGCTCAACATGAAGCGGATTGTCCTGTATCAGGCCAAAGAGGCCGAAATGCTCACCTGAACGCTAGCCCGGGGCTGCCCGGCAATTGCCAACAGCTTCGATCGCGGCAGGCTTACACGAATCGCGGCATAACCCAGTCAATTTTCGTCAATTATCTGTGTAATTCCCGCCGCTCGCGCGACTGTTTACTATCCCTAGCGCTCAGCCCGCAGCCAGCAGCGGCTCGACGGCGGAGTGCCTTTTCGGAGGGGACTCAATGATGCTCTATTTTCCCACTCTCCTGAACCGTGCCAGCGCTCTTGATCCCAGTCCCCCGAAGAGCCAATCCGTTCGATTCACAGAAAACGCCCCCAGGCTAGCCAAAAACAACCAGAATGACGGATCAAGATCAGTCCCCCAGTGATCAGTCCTCCGATGGTCAGTCTCTAGAAGCCATCAAGGCCCGCCTGCGCCAGAGCTTTGTCGAGGGACTGCCAGCGCGCATCGCGCAATGTCGCGTCGATATTGCTGCCATCAATGCGCACGGCACTGCTGAAAAGGACCGTCTGGCGGCGCTGAAGCGTCTGCATCTCAGCTTTCACACGCTCAAGGGCTCGGGCGCATCCCTTGGCCTCAGCACGCTCGCGCAACTTGCGGAACCCGCCGAAAAGGCGGTGCAAGGGGCGTTGAAACAAGCACCAGTCAACGAGCGGGAATCCTTGCGCAAACTAGAGCGCACCCTCACACCCCAGCTCGACGCCATCGAGCGGGCGATTCTCAACCAGATGGCAAGGCCGCCGAGTGCGCCGGAGGCCGCGGACGCGAAAGCCGCATCCGTCGCCGCCCGCGCCGACCCACACCAGCGCGATCACCGCATGGTCTATCTGTGCGACGATGATCCGCATCAACTGCAGCAACTGGCCAATCAACTCGCCTGCTTTGGCTATCCGCTGAAAGCCTTCAGTCGGCTCGACGCGCTCAAGGCGGCCATTCTCGAGCAAACGCCCGCCGCCGTGGTGATCGACATCGTCTTCCCCGAGGGCGAAAACGCCGGCCCGGAAATGCTCGCCGAGCTGCGCCCGCAGCTCAATACCCAGATACCGGCTATTTTCATCTCCAGCCGCGATGATTTCAGCGCCCGACTGCGCAGCGTGCGGGCCGGCTCAAGCGCCTTCTGCCCCAAGCCGGTGAATATCCCTGAGATGGTCGAGTTTCTCGATCACCTGACCAACCCCGCGCCGCCCGAGCAGTTTAATGTGCTGATCGTCGATGACGAACCCGAGCTGGCCCGGCTGCATGCCGCGACGCTTGAGAGCGCGGGCATGATCTGCCAGGTCGTCACGGCGCCCGAGGATGTCCTCAGCGTGCTCGAACGCTTCCGCGCCGATCTGGTGCTGATGGATCTGCACATGCCGGACTGCTCCGGCCAGGAACTCGCCAGCATGCTGCGCCAGATTCCCGGCTACGTCAGCCTGCCGATCATTTTTTTGTCATCCGAAACCAATCAGGAACGCCAGTTCCAGGCCCTGCAAGCCGGCGCCGATGGCTTTCTGGTCAAACCCATCGAACCACGCCGCCTGGTCGACGAGGTGCGGCTGCGGGCCGAGCGCATGCGCACGCTACGCTCCCTGATGGTGCGCGACAGCCTGACCGGCCTGTTCAACCACAACACCATCCTGCAATTTCTTGAGCTTGCCGTCGCCAACGCCCGCCGCAACACCAGCCCGCTGTGCTTTGCCATGATCGACGTCGACCACTTCAAGCTGGTCAATGACACCCACGGCCACCCTGCTGGCGATCACGTTCTCATGGCTTTAAGTCGCACCCTGCGTCTACGCCTACGCGACTCCGACTCCATCGGCCGCTACGGCGGCGAAGAATTCGCCGTCGTACTCAACGACACCGGGCTAAAGGACGCGACTGAACTCCTCGACGCCCTGCGCACCGACTTCTCGCGCATCCAATTCCAGGCAAACGGCCAGAAGTTCAGCTGCACCTTCAGCGCCGGCATCGCCACCTTCCCCAATTGCCCCGACCCCCGCCGACTGACCGAAACCGCCGACCACGCTCTCTATAATGCAAAACACGCCGGGCGCAACCAGGTCGCCACATTAGTGTGCGATGGCCTCGAGCGGTGAATACGGCGTACTGATGCGATGGTATCTGGTCGATTTGCTGTCTTGTCTTAGCTGCCTCTGCGCGCCGAACCCTCAGAGCATTGCGGCAGCCAGTCCTCAAGGCGCAGCTCAGATACGCGCTTGAACTCGCCGGTATTGTTGGTTACCAGCACCGCGTCTTCCGCCACCGCATGGGCAGCGATCAACAGGTCCATATTGCCGATCGGAGTTCCCGAGCGTTGCAGATGCACGCGAAGGCTTGCATAACAGCGCGCTGCAGCTTCGGACCAGGGGAGCACCCGTAACCGCCGGCGGAAATCCTCAATGTCTTCGAGAATCGCCTCACTTCGAGTGGGGTGAAGCTCCGCGCCAAAGCGCATCTCGGCGAGTACGATGACCGAGATGGCAAGATTTTGGTCTCCAACTTGTTCAAACCGCTCTTTGACGGATGCTGGCCGACGCCGGATCACAAAGCTGCAAGTGTTGGTGTCAAGCATCCATATCATGGAAACAATCCCGATCCTGTGGTGGCTCTTGACCCCGATCCGCCAGGAAGTCTTCGGGAGTTTTGCTTGGCTTGGCGAAAAAGTCATCCCAGCCTTTGGGCTTTTCGCGCAATACCAAAGCATCGCCGATGCGTTCGATGAAGACTTCGTTACCCTTCATGCGGAACTCAGCTGGCAGGCGAACAGCCTGGCTGCGGCCATTCATAAAGAGCTTGGCAGTAGCGGTCATCGAAATAATCTCCCAGGATGCAGTGGGTCAATGGTATATATCAAAAGTATAGACCAGCGCCAACGGGTGCGCGGTGCTGCCAGAGACAAGTGACGCGTGCCGGCTTTCTCGTCAGGACGGTTTGGAGTTACCGGGGAAATATTCCGAGAAATAGCGATCAGGCGAAACCCAGCAACGGTTCAAGAATTACCGATACAGGTAGGTTGGGCAAAGCGAAGCGTGCCCAACTTCAGCAGGCAAAGTTGTATCGCTAGTTTTTGAACCATTCCCCAGCGTCAATCGCGTCCTTCGCGATCACTGGCAGACGAATCAACCGCGAGGCAACCTGCTCGCGTTGTTGCGCGGCATAGCCGGAGTGGTCGTGGAATTTGACTCAGTGCTGCTCTGAAACCAGAAAACTTCATGCGCCTCAGTTCCCGTAATGAAACCGACAGGCGAGGATCACCAGTGTCGAGTCGGTCGCCCGATAGACCAGCCGGTGGCTCTCGTCGATGCGGCGGGACCAATAGCCCGAAAGGTTGCCACGCAACGGTTCTGGCTTGCCAAGACCGGCGAATGGCTCGCGGGCAGCATCCTCAATCAGTGCGTTGATCCGTTTGAGTGTCTTGCGATCCTGACTTTGCCAGTACAGATAGGCGTCCCAGGCATCGGGCACGAACTCGATAGTCCGCACGATTCAGTCACCATCCGCCTCGAGCAGCGTGCGCGGTTGCGCTTGACCGGCGCGATCCTGTTCGATGGCGTGCGCCAGCGCCCGGGCATTGGCGGGCGTCGAGAGCAGATGCAGGGTTTCCATCAGGCTGTTGTAGTGTGCCAGTGACATGACCACCGCATCGCCTTCAGCGTCGCGGCGGCTGATAATGGTGACATCGACATCGCGCACCACGGTATCCAGCACGGTTTTCAAGGCATTGCGCGCATGGGAATAGGTGATGACGTTCATGACCACTCCGATCTGTACAAATTATTGATCAAGTGTAGCATCACCCATGACGATCCGCACCTTAGCCGAAAGGCTTTTGAGCTCGTTCTGCCCGAATGTCGCCCGGTTCGGTCTTTAGGTAAACTCTCAGCCTCCCGGGCAGCAAAGAATAAGGGAGCCCTCTGCACGGGCGAGCTGCGCGAAAAAGGGCTTGGGCATTGACCAATGGAGGAAACCAACCATGTCAACCATTTCGCTTCAGGAGGCTCGGGCGACGCTGCCGGGTCTCCTCCACCATTTGATGCCCGGCGAGGAGGTTAGGATCATCGAGAATGGTCGGATCCTTGGCCGCTTGTTGCCGGGTGAGGCGCCGTCTGTCAAGCAGCCTCGATCACTGGACTCAACGAAAGCATCCGACGCTGATATGGTGCCAGACTCCGGCGCCACAAACCGTCTGCGTCCGCCTCCTGGCCTTGGGAAGGGGTACATCACCATTGTCGCGGACGACGATGAATATCTCACCGATTTCGCGGACTATATGCCGTGAGGCTATTGCTGGATACTCGCGCGATGTATTGGTCCTTTAGGCCGTTTCTGTAGTCAACCCGTCGCGTTACGAATCCACTCCACCCGCTTGCGCATCGCGCCGTAGTAGACCACCGGGATCACCACCAGCGTGAGCAAGGTGGAGACGAACAGGCCGAACAGCAACGACACCGCGAGTCCGGAGAAAATGGGATCGCTGAGCAGGAACATGGCGCCGGCCATGGCGGAGATGGCGGTGAGCACGATGGGCTTGGCGCGCACTACCGCGGAGTTTACGACGGCTTCCTCGAACGGCATGCCATCGCGCACCGAGAGGTTGATGAAGTCAACGAGCAGGATGGAGTTGCGCACGATGATGCCGGCCAGGGCGATCATGCCGATCATGCTGGTGGCGGTGAACTGGGTGCCGAGCAGCGCATGTCCGGGCAGGATGCCGATGATGGTGAGCGGAATAGGCGCCATGATGATCAGTGGGACCAGGTAGCTGCGGAACTGGCCCACCACCAGGAGATAAATCAGCACCAGTCCGACGCCATAGGCGAGTCCCATGTCGCGGAAGGTCTCGTAGGTGATCTGCCATTCGCCATCCCATTTGATGCTGAATTCATAGGGATTTTCTGGTGCATGGGTGTACCACTGTGTCAGCCCCAGGGAGTCGGTCAGGGCGCTGGCGATGGTGAACATGCCGTAGAGCGGGCTGTCGGCGCGACCGGCCATGTCGCCGGTTACATAGACCACCGGTAGCAGGTCTTTGTGATAGGCGCTCGCGCTGCGCTCGGTGTCGAGCACCGTGACAATTTCCGACAGTGGCACCAGGTGGTCGTCCTGGGAGCGCACGCGCAGTGCCAGCACCTGGTCGAGATCGGCCTTATCGACCTCGGAATACTCGACGCGAATGGGCACCGCGTATTTCACATTGGCCCCGTGCAGGTAGCTCATGTCCTCGCCATCGAGCACCGTGGCCAGTGCCTCGGTGATGCTGCTCTGCGCCACTCCGAGCCGTGCGGCCTTGGCGCGATCAACCACCAGCACCAGCTTGTCGGCCGGGTATTCGACCGAGTCATCGACATCGACGATGTCTGTCGTGCCCTCAAATTGCGCGCGCACCTGACGTGCGATCTCGATCTGTCCCGGGTATTCGATCCCATAGACCTCGGCGACCAGGGGCGCGAGCACCGGCGGGCCGGGCGGGATCTCGACGATCTTGGCGTTGCCGCCTAAGCCCAGCGCGATCTCTTGCAGGGGTTCGCGCACCGCGAGCGCGATCTCATGACTGGCGCGCTCGCGATGCTCTTTATCCGTCAGATTGACCTGAATATCGCCTAGGTGCGCGCCCTCGCGCAGATAGTACTGGCGCACCAGACCATTGAAGTTAATGGGCGCCGCCGTGCCGGTGTAGACCTGATAATCGGTCACCTCGGGGACGCTTTCCAGATACTCGCCCATGGCGCCAAGCACCCGCGCGGTCTGCTCCAGACTGGTGCCCTCGGGCATATCGAGCACCACCTGAAATTCGCTCTTGTTATCAAAGGGGAGCATTTTCAGAATCACCGCCTGGCTGACCACCAGAGACAGCGACAAGCCAATGAGCACCAGAATGCCACCGAGCAACAGCCAGCGGTTGCGCTTGCCCTTGCCGCCGAGCAGAAAGGGGCTGATCAGTCGGTTGAACAGCCGTTGCAAGCGACTGTCTGGTCCTGTCTCGCTCGGGTGTTCCTGGTCGTTTGTGGGCAGTGCGCCAGAGGCGGTCGCGAACTTGGGCGCGAGGATCTTATAAGTCAGCCAGGGCGTGAACACAAAGGCCACCACCTGGGAAATCAACATGCCAATGGACGCATTGATGGGGATGGGGGTCATGTAGGGCCCCATCAGGCCGCTGACGAAGGCCATGGGCAGCAGGGCGGCAATGACCGTGAAGGTGGCCAGAATGGTGGGATTGCCGACCTCATCGACCGCGCGCGGGATGGCTTCGAGCAGCTTTTTCCCTCCCATGGCCAGATGGCGGTGGATGTTTTCCACCACCACGATGGCATCGTCGACCAAAATTCCGATGGAAAAAATCAGCGCGAACAGCGACACCCGGTTGAGCGTGAAGCCCCAGGCCCAGGAGGCGAAGAGCGTCAGCGACAGGGTGACAATGACCGCAGCTCCGACAATCAGCCCCTCACGCCAGCCCAGCGCGAGCATCACCAGAGCGACCACTGAGAGTGTCGCAAAGATCAATTCATGGATCAGCCGACTGGCCTTGGCATCGGCGGTGTCGCCATAGTCGCGGGTGATCAGCACCTCGACGCCTTCGGGGATGAAGGTGCCCTGCAGTTGCTCGAAGCGCTCGGTGACCGCCTCGGCGATCTGCACGGCATTGGTGCCCGCCTGCTTGGCCAGGGCGATGGTCACCGCCGGCGTGGTGCCGGCCAGTTCCAGGTCGCGGCTCGCGGCATCCGGCCCGGCACCAAGCCACACATAGACGTCCGGGAAGGCCGGGCCACGCTCCACCTTGGCGACATCGCGCAAATAGACCGGGCGTCCCTCATGCAGGCCCACCACCAGATCGGCAATCTGCTCGGGGGAGGTCAGAAAGGTGCCGGCCTGGACTTCGATCTCGCGATTGTCGGCGGTCACGGTGATGTCGTCGCGAATCAGATTATTGGCTTGAAGCGCGCGGCGCAGATCGCTTAAGTCAATCCCAAAGCCGGTGAGCGCCTGGGGATCGAGCAGCACATGCACGATCTGATCCGGCGCGCCAAGCGTGTAGATATCCCGGGTGCCTGGCACGCGCTTGAGTTCCTGCTCAATGGCATGGGCGACCTTGCCGAGTTCAAAGGCGCCAATATCAGGGTTCTGTGACCACAGGGTCGCGGTCACAATGGGCACATCGTCGATTCCCTTGGGCTTGACGATGGGCGAGCCGACGCCCAGATTGGGCGGCAGCCAGTCCTCATTAGCAAACACCTTGCTGAACAGGCGCACAATGGCCTGGGTGCGGTCCTCGCCCACCTCGAACTGCACCGTGATCACCGCCATGCCGGGGCGCGAGACCGAATAGACGTGCTTGATGCCTTTAATCTCCGAGAGCACCTGTTCGGCCGGTCCGGCCACCAAGTGCTCCACCTCGCTGACCGAGGCACCAGGGAAGGGAATAAACACATCGGCGAAGGTCACATTGATCTGCGGTTCTTCCTCGCGCGGAGTGACCAGGATGGCGAAGAGTCCCAGCAGCAGACCAACCAGCGCCAACAGCGGGGTGATTTCGGTATTCTGAAAGCGGGCGGCGATGCGCCCGGACAGGCCGAGTTGCTCGGTGTCAGCCATGGTCCTCGCTCCTAGCCGCAGCCCGCGCCGCTGACTGATCCTTTAATGCCACCCCGGCGGCGATGGGATCGAGCGCCACTTGCTCGCCTTCGGTCAGGCCCGAGAGCACCCGCAGCGACCCATTGAGCCGACGCCCGACGCGAATCAGCCGGAAGCCGATGCGCCCCTTGTCATCCACCACATAGGTGCCGGTGACCTCGGAGCGATAGACCACGGCCTCGACGGGGATGGTCAGTTCGGTATCCTCGCCAGTCACAAAGACGGTCTTCACGAACATGCCGGGGAAGAGCCCCGGATGGTCGCCGGCCAGCGCCACTCGCACCTCAAAGCTGTTGGAGCCGGCCTCAGCGAAGGGGAACACCGTGATAGCGCCGGTCTCGACCGGCTTGCCATCGGGCGCGAACACCCGCACCGCGCCCTGCTCGCGCACCGCCGGAATGACGCTTTGCGGCACATCGACACTGACCCGCAGCTTCTCCAGCGAGACGCCTGTCATGACCGGCTTGCCGGGACTGACCATTTCGCCGACCTCGACGAAGCGTTCGTTGACGATGCCGGAGTAAGGCGCCTTGATCAGAGTGTAGCCGAGCTGCTCCTGGGCTTGCTCCAGTGCGGCCTGGGTGGCCTCAAGTCTGGCCTGTGCACTTTTTAGCTCGGCAGCGGCCTTGTCCATCTCCGAGTCGGAGGCGGTTTTCTTTTGATACAAGCCCTTCACGCGCCTGTGCTCTTCGCGTGCCTGCTCCAGCTGGGCCACGGCGGCTTTCATCTCCGCCGCCGCCTGAGCGACCCGAGCGCGGTGCTCGGTGTCGCGCAGCCGGGCGATGACTGAGCCGCGCTCGACGAAATCGTCCACGTCGTAGAACATCTCCTCGACCAGTCCCTGGGTCTGAGCGGAGACCGTGGTGCGGTTGACCGCCTCCACCACGCCGTCGAGCCGGTATTCGCGCTCAACCTCGTGGTAGCTCACAGGGGCGGTTTCCAGCCCGGCGCCCCTGGCATCCACGCCGGTTGTATCCGCGCCGGTTGCTTTTGCGCCGCTTTCATCATCGCCGGCGATCGCGACGCCGGCCAGAACGGTCAGCGTCAGCACGCCGACCCCGTGGAAAATCGTCTTGACAATTCGCATGATGGCTTGCCTGCTTAGAACATTAGATTTTTCTAATATACGGTGATAGCCCGTCTTGTTCAAGGCGCTATACCGAAACCCCTAGAGATTTCAGCTTGTTCTGGGCCGGGTGACGGCCACGGGGGACGCCGTGAATACATCCCCATTTTCATCCAAGGAGGCTGCTTCCCGGCGGCGTCCTGCCGCCGAGACCCCCGTGGCCGTCACCCGACCCAAAACCAATTTGCGATCGGTATATCTGCTCTCACCCAAAAGCACATCAGGCCAAGATGCCATCGTGCGGGTCGCTGCGATTGCTTTGAAGCAGGCGCTCGAAGTGCGCCGGATCGGTTTTGATCAAAGCCACATAGTCATCGAGCAGATGCATCCAATCCGGTCCGCCATGGACGCGAAATTGCGCCAGGGCCACCAGCAGCAACTTGGCAGCCGCGCGCAACTCGCGCTGATCACCGTCGCCATAGTGTTCGACCAGTTCGCGATACAGCGTCTCAACGCGCTCGATTGGCGAGGCGGCAGGTGACGCAGGAGATGTCGGATCGGTCAAGCGTGATGTCAGGTCAGAGAATTTCATGAGCGGAGAGTCTCCGGTGTGGGGCTTGGCAACTCGGACGGGGCTGATCGTGAACGGGGTCTGGCGGGCGCGGCCATGAGAACGAGGGTCTGGTTTCGAGCGCATCCGGCAAAGTAATCTGCTGCTTTGGTCACGTTTTCCATTGCGAAAAGTCAGCGGTCAGGGTGGTCGATAGACTATCCTTTAAAGCGACGGGTGCGCAGAAAAGATCATCGCAAATCAACATTCTCCCATTCCCCAGCTATCTCTCCATTATCCAATGCCCCCAGCCATTGCCGCAGCCGGCTCAAAGCCCACCCATTCCGACCCGGCCATCTCGCGCCAGGCGCTGGTCGAACAACTCCGCACCTGGGAGTCCATTGTCAGCCGTTTGCCTGAAGCTGTCTGCATTACCGATGGTCGTGGCATCATTGAGTATGTCAACGCCGCTTTCGAGCAGCTTTTTGGCTACCCCGCAGCCGATCTCCTTGACGGCAACCTCGGCGTGCTAGACCTGCCCGAGAGCCATGATACTGATACTTGCGCGCTGCCTGGGTTTGACCACAAAGGCAGTTTGCCACCGCGCGACACAGTCGAAAGCTGGCAAGGCGACGTGGTCGCCCGGCATCGCGACGGACAGGCCATTCCGGTGCGTGTCAGCACCCTGCCGCGCCGCACAGAGACTGATCATGCCCAAGGCTTTGTCAGCATTTTTGTTGATATTAGCGAAACCAAACGCCGCGAACGCCAGCTTGACGAAATTATCCATCGCAACCCCGATGCGATTCTGATCACCGACGACAGCGGTTGCGTGCGTTTTGCCAACCCGGCCGCGCAGCGGCTGCTTGCGCGTGACGGGCGCGAACTCGAAGACTTCCCGCTCGGACTTACCTCGCAGAGTGGCGGTGGTGAAATCGACGTGCAACGGCCCTCGGGCGAATTGGTGCCGGTGGAGCTGCATGCGATGGAAACCACCTGGGAAAACCAGCGCGCCCATGTGCTCACCCTGCGCGATCTGACCGACCGCCATTTGGCCGAACAGGAAAAACTTGCCAGCGCTGAGCGCATCCGCACCGCCCTAGTTCAGACCATCGAGGCCATCTCGCGCACGGTCGAGACCCGCGACCCTTACACCGCCGGTCATCAACGCCGCGTCGCGACACTCGGCCGTGAGATGGCGCTAGCCTTGGGGCTGGACCAGCACATGGTCGATGGCGTCTACATGGGCGGCACTATCCATGACATCGGCAAGCTTTACATCCCGGCAGAAATCCTCAATCGGCCAGGCAAGCTCAACGACGCGGAGTTTATGCTGATTAAAACCCACTGCTCCGTTGGACGCGACATTATTGCCGGCATCGAATTTCCCTGGCCGCTGGCGGAAATGATCCACCAGCATCACGAGCGCATCGACGGCACCGGCTATCCGCGTGGGCTGCGCGGGGAGGAGATTCTGCTCCAGGCGCGCATCCTGTCCATTGCCGATGTGGTCGATGCAATGAGTTCCAGGCGTCCCTATCGCGAAGCCATGGGGCTGGATGCCGCATTGAAAGAAATTGCCCGCGGCGCCGGCACCATCTACGATCCAGAGGCCGCAGACGTCTGCATCCAGCTTTTTAAGAGCCATGGACTGCGCCTTGAGGACCTGGAACCGGCCACCTGAACCCCTTGTGATTAGGGCCTGAATCAGGGCCTGAATCACAGTTGGCGCCCCATCGCCGGTCAATCGATCGGTTCATCAGACCAGGTTGGGCGTCGCGTTTGCTTGACAGTGGCGACGCCCGCACCTAGCATCCCTCGGGTTATTTGCCACCAGCCCCTAAGCCTCAATGGATCTTTCCAGTATTCGGGCTCCCGTAAGGGAGGACCTTGCCGCCGTCGATGCACTCATTTTGCGTCGCCTGCAATCCGACGTGGTGCTGATCAACCAGATTGGCCATTACATCGTTGGCAGCGGCGGCAAACGCCTGCGCCCACTCATCGTCCTGCTTGCCGCACGCGCCTGCGGTTATCAGAGTGACCGCCACATCGACATGGCGGCCATTGTCGAATTCATCCACACCGCTACCCTGCTGCACGACGACGTGGTCGACGGCTCCGAACTGCGCCGCAACCGCGAAACCGCCAACGCCGTCTGGGGCAATGAGGCCAGCGTGCTGGTGGGGGATTTTCTCTACTCGCGGGCCTTCGAGATGATGGTCGACGTCGGGCATATGCGCGTCATGGATGTGCTTGCCCACGCCACTAACCGCATCTCCGAAGGCGAAGTCCTGCAACTGCTGAACGCCCATGACCCGGACACCACCGAGGCCCGTTACATGGAAGTCATCCAGCGCAAGACCGCCACCCTGTTCGAGGCCGGCGCACGCCTAGGTGCCGTGCTGGCCGATACTGCAAGCGAGACCGAAGGCGCCCTTGCCGCTTATGGCCTGCATCTGGGCATTGCCTTCCAACTGGTCGACGACGCACTCGACTACGGCTCCGATCAGGAAACCATCGGCAAAAATATCGGCGACGACCTCGCCGAGGGCAAACCCACGCTGCCCGTCATTCGTGCCATGGAAGTCGGCAGCGAAGACCAGCGCAACATCCTGCGCCAAGCCATCGAAACCGGCGGTCGTGAGCAAATCGACCAGGTCGGCGCGGCCATTGTCGCAACCCAGGCACTGGAGTATACTGCCGCGCTTGCGCAAAGCCACGCGCAGTCCGCCCGCGACGCGCTTGCCGTCTTGCCGGAGAGCGACTTCCGCCAATCGCTGCTGACCACAGCGGACTTTGCCGTCGGCCGGACCTATTAAGCCGGACTTGATTGACCCAATCAGCCGCGCACCAGTCAGCTGTGCATGAGCATCGCCAAAAGCAGCACCTATAGCATCGCCAAAAGCAGCACCTATAGCATCGCCAACAGCATCGCCAACAGCGTCGCCAATAGCATGACAAGCCGCGCGGTTTTCGGATATCTACCATCGGGGTGTAGCTCAGCCTGGTAGAGCACTGCCTTCGGGAGGCAGGGGCCGGAGGTTCGAATCCTCTCACCCCGACCAATATTCTCAGAGACATACAGGAACGGCCTTGAGCCGGTTTTTTGTTGGGGTCGCACCGGGGTCACTAATTTTTCGGAACCCTGGGTGAATCGGCAGTGCTTGCCAGCCTTGCCGCGCGATGGTTATGTGAAACCGGAAGAGCGCCAGCCTGACAGTCGATCAAAGCTTGGATTGGTGTCGGTGAGCCAAGCGTGACGCTAAGCCATCACAGCGAGATCGACCAGCCCGAAGTCTGAGTCTGGGTCTTCAATCTGCTCTAGCGTCTCACCGCCATCTGTCACAACCGCGAGCCAGTCCCACAGGTTCGGGGCGTTGTCGATGTAGTCGAGTCATTCCTGCAAGCTGCTGGGTGGCATTGTCAGAATGCCCTTGTCATAGAGAATGCCACCAGTGCGGCTTGCTGCCTTGTCCGGGTCATCATCCTCGAGCTTCGCCAGGTGCTCTAGTAGCAGGACCGCCCGGCTGCCCGCCGGACAAGCAGGGAGCTTGGCGCATACCTGGCGTTAGTTAGTTGCCCGCTCACAGCCCCCTTGAGGGGGATGGGGGTGATCCGAGCCGGGTGCCAGTAAGGCGTCGTTTGCCTTTCTGGTGCCGGGCGGGACCAATGTCAGCAACAACACGAGCGATAGCTGGTGTTGCACAACGCCTCATGCGCAGGTGGCTCGGATAGCAGCGCAGTTTGACCGAGCCGCTATTTCTGCGCGATCTGCTCGTCAGAATCCAGGTGCTCTGTCTGTTGGCGACGATCATGCGCGAACTGAACGGTGGGTAGAATCAATCTCGGCAGGTGCATCCGGGCACACTGGTTACTCAACAGCTCTCGCCAGTAAGGCCAAATATGGTAACTGGCGTTCTTGAGGGAGAATTCATCGATACAAGACTGCTCCAGCGTAGCAGTCATCTGATATTCGGCAATAAACTCGGCCTCTATCACCGCTCTTACGGCTAGCTCTTCGTTTTTTTTCTCTGGATCGATCCAACGCGCTCCCAGCCGAACAAACACTCGCAACAACTGGCTTTCGTCATCCAGGGCAGCCACGCTAGCCCGTTTAACCACGTGCATTTGCTGGATGCTCAGGCGCTCAATCTCCGCCGAATACTTGGGGTCGAAATCTCCGATACAACTGGCAACCTGATCACGGACATAAACGTCCTGAATGTTCAGGTTGTCGATGGCCTTCTGTAAGCCGGTGCTGATCATGCTGCGTCCCTATATCTCACCTGCTGATCATTACTCGGTGTAGAGCTGGATACCAAACGCAGTGATCTGGCTTCGGTCGGGCGACGCGGCTCCGCCAGCCAGCTTTCAGCCTGCTGCCATTGCTCGCCAGCTAGTGCACGCTCAATGCCGGCCCGACGGCACAATAGACCGAAGGCAGAAGGAAGCTCAGCCGCCAAACGCAGCAGCTTGTCCATGGCCTCGGTCTGGGCCACGTCATCACTTTCATACTTGGAGAAGGCCACCGGGCCACCACCGAAGACCTGTGCGGCCTCCGCCTGGCTCAGTCCCAGCTTCTCCCTGAGCGCCCGCACTTCGGCACCGATCAGCAAGCCGTCCACCCGCTTTTTGAAAGCGATCATCAGGCGTTTGTTGACGCGGGTCTGGGCGGCGTCTGCCTGCTCGCTACCGCAGGCATCACAGAGAGAGAAATGAAGACCCAATTCTGTCGTCTGGCCTATATATTCCAAGGGATTCGTCCTGACTTCAGGGTGCAGGTTTCCTTCACCACAGATCGGGCACAGATTGCTTGAATCGCTCATCGTTCCTCTACCTTCTGTCTTCCCAGGGGTGGCAAGAAACCACCAACAGCAGTTTCCCCGTCTTGGCTATCGCGAACTTGATGTAATAACCTATGCCCATCTCCTTGCGGGCATTGGCAATCCATTCGCGCCGAACCAGTGAGTAGGCATCGCAGGCCGCCCAAGGACCGTTCGGGTGCTGAACGCACCACTCGGCGCCCCGAAAACGTCCTGACTGCAAGGCAATTTGTAGCAGTTCGCACAAGTCATCCGTATCCAGCGACCACTTTTGCATGTCTCTCTGGCACTTATTGGTCCAAGCGCGAACTGCCTGAGCACCCAGACCCGTCAGCAACGCCTGCACCTCAGCGACCGGATAGAGCGGACCACCGGCAATCTTGCGACATACCCCCTCGTCCAGAGGGGGATCGCCGGTGAATCGGCTGACGATTGTCTTATTTACCATTATGGTAAGTAAATCCTGATTTTTCGAGGGCTAGGCCGATAAAATTTTCTTATCGCTGCCTACAGTCTCCCCTCCTTGGACGCCTGGTCGAGGACGGCGGGGAAAATGGCGTCAAACTCGGTTTGCGTGTCGGTTCTGCGCACGAAAGGGTGACGGCGAGATATGCAAGTTATTGAATCAAATTTGATTGCCGAAATCCCCGGGTAGATGTAACTGGCATCGCTATCACTCCGTGGTTCTGGTGTCTTGTTAGGCTGCCAGCGCCGATAGGCCGCAACGCCTGTTGGACGGTTCAGATCGCCGTTCGCTTCGCTCAGACGATTTAACCTTATTCGATATGTTGATCGCAAACTAATGGTTTTCGGTTGGGTCGCGGCCACGGGGGTCACGGCGGCAAGGATGCCCCCGTGAAGCCTCCCCAGCTGTTATTCCATGAGGAAGGATTTACGGCGTGCCGCGTGGCCGTTACCCGGCCTAGAACGAGCCGAAATCTCAAAGGGTTTTGGTATAGAAATGCCACCTAGCGGAGACGCGCCTCGTCTCCTCAAGCTCACCGGCCATTGCACCTAAACGAGTCATCTTGATCTCAGCATGATTCGACGAAGCGGGCCAGTTCCTGGTCGACCGGCGCCATCCGCTGCTCGAGCGGACCGTGCAAGGCCAGGTAGGGGAGCTTGCGCAGCGCCAGGTCGGTTTTGACCTGGGCTTGCATCTCGCGACGATTGGCCGGGCCGGAGCGATCCCAGGTGTCGGCGTAGGCAATGTCGTCCTCGCACAGGAAGATCAGGTCGTAGCGCTGGGCGCATTCCGCAACCAGTTGGTCTAGTCGCGGCAGCGCCCTGCCGTGGTAGTAGCGGGCGAAGTGCCGCGTGGTGGATGCGTCGGTGTCGACGAACAGAAAGCGGTTGGCCTGCTCGGCCAGGCGGTCCTCCCGCTGGCGGTGCCCTTCGGCGATCTCCACCAATTGCGTCGGGCTCAGGCGGCGCTGGCGCTGGTGTGCTTCCCAGTATTCTCGGCCATATTCTGGCATCCAGCAGGTGTGATGGCGCGCGGCCAGGGCCGCAGCCAGGGTGCTTTTGCCGGTGCTAGGGGCGCCGAGAAACACCACGCGGGTGATCAAGTCGCGATAAACCAGGGGTTCCAGGAATTCACGGTGTTGGTAGGGGGCGGCGCGGATTGCGGTGGCCGAGATGGGCACGCGGGTGCGTTCCGGGTCGATGCGACGGTCGATTGCGCCGAGGGCGCAGCTGACGTGTTTGCCATAGAACTCACTGGAGTAGAAGGCATCGACTCGGCGCTCGCCGAGCTGACCGAGGATGTAGGTTTCGTGCTGGCGCCGGATTTCGGGCGCATTGCTGACTTGCATGGGCCCGTCCCAGGCCTCGATGACCTCGACCTGGGGGTACAGGGCGCGAATCCACCCGGCCCGCACCGGCAGGGGAACCTTGGTGACGTCGGGGGCGTGGTAGATCATGGCCAGCACCCGGTCGTTTTCCGCCAAGGCGGTCTCGATGAGCAGTTGGTGGCCCCGGTGCAAGGGCGCGAACTTGCCCAGTAGCAGCCCGGTACTCATGCCGGTTGCGGCACCGCCTGCCGCTCGCGCTGGGATCTGTGCCAGGCGAGCAGTCCAAAAACAGCCATCACAAGAAAGGTTGCGTAGAGACCGGCGGTCAAGTAAAGGTCCTTGTGCCAATAGATGGCGATGGCGGCCAGGTCGACGGTAATCCAGAACAGCCAGGACTCCAGCTTCTTGCGCGCCAGCAGCCACTGCGCCACCAGGCTCGCCACCGTGGTGAAGGCGTCGGCGTAGGGCAAGGCGGCATCGGTCTGGGTCGCCATCAGGTGGCCCCAGAGCAGGCTGGCGACGATCACCAGCAGGGGCCAAGCGAACCGGCTGCCGCCCTGGAGCCGGCTGACCGCAAGCGCGCTGCGCTCCCGGCTGCCATGTAGCCACCAGTACCAACCGTAAAGCTGCATGACCACGTAGATGCCATGCAGCAGCATGTCCGAGTAAAGCTTGATCTGGTAAAAGATGAACAGGTACAGCACCACCTGCACCAACCCGGCAGGCCAGCACCAGATGTTCTGGCGAATGGTCAGCCAGACGCAGAGAAAGCCAAAGACGACCGCCGTTGCCTCAATGCCCGTCATGAATTTAGGCTCATGATTTTCGGTTCATGATGTTAGGTTTCAGTTCGCCAAGAATGCCAATGGACGCAAATTGGATCGACACGCGCCACGGGCAAATTGTGCCATAGTTGCGAGAGTCCTCCTGGAGACCGCTCATGCGCCAACGCGACCGCTACGCCAAGATTTCCCAGTCGCCCACCCGGCCAGCCGCCGAGCGACCGCAGCACGATTTCGACGTCGCTGACCTCTACCGCGGCCCGGTCGCCAGCAGCGAGCCGGCAACGGCTCAGGCCGATGAGCAGCCGCTCGACGAGAAATTGCGCCAGGCCTATTTCTGGATCGTCAATCACGCCATCATCTCGCCCTTCTACGACATCGAGTACAACGACGCGCCCCCAATGCGCTTCGACTTCGGCGACCGTAAGGTGGCGATCAATTTGCCTACCGACCAGAGTTACTCAAGTTACGCCCTGGCGCCGCTTTTGAACCTGGCGGTGCGGCGGCGCTGCCTGCTGGTGGGCGGGCCCGGTCGCGGCAAGACCGCCATCGCTATCCTGATGGGCGTGCTGGCCGGCTACAACTTGCACGAGATCCGCCGCGCCATCCAGCACGGCCAACCGCAGATGACCATCGCCGATCTGCTCGGCAACCCGCTGCCGGCGACTCTTATCAACGCCCAATCCATGGACGAGGTCAAGATCGCCTGGCGCCGCTGGCTGTCGATGCGGGTCAAAATCATCGACGAGTACAACCGCATTCCCACCCGCACTCAGTCGGCCCTGCTCACCACCATGGCCGACAACTACGCCGAACTGTACGACCAAGTCTACGAGTGCCCGCCGGCGGCCTGGTACCTAACCGCCAACGACGACGCTGGCGGCGGCACCTACCAGGTCATTGAGGCCCTGCGCGACCGCATCGACATTGTCGTCAAGGCGCTGCACTTCAACACGCGCTTTCTCAACGAGTTGCTGCTGCGCATTGAGGACGGCATCCAGCCCGAGCAGGTGGTGCCGGCGCAGATCATCTTCAGCCCCGAGGAACTCGACCGGCTCGAGCGCGAGATCCTGGCGGTGGAGTTCCCGGCCCTGCTGCGCCGCCGGCTGGAGTTCTTCGCCAGTCACTTCGAGTTCTTTGAGCCCGCCGCCAACCAGTTCGAGTACATGACCAAGGACACGGTCAAGCTCTCAGGTATCGAGTTTAGCGCCTTGAACACCGAGGAGACCGGCAAGAGCGCCCAGGTCGAGTTGGGTAGTCAGTCCCTGAACGGCTTTTCCGTGCGGGCGCTGATGACCTGCATTCACTTTATCAAGGCGATGGCCTACTTTCGCGGCGATCACGCGGTGAGCTTCGAGGACATGCGCCAGATGATCCCCTTTGTCATGCACGACAAGCTGACCCAAAACCCGGATGCCCCTGCCTTCGAGCAAGACGGCCAGACCACCCTGCGTGTCGACCGGATCAGCTGGATTCGTGGCCTGTTTGACCGCTCCTGCCAGGAGTTCGACCGGCTCGGTCTCGAGCGGGACGACCCGGTGGCCGAGCTGGAGGCTGAGTTCGAGCGCGGCCTCGACGGGCTGACGGCGGCCGAGGTGCGCAAGCGCCTGGCCCGCATCGAGGGTGTGCTGCGCGACTGGACCAGAGGGCGCAAGCTTTACGGTCACATGTATGACGACATCCTCAAGCTTAAGTACCTGCATCAGCGCTACAGCAACTACCTGGGTTGGCTGAAGTGGCAGAAATGACGGCACTGGCCGAGGCCCTGCTGCGCCGGCGGGACGACTACAACCAGCGGTTTCTGCGCGCCCGGTACCTGCAGCGGCGGCTGGCGCCGGATGATTTCCAGGATGTGTTGCGCCGCTATGCCGCCCCGGTCGCCGAAGGGCTGGCCGAGAGGACCAGCAGCGATGCCGAGCTGGACACCATCGTTTCGGCTCTGTACGACCTCTGCCTGCAACTGACCGCTCAGGACCTGCTCGGCTCCCGTGCCCGTGTGCCCGTGCTTGCAGAGCTGTTCGACGAGCTGCTTCCCTGTCTGGCCGGTCTGATCGCCGAGCAACCCGAGCGGGTCTTGGTCGCGCTCTGCAATGCTGCCTACAACCTGGCGCTGGAACCGGCGGCGGACCCGCGCTGCTGGATTGCCCGGCTGGTGGCGCTGGCACCGCGCCTGGCCTCGGTGGACGCCCTGCTGCTGGCCGGCCAGGTCGCTGCCTGGCGCTGCGGCATGGCCCACTACCGCGAGAGTGCCTTGCAGGCGGCTCGCCAGCTGGAACCTGACCTGCTGGCCGCCTTGGTCGATCAGCCTCAGATTCAGAACGAGCCCCAGAGCGAGGCCCAGAATGAGAAAGCGGCCGAACGCCTGCTGGCCGCTCTGTCCGATCCCTGGTTTGATCCCGCCGCTCGTGTCGGCGAAAAACGTCTGCAGCGAGTCGGTCGGGTCGGCGGTTTCGTCGGCTTCGACGGCCCCTTCATCGAACCTCCCGAAGTGACCCGCTTCGGTGAGCGCATCTATGCGCTGGACAGCCAGCAGGCCTGGCTGCTGTTCGCCGACCGCTTTGGTCAAGTGCTGAAAGGGCAGGGCAGCGATCTGCCCGCCGGCGCACCGGACGATTCGACCCACTTCGACATTGATACTGACGGCAGGGTCAGTTGCGGTAAGCACCGCGCCCGCTTTCCGGAACTGGCCGGCTGGCGCTCGGCGGCCTCCACCGAGCACAGCCTGGTGGTGACTCTGCCGCACAGTCACTATCTGTTTCTGGTGGCGTTGCGCTGATGCCGGGACGGGGTCGCCATCGTGCCGCTGACCTGCTGCCCGCCTGGCAGCAGGCCTGGCCCGCCGCGCTGGCGGCCTGGAGCCGCTTCACCCGACTGCCGGAACCGCGCTTCCTGCTCGATGAGGCGGCCGAGCAGGCCGAAGGGCTCAGTGGCAGCTTTGCCATGATCCGCCTCAACGACCACGCCGTGCTGGTCAGCTTGCGCCAGGTTGCCGAGCTGGGGCTCGAGCGGTTCGCCCGCGAGGTGCTGGCCCACGAAGTCGGCCACCATGTGCTGGCGCCGGCTGATCTGGCCGACAACGGCCGCCTGCTGGCACGCTTGCGTGCTGCGCTGCCGGGGCTGCAAGAGCACGCCGCTTTCGTCGGCAACCTCTGCACCGATCTTTTGATCAACGACCGCTTGGCTCGCAGCGCCGAACTAGACTTGGCCGGTCTCTATCAGGCCCTTAAGCCCAAGGACAAACCGGGCAAGCTGTGGAGCCTGTACATGCGCATCTACGAGCAGCTCTGGTCGTTGCCGAGCGGTACCCTGACCCAGGGCCGGCTCGACCCGGCCCTGCGCGCCGATGCTGCCCTTGGCGCCCGCCTCGTGCGGGTCTATGCCCGCGACTGGCTGAACGGCGCCGGCCGCTTCGCCTCGCTGCTCTACCCCTATCTGGCGACAGAGCAGGCCGAGATGCAAAACGGCTTTGGCAATCTGCTCGACGCCACCGACGCCGGTAGCGGCGAGGTGGTGCCCGACGGCTTGGCCGAGATCGACGAGGCCGAGGTGACCGGCAGCCTCGATCCTCGCAACGACCCCGAGTTGTCCGGTGTCGATCAGCCTGGCGATGCTGCCGAACCCGGTGCATCGAGCGGGCGCGAGACTGTCGGCGGGCGCAAGCAGCGCTACCGTGGTCCGTTGGACTACACCGAGCTGATGGAAGCGGCCGGGGTCAAGGTTCCGCGCAAGGAACTGATCATGCGCTACTACCGCGAACTTGCGCGCCGCCACCTGATCCCCTTTCCGAGCCGCCGGGTCGAGCAGGCCAGCGACCCGCTACCGGAGGGGCTCGACCCCTGGGATCCGGGCGAGCCCCTGGCCGCCGTCGACTGGCTCGAGTCGATGATCCGCAGCCCCCAGGTGTTGCCCGGCCTGACCACCCTGCAGCGCAGCTACGGCAGCTCACCCGGGGCCGAGCCGGAGCCTGTCCCCCTCGATCTCTACCTGGGCATCGACTGCTCCGGTTCCATGGCCAATCCGGAGCGGCAACTTTCTTATCCGGTGTTGGCGGGCGCCGTCGTTGCCCTGTCCGCGCTGCGCGCCGGCGCCCGGGTCATGGCCTGTCTGTCCGGCGAGCCTGGCAAGTTCGACCAGACCGACGGCTTTGTGCGCAGCGAGGCTGAGGTGCTGAAACTGCTGACCGGCTACCTGGGCACCGGCTATGCTTTCGGCATCGGGCGTTTGCAGGCATCGATCCTGGATCAACCGCCGCCGAAGCGACCGGTGCACTTGCTGGTCATCAGCGATGCCGACCTGTTTCGGATGCTCGATGGCCATCCCAACGGCTGGCAGGTGGCCGAGCAGGCCGCGCTCAAGGCCGGTGGCGGCGCCACTGCCGTGCTCAATCTGCCCTACCAATACAACCGCGAGGAGAACAGCGCCATGGTCCGGCTGGAAGGCATTGGTTGGCAGGTCCACCAGGTCTCCAGCCAGGAGCAACTGGTCAGCTTCGCCCGCACCTTCGCTCGGGCCACCTACCACCGGAAGGGCAGGCCATGAGCCCCGATAGGATGAAAGCCCCCCTGCTGGACGGTTTGACGCGACGGCTGGCAGAGACCCCGACGGTGTTCCTGGCTGAGCCGCGCATCGGCCGGCGCGGCCAGCTTGAGGTCGCCGCTCTGGTCACCGACCTGCTGCTCGCGCTCGGCGGCGACCTGCTGACACCAACACAAGCCGCCGCCTATACCCCAAAGGACAAGGGTGAGCGCAACCGCGCCCGCCTGGTCGCGATCTGCTGCTGGCTGCTGCATGCTGAGTGCTTTCGGCAGCGGTCCGAACTGGCGGCCCCTATCGCGACGCTGCTCCAGTCGGGGCTGGACGAATTGGCCGCGCTGATCGATGCCGGGCGCTTCGTCAGCGACCCGGAGCGGCGCGAGGAACTGGTGCGGCGGGTGCTGTCCCAGCTCGACCTGCGTCCGGCCGGGGAGTCCGAACACCAGGCCGCCGACCGCCTTAGCGCGCTCGACAGTGTCGAACGCGAGCGGGTCCTGCGCGATACCCGTGCTCGTCTGGAAGCGGAGCGGGTGCGCAAGCTGAAGAAACAAATGCAAGCGCGGCAGGCTCGTGAGGCCGCCGCCAAGGCCAACCGGGAGTGGTAGCCATGGACGCCGAATTCGCCGCCCGCCAGGTACGCAACCCACTGCTCGACGCCGCCGGCTGGCAGATGTTTCGCTGTCTGCACGAGCACCCACAGGCACCGCACTGGAACTACCAGGTCGGCGATCGCCTGCAGGCCGAGGACTTGCCGGCACTGCACGCCTATCGCCAACGGATTGCGCGGGATCGGCCGCGCTGGCAGCCCGGTCCGCCCGACTGGCTGCTGACCTGGATCGAGCGGCTGCGGCCTCAGGTGCCGCTGTGGCGCGAGCGCCTGCCGGCGGGCTTTGACCTGCGCCGCGATTGGGTGCATATCCCGACGACCTGCCGCGAGGACATCGCCAGCCGCATCGAGCATCTGGTGCCTCAGGATGCCGAGCTTTCGCGACTGATCGTCTACGAGACCAACGGCACCAGCACCGGCCATGCCCTCGACGTGCCCAATCATCCGGCGGCGGTGGCGCTGAACCACCCGCTGCTAGAGTTCGCCCTGGCCCGGCATGGCGTACGGCCCCAGTTCGATGCCCAGCACGTCGCCTGCGTTAATGTCGGTGCCGAGGCGCGCACCGTCACCTTCGCCACTGTCTTTGCCGCCTGGAATAACGCAGGGTTCGCCAAGATCAACCTGCACGAGGCGAGCTGGACCCGCGACCAGGCAAGCCGCTTCTTTGCCGAGGTCCAGCCCGAGTTCCTGACCGGCGATCCGGTGGCTTTCGCCGCCTACGCCGACTGGGCTATCGACTACCAGCCCAAGGCCTTCGTCTCCACCGCCACCTGCCTGTCCGAAAAGCTCAGGCAGGAGCTGCATGCGCGCTACGGCTGCCCGGTCATCGATTTCTACTCCACCACCGAGACCGGCCCCATCGCCTATGCTGGGCCCGCTGATGACGGCCTCGGCGGCGACGGCTTCAGCCAGTTGCCGCCGGACCTCTACCTAGAGGTGCTCGACCCGGACGGCGACCCGGCGCCCACGGGTGAACTCGGTGAGATTAGCGTCAGCGGCGGTCGCAATCCCTACTTGCCGCTGCTGCGCTACCGCACCGGTGATTACGCCCGGCTCGAGCCCGCAGGCAACCCAGATGATCCGGCGCCGCGCCTGCTCGATCTGCACGCGCGCCAGCCTGTGCTGTTCCGCGCTTTGAGCGGCGCGCCGGTGCATCCCCTAGACATCGCCTACGTGCTCCGCACTCAGGCATGGGTTCAGCACGAACTGCTGCAACGGCCCGACGGCTCCCTGCGCCTGACCATCCGACCGGGCCTGGCGACTCGCATCGACCGGCCGACGTTGTACGCAGGTTTCGAGGCCCTGTTCGGCAAGCAGCCGCTGGAGATCATTGAAGATCCAGAGCTGGGCGGCGACCGCCCCGGCGGCAAGGTGTTGGCCTATCGCTCCGAAATGTCACCGGTTTGATCGAGTGAACCTTGCAGACTTAGCCGATAGGAGTCGGTCGCTTGCCGGCCCCATTTTCTTGACAACAGAACTGGCTCATCAGGTCATCACTCCCCGCTCGTGCTCGCCGCTGCGGCGTAGTTCGCGTTTGAGGATTTTGCCGGCGGCGTTTTTTGGCAAGGCGTCAAGTTGCTCGAAGCGTCGAGGGAGTTCATGGCGACCGAGTTGGGAGCGACACCAGTCCTTGAGCGCGCTGAGGTCGAGCTTGGTTTGCTCCGGTGCGGCCGTGACATAAGCGACCGGGATCTCACCGTGCAAGGGGTGTGGTTCGCCGACGACGGCGGCTTCGGCCACTCCGGGGTGGCGGATCAGAACTTCTTCGATGATGCGCGGATAGACGTTCATCCCATTGGTAATGATCAGATCCTTGATGCGGTCGACCAGGAAAAACCAGCCGTCACTGTCGCGCCAGCCAAGATCGCCAGTGCGGAACCAGTCGCCGTGGAAGCTGGCTCTAGTCTCCTCGGGTAGCTTCCAATAGCCGCGCATCACGCTCGGGCCGCGCACGCAGACCTCCCCATGCTCGCCCTGCGCTTGCCAGTTCCCGTCAGGGTCGGCGATACGCATCTCCACTCCCGGCAGGGGTGGCCCGACGGAGCGCGGCTTGCGCGGTCCAGCCGGTGGGTTGACGCAGGTGACCGGGCCGCATTCGGTGGGACCGTCACCTTCGAGGATGGGCACCGAAAAGCGCGCCTCGAATGCCTGCATGACCGCCTCGGGCATGGCAGCGCCGCCGGAGATGCACAGTCGCACCGACCTCCAGCGCGCGGTCTGGCTGTCGTCGAGGCGCAGCAGCACAGCGTAAAGGCTGGGCACGCCAAGGAAGATGGTTGCGCGATGGTTGCCGATGGCTTCGGTGATCAGAGCTGGATCGAAGCGCGGCACCGGAATGAGTGCCGCCCCGGCGAGCAAGGGTGTGAGGATGCCGACGGTGGCGGCGAAGGCATGGAACATGGGCAAAACGACCAGGAAGCGGTCGCCGCTCTGGCCGCCGCTATCCCCGGGGCGGACTTCGAGCACCTCGGCCACCGCCCTGGCATTGGCGGCCAGGTTGGCGTGGGTCAGCACGGCGCCCTTGGGCCGGCCAGTGGTGCCAGAGGTGTAAAGGATCACGGCTGGAGCCTGTTCGGGATCAATGCTCAGCGCCGGCGGCTCTGATTTGCTGGCCAGATCATCCAGTCGGCAATCAATCAAGTCGGAGGGTACCGCGCCGATGCCAATGCGCAACGCCACGCCCGGCAACTCGGCCAAGGCTGCGGTGGATTGCTCGGCAAAGGCGGCATGAAAACAGAGTGCTTTGACACCGGCGTCCTTGAGCGCGAAGGCAATGGCGGTTGGTGGCAGCAGCAGGTTGATGGGCACTGCACAGGCGCCGGCCTTGAGAATGCCGAGATAACAGCAGACGAAGTCGGCATCGTTTGGGCAATAGAGCCCGACACGCTCACCAGGCACAATGCCGTGCGCGGCCAGGCCGGCGGCGATGCCGTCGCTGGCGATGTCGAGGTCCGCGTAGGTCCAGGTTTTCTCGTCGGTGAGAATAGCCGGGGTCGCAGCGTAGCGGCTGGCTGTCAGGCGGAAGCCTTGGGGTAGGGATTGAAGCGCTGTCATGGGATGATGGGATGTTCGTTGTCGGGAGAGACGCAAGAAACCCGATTGTCGCAATATCCGCTCAATGGCCCAAGCTTTGACTGCCGTGCTGTCCGATTCCCAATTCCAGTCCCATCCCCAACCACCGTGCGCACTGATCCATGATCCCGATTCTGCCGGCTGGCTGCAGCTGCAAGACCCGGCCTGGGTGTTGCGCACGGACGAGCCGAGTCAGGTCCGCGCGCTGCTGACCGAGGGACTCAACCGGCCCGAGACCCCGGCAAGCCTCTGCTGCCTGGCTTATGAAGCCGGCGCGGCCTTCGATCCCTGTTTGTGCGGCCAGGAAAGTGGCACCCAGCCCTTGCTGTGGATGGCGGGTTTTCAGACGCTGACCCGCTTGGAGAGCGACAGGCTGTTGGCCGAGGGTGACTCCAGTGGCGACGCCGAGCCGCGCGATCCGCTCTTTGGTCCCTGGCAGCCGGAGATGAGCGAACAGGACTACGCCCGCGCCTTCGCGGCGGTCAAGGCGCATCTGGCTGCCGGGAATGCCTACCAGATCAACCTGACCCAGCGCTATCGCGCCCAACTGCTCGAGCCAGCGAGTCACGCTGGCCTGCGCCGGCTGTTTATTCGGCTCGCCGCACGGCATCGCAGCCCCCATGCGGCGTTCATCGATACCGGCGATTTTGCGCTGCTCTCCCTGAGCCCGGAAACCTTCTTTGAACGCGACCAGCATCGGGTGCGCTGCCGCCCGATGAAGGGCACCGCCGCGCGCGGCGAGACCGAGGCAGCCGACCGCCAGGCCGCGCGATACTTGCAGACCTCCGAGAAGGAACGCGCCGAAAACCGCATGATCGTCGATATGGTGCGCAACGACCTCGGGCGCGTCGCCCGCATCGGTCGGGTGCGGGTCCCCAGGCTGTTCGCGCTCGAGCACTACCCAACGGTGCACCAGATGATCAGCGAGGTCACGGCCGAGACCGATGTCCCGGACGCTGCGCTGCTGGCCGCGCTTTTTCCATCAGCCTCCATCACCGGCGCGCCCAAGGTGGCGGCCACCGCCATCATCGCCGAACTCGAAGCCTCTCCGCGCGGCTTCTACACCGGCACCATTGGCACCCGACTGGCAACCGGTCGCGCCTTTTGGAGTGTGGCGATCCGCACGCTGGTGGTCCATCGCCGCTCAGGCATGGCCGAATATGGCAGTGGCGGCGGCATCGTCTGGGACAGCCAGATGGACCGAGAATTGGCCGAGCTGCGACTGAAAGCCTGCCTGCTTGCCGATACCGCTGCGCGCTTCGAGCTGCTTGAGACCCTGCTGCTCCAATCTGATGGCCGTGTGTTTCTTGAAAACCGGCATCTTCAGCGGTTGCATGCCAGCGCTCAGGTGTTTGGCTTTCCCTGCGACCAGGCCCTCATCAAGCATCGCCTGGAGGCAGCCGTGGATGCCACCCGGCAGGAAACACCCGAGGCACGCATCCTCAGGCTGGTTCTAACCTCTACGGGCGCGGTCTCTGTCTCAGTCAGCGCGCTGCGCGAACGTCCAATGCCCAAGCCGCTGCGGGTGCGCCTGGCCGAACGGCCAATTGACTCGCGCGATATTCTGCTGCGCCACAAAACCACTGACCGCCGCGTCTATCAGCTGGCCGCCGGTCAGACTCCCAGCACGGGCGAAGAGGTGTTTTTGTTCAACGAGCGCCATGAGCTGACCGAAGGCACCTTCACCAACATCGTCCTTGAACTGGACGGATGCTGGTACACCCCGCCCGTTTCAGCCGGTCTGCTGCCCGGCTGCTACCGGGCTGAACTGCTCGCCACCGGCCGGATCAGCGAACGGACGCTGACGCCGGCTGACCTCGAACGGGCCAGCTCGGTCTGGGCGATCAACTCGGTGCGCGGCATGATGCCCTGCCTGATCGCGACATCCTCGTCTCCTGGCAAGGGTTTTCGCCAACAGTCGGGCAAAAACCCGTTATGATTGCAGGTTTTGTTGCAACCTGGAGAACCCCCGCTCTTGACTGAGGATGCGACAGCGCTGGACCCAGCCCAGAACGCGGCTCCGCGCTTGCCGGCAGAGACCCGGCTACCGATCAATCGCTGCAATCTGCCGGCAGACATTCTTGGCGGACTGACCTATCAGCGCCATCCCGTCCCGTTGCAGCTAGACGGGGTGCGGAATTTTCACCAGAGCCTGTTCGCGACTCTGGCCCCGCTCACCTGCCAAGATGAGCGGGCGAATTATTTTATTGACTACATGACGGTGCATTTCTGCCTGGAGGATCTGGAAGAGGCAGGCTTCACCCCGGGTCCGCGCAAAAAATATCGCTGTAACGCCAATTATCTGCGCATGGTGCGCGGTTGGTCGTTCGACTCCGACGGGCGCGAAGGCGCGGTACTCAAACACTGGGTAGAAACGCGTTTCGGGCTGCTGGCGCGCCATCATGGTGGGCCGCTCGACGGGCGCGACAGCGATGCCTACCACGCCTATCTGGTGCAAGGCAGCCGCGGGCTCTATGCCACCAACGCACTCGAGGCCCAGCTTGACCTGCTCTACACCTATTGCCAGTACGAGCTGGAACTGGCACATCCTGGCCAGTCGCATCTCAAGCTCTATCGCGGCATCAATCGCATCGACGAGCATGAAATTCTCGCCAGTCATCCCGGCCAGCGCTATCAGGTATTACTGAACAATCTCAACAGCTGCACCAGCGAGCGCGAACGCGCCGATGAGTTTGGCGACTACATTCTGGAAACCCAGGTACCGCTGCCCAAGATCTTCTTCTACAACCGCCTGCTACCCGGCATGCTCAAAGGCGAGGATGAATACGTGGTCGTTGGCGGCCTCTACGAGGTGGGCATCAGCACCTTCTGAGTGGGATATCTGTGGGTCATCAGCGGCTCAGCGATAATGGACTGGACTCGTATTTACGCCAATTACATGGTACCGACCACTTTCGGCCCTAGCGCAGGTCACCACTTGGTACTTTACCGACTACCTCGGGGTCGCCCTGCCGAGCACGCGCGAACGGAGAGGCGACGATGGGCCGCCGCCGGCTAGCGATGGGGTGCAGCCCCGGGGACAGTCAGTGCCTTTCCAGCGAGCAACCGCCCCACACGTTGAAGGTGGCGCCCTTCCGCTTGGGCAAGTACGAGGTCACCCAGGCCCAATGGCGGGCGGTGACGGGCAAGAACCCATCCTCCTTCAAGGGCGATGACCGTCCGGTGGGGGGGTGCCGTTGATGCGGATGTAGTTGATGTCGGTGGTGATCTTCTTGCTGAACAGCCCCGGCCGCTCGCACAGCGCCGCGATCATGTCGAACAGGTGCTTGACCTTGGCCCGCGGCAGCTCGCGCCGATAGATGTCGCGCACGATCACTTCCAGCACATAGCGCGCCTTGACCAGGGCGAAGGGCAGATCGACACGGGCGATGTCGATGGCGCGCTTGACCTCTCCGGTCAACTGGCGGTCGGCGATGGTCTCAAGCCGGGTCTCCAGGGCGCCCAGGCGTTGCTCAATGAGGGAGAGAAAACCCTGGGGTTCCATGGGTGATCCCGCTTTCATGGATGCCGATCTCTGGGTTTTCTTCCGCGCGGACAATAGCACCTGTTAAGTGGCCCGCCAAAATCGCTGAGAAAGGATGCGGTGAATACGCGAATCGCATCTGTCGAAAGCGATGCGGCGTATTCCTGCGCGGGTTTGCTATGAACGGTGAGGTATCACGATTGATGCGGTTCCGCTCCTGCTCAACCCGTCCCGGGCTTTGCTTCCGCCCGACCGAAGCCCCGCCGCCCCCCGGTCGTGCGGAGGCAGTCGGAACGACGATCGATGCCCGATCCCGGACACCACGTCTTGCTCGCTCCCGGGAACAGGGCTAGCATCCGCCGACGCTATCCGAAACAGAAACCGGGTCATGAACATCATACGACTTTCCAACAAGGGCCAGATCTTCATTCCGGACGCGGTGCGCGCGCGGCACCATTGGGAGACCGGCACCGAGCTGATCCTGGATGACCGGGGCGACGCCCTGATCCTGCGGGCCGCCAAACCCTTTGCCCCCACCCGGGTCGAGGACGGGCTGGGCTGTACCGGCTATCAAGGATCGGCCCGAACCCTGGAGGAGATGGACGCCGGGATCGAGTCCGAGCTGCGCCGGCGCTGGCGGGAGGACGGAGCCTCGTGATCGCGGTCGACACCAACGTGCTGGTTCGTTACGTCACCAACGATGATCCGGATCAGGCCCAGCGGGCTGTCAATATGCTCGCCGGATCACAGACTGTCTTCATCCCCCATTCGGTGCTTCTGGAGATGGAGTGGGTGCTGCGCGCCGTCTACGACCTGGATCGCGCAGCGATTCTCACCGCCTTCCGCCAGGTTCTCGGATTGCCGAATACCCAGGTGGATGCGCCCGGACTCGTCGCCCTGACGTTGGAGCGCTACGAGCAAGGGTTCGACTTCGCCGACGCGCTCCATGTCGCTCTGGCTGGCAGCGCCTCGCCGCTCTTCACCTTTGACAGCCGTTTCGCGCGCCTCGCGGACGCCGCGGGGCTTGCGGTGGAGATCCTGTAACTGATTTTACCCCAGCAGACCGACCAAAATCCCTCGCTACTACAGGGCTGGCGGGCGATTTTTGGTTTCACGCGGGTGGCTACATCGTGACTTGCAGGAGCTCCAGAATCTGTTCTTGCTCGGGTGTTGGGGTAGTATTCTGATCGAACTCGACACCGTTGACCGCCACGCGATTGCGCGTGATCTGCGCCAAGCAATCAATCACCCCGCGGAATGTCCAGCGTCTCTCTTCGCCTTTGCCATCGTTGGCAAATAGCGCAGCCAAGCGTTGTTCCATGTACCTGTTCCAAGTAACAGGCAGGTCGTGTTGGCAATTGGAATGTTCCAGTAAAGTGCGCGCTTGCCTTCATCGGTGACATATTCGACACGGCCACCGTTTACCAGAACTCGACAGTGCTCTAGGTGTCCAGTCCCGGAAGATAATTCCGCGTGATTCACGGTGACCGTGCTAAGAAATGTTGTCTGACCGTCTTGTTTTTGCTCCTTTTCCGAAAGGCAGCAGGTAACTTTCATCCGCCGGGGTGACCGGGACCATGAGCGTTAGGACGGGGGCTGGGGCGCCGTGGTGATAGCCGCGGCGATACCCTGGGGGTAGACTGGGCTGCGGTGGTGTTTCGGGATTGGGTTTTTGCGGTTGGACCCGCGCGCCGGGCAGAGGGTTAAGTGTTAAAGGATTCCAGCAAGCTGTTGAACTGCCATCTGGGCGGAGCTGAGGGCATTATGCGTTCAATGACATCTTATTCTGTGCTCTTTGTTGAGGATAACGAAGAGGATTATCTTCAGGTTAATGCGCTGCTTGAGCAGATACCA
Source organism: Thiorhodovibrio frisius (assembly GCF_033954835.1). Lineage (NCBI taxonomy): Bacteria > Pseudomonadati > Pseudomonadota > Gammaproteobacteria > Chromatiales > Chromatiaceae > Thiorhodovibrio > Thiorhodovibrio frisius. Next base: position 1,189,823 of record NZ_CP121471.1, read on the forward strand.
GGCACGGAGTATCGCGTGCGCTGGGCTCGCACGGTTGAGGACGCCGAGACCCTGGTTGTGGAGTCTGATCCCCAAGCTTTTGATCTGTGTCTGGTGGGGGACCATGCTGGCGAGGGCGCCGGCATTCGGTTTATTTCGGCTCACAGCGCGGATATTGAGTTTCCGCCGATGATTTTCTTGGCAGATCAGGCTGATGCTGACATTGACCAGGCGGCACTGGATGCGGGCGCGATGGACTATCTGCATAAGTCGGAGTTGAGCCTCAGCTTGGTTGAGCGGTCAATCCGTTATTGCGTGGCGCAACATGCGACGAAACAGGAGTTGGTCAAATTAGCCACCATTGATCCGCTGACCGGGATTTTGAATCGCCGGGCGTTATACGATTTGGGCGATAAAGAGTTTGATCGCGCGACCCGATATGGGCATCCTCTTAGCCTGCTGCTGATTGCTGTTGATCGTTTTAAGGATGTGAATGGCACTTTTGGCCATGAGGTTGGTGATAAGGCGCTTCATTCGGTTGTCGCAACCGTGCTTGCGGCAATCCGGGAGACGGATGTCTTCGGGCGCTTTGGCGGGAGTGAGTTTCTGTTGATTCTTCCGCACACCGATGTTGGCGGCGCCTCCCTGCTTGCCGAGCGCATCAAAGATGGGGTGAAAAAGCAGCCGATCATGCAGGGCAGTGCAGTGATCGAACTCTCGGTGAGTTGTGGCGTGTCCGCCACATCCGAACAAGCCGGGTTTTTCGACGAGCTGGTTGTTTGTGCGGATCGAGCGCTGTATCAGGACAAGCCCACGGTTGTTTAGCGCGGCTTGGGTTAACCGCGATGCCGTTCCCCGGTCTCACCCCGTCCGTGCCATCCGGGTAGAATGCAGCCTTTCTGATCCGATACCCGGTCTGGCGCTTTTCCGGCACAGGGCCCGACATTGGAATCTGTCGCAACCACCTTGTAAGGAGTTTAATCCATGGGGACTAACATCATTTTGCTGCTCGCGCTGATCGCCATGATCGCCATCTGGATCTGGCTGTTTCGCGATGACGAGGGCCCTGTCAAGACCGGCCGGCTGACCGGCAAGCTGAGTGGTTCAATACCCGGATCGACCATTCGCATCAAGGCCACACCGCCCGAGAATGAGGCTACCGCCAACCAGGCTGAGGCCGAGACTCAGGTCGAGGCTCGGGTCGATGCGGGCGCGGTTGAAAAGAAGGACTGAGTCGTCCTGGTGACAGGTCCGCGCTCAGGCGCCTGACGCGCACTCGAAAACCACCAGGTGGTCCAGCTCGGCACGGATGCCGACCTGGGTGCCGGGCGGAAAGTCATCGTGACTGGGCGCCAGTGACAGCAGCCGGCGACCGCTATCCAGTTCCAGGGTGCAGAGATATTCGGCTCCGCGAAAGGCGCGCTCTGTGACCAGTGCGGTGTTCTCTTCACATTGGGCGCAAATGAGGTCATCCGGGCGCACCAGCACTTCAATCTCAGTGCCCGGCGGCAGGGCGATGCGATTCTGGCCGCGCAGCACGCCAAGCTCGGTGGAAACGCGTTGCTCGTCGATCACCTGGCCCGGCAGGAACTCGCCCTGCCCGATAAAATCGGCCACGAAGCGATCTGCCGGCTGGTGGTAAAGCTCAAAGCCCGTGCCGGTCTGATGAATGCGTCCGGCGCGCATCACACTGATGCGATCCGCCATGGCAAAAGCCTCAAGCTGATCATGAGTCACCAGGATGGCCGTGACCCCTTCATGGCGCAGCAGCGCGCGGATTTCCCGTGCAAGGGCTTCGCGCAGCTCCACATCCATGCTGGAGAAGGGCTCATCGAGCAACAGCATCCGCGGTCGTGGCGCCAGCGCCCGAGCCAGAGCAACGCGCTGCTGCATGCCGCCGGACAGCTCATGCGGATGCAACCGTGCCGCCTCGACAAGACCAACCAGCTCCAGCAGCTCGGCCACCCGCTGCTCGCGCGCGCGCCGAGCGAGTCGGCGCAGGCCAAAGCCGATGTTCTTCGCCACGGTCAGATGGGGAAAGAGCGCGAAATCCTGAAATACCATGCCGATCTGGCGGCGCTCTGCTGGCAGGCTGAACCCGGGTCTGGACACCGGCACGCCACCGAGCAGAATCTCTCCCGTCATCACCGGCTCAAAGCCCGCGATGGCTCGCAGCAGCGTGGTCTTGCCACAGCCGCTCGGCCCGAGCAGGCAGCCAATTCGGCCCTGATCCAGCTCAAGATGGGCATCCCGTACCACGGGTGCGCCCCCATAGCCGAGGCTGACACCCCGTGCCAGCAAAGGGGTGGCTTCAGTCGCCGTCGCGAACTGCAACTTGTCACCAGAGTCAGTCATGTTGTTCGTTTCGCCATTGCCGAGTGCTGGCGCCAAAGCCGCCATGCACAATCCACAAGAAACGGCCTAATGCCCACTGCCAGCTTCTGCAAGCCGCGAGCGCGTAATGGCCCGGCTCAGCAGCACCACGGGCAGCAAGCCCGCCAGCACGATCATCAGGGCGGCTGGGCCAGAATCGGCCAAGCGTTCATCGGCCGCCAGTTCATAGGCGCGCACCGCCAGGGTGTTGAAATCAAAGGGACGCAGAATCAGGGTCGCGGGCAGTTCTTTCAGGACATCCACAAACACCAGTAGCCCAGCCGTGAGCAGGCTGCCGCGCAGCATGGGGATATGCACCCGCCACAGCGTCTGCCCCGGCGCCAGCCCCAGGGAGCGGCTGGCGTCATCAATGGCTGGGCGAATCTTGCCCAGACCGGATTCCACTGTTTGCAACGCAACGGCTAGAAAGCGCACCAGATAGGCAAAGATGAGTGCAAACAGCGTTCCGCTCAGCAGCAGGCCGGTGGACAGGCCAAACCAGTCACGCATCCGCGCATCAAGGGCATGGTCCAGCCAGGCGAAGGGAATCAGTACGCCCACGGCGATCACAGTGCCCGGCACTGCGTAACCCAGCCCGGCCACCCGCGCACTGAGGCGCACGCTGGTGGCCGGATAAAGCCGTTTGCCATAGCCGACCAGCAGTGCCAGCAGGACCGCCAGCAGCGCCGCGCTGGCGGCCAGCGCCAGGCTGTTGATCGCCAGCCGCCAGAAGCCGTCACTGGCCCCGTCCGTGGCAAAGGACCAGGACCAGAACGCCAGTTGCCCCGCCGGCAGCAGAAAACCCAACAACAGCGGCAGCAGGCAAAACAGCCAGGCCAGCGCGCCGCTTGCGCCGCGCAGTCGCAGTCGGCGGATGCTCTGCTCGCGGCTCCCGGTGGCGTGATAACGCGCCCCGGCCCGCGACCAGCCTTCCAGCACCATCAGCACCAAGACAAAACCGAGCAACACCGCCGCCAGTTGCGCCGCCGCTGCTGGATTGCCCAACCCAAACCAGGTGCGGAAAATGCCGGTGGTAAAGGTCGCGACCCCGAAGTACTCCACAGTGCCATAGTCGGCCAGGGTTTCCATCAGCGCCAGCGCCAGACCGGCCACCACCGCCGGTCGGGCCAGCGGCAGTGCCAGGGTCAGAAAGGTGCGCCAGGGGCCATTGCCCAGCGTGCGACTCACCTCCAGTACCGCCAGCGACTGACTCAGAAAAGCCGCCCGCGCCAGCATGTAGACATAGGGGTAGAGCACCAAGGACAGCATGACCGCAGCCCCCGGCAGCGAGCGTACTTGCGGGAACCAATAGTCCCCATAGCCCCAGCCCATCAGCGCACGCAGGCCGGATTGCACCGGCCCGGCCACATCCAGCATCCCGGTGTAGGTGTAGGCGATGATGTAGGCCGGCATCGCCATGGGCAGCAGCAGCGCCCACTCGAACAGCCCGCGCCCCGGAAACTGGCACATGGTGGTTAGCCAGGCGGTTCCCACGCCGCCAATCAGGGTGCCGAGCGCCACGCCCAGCATCAGCAGCAGTGAGTTGATGACATAGTCCGCCAGCACCGTATTGACCAGGTGCTGCCAGACATCACCAGCGGGCACGAACAGGAAGCCCACCACCACCAGCACGGGCAGCGCCAGCACGGTCGCAAGCGCGACTGTGACAGGCGGCCACCAGGAGGCTGAAGGGAGACGGGCGAAGGCAGACACAACCATGGCGGCAATCTAGCACTCGACTCGCTGGGTTCCAAGCGGGCGGCGCGGTGATGACCCTCACGTTGACCGGCCGCCCTGCTCTGACAGCCCTTACTTCCAGCCCGCCCGATCCATCAACAGCACCGCCTCGCCGTTAAGTTCGCCCAGGGTTTCAAGGTTGAGATCGTCGGCCTTGAACTCCCCCCATTCGGCCAGCACCGGGCTGATCTCCACGCCCTCGCGCACCGGGTACTCGCCATTGGCCTGGGCATACCAGGCCTGGGACTCAGGGTTTAACAGGAACTCAATCAGCTGCACGGCGGCCTCTTTGTTTTTGGCCGCAGCCGTGACTGCCGCGCCACTGACATTCACATGCGCGCCGCGACCGTCCTGATTTGGCCAGAAAATCGCCATCTGCTCAGCGGGTTCGCGCTCGGCGGGGTCATCGGAGGTCAGCATGCCGGCCAGGTAGTAGGTGTTGGCGATGGCGAGGTCGCACTCACCGACTGCGGCGGCCTTGATCTGATCGCGGTCGCCGCCCATGGGTGGGCGTGCCATGTTCTCGACCAGCCCCTTGGCCCAGGTCTCAGTGGCCTCTTCGCCATTGGCGAAGATCAGCGAGGCCACCAGCGATTGGTTGTAGACATTGCTGGAGGAGCGAATGCAAATGCGCTTCTTCCACTTGGAATCGGCCAGATCCTCGTAGGTGGACAGCTCGCTCGGATCGACGCGCTCGGGCACATAGATGATGGGGCGCGCGCGCAAGGACAGGCCAACCCAGTGACCGTCCGAATCGCGATAATTTTCCGGCACCGCTGAGGTGATGGTGGCGGACTCGACCCCTTGGGTCAGCCCCGCTTCTTTGGCGCGATGCAGATTGCCGGCATCGACCGTCAGTAACACATCAGCCGGACTCTTTGCGCCCTCGCTTTTTAGCCGCTGCAGCAGGGCATCCGCCTTGCCGGTGACCAGGTTCACCTCGATACCGGTCTGCTCGCTGAAACGATCAAGCAGCGGTTTGATCAGTGCCTCCTTGCGCGCGGAGTAGAGATTCACCTCAGCCCCCGCGTCCTCTGACGTAGCCATGGCCGTCTTGGCTCCCAGCGCTGCTCCAAGGGTGACACCTAGCAGCGCACTCAAAGAGATGGCTGCCCAACGTGGATGTCTGTCAGAACAATAATCTCCAGCGTCAGCACGCACCCCAGGGTCTGGCATTCTCAAATCATCCATTTCTAATTCCTCTGAACTTATTGTGGTTGAAACATCCAGTTTATAATAATACGAACGATTCTTGTTAACTGCAAGGCTTTCGACCCTGAGTCGCCCGGGCATAGAACTTGCGCTGCTTCTTGTGCAATCAACCAAGTCGAGCCAAGTGCAGCCCTTATGATCCGCGTAAGTCCTTGCCTAAAAAGCACTTTTCGCCAATTGTCCGCACTGCGGCCGAGCTCGTTCAGTGTCGCAAAGCCGACAAGCTCGGGCGGGTTCTCGACCGCTTTGCAACCGCCTTGGGGAGGAGCCCTGGTGCGATGCAGATTTTTCGCTGCGGGGCTGGTCGCGATAGACTTTACAGTTTGCCGTCATGAAAGAGACATCAGCCCCCGTTCGCGGATCAGGCAGGCGGATCAGGTAGGCATTTGCCCGCCAATCCCCGAACCCGCACGGGCGCTCTTGAAACTCAAGGCTGAAAACGTCAATTAACCAAGCATTGCACTGAGTATTTGTCGCCCACCCCGCCACCCAGTGGCGTCAAGGGTGACGTCCGCACCAACCCGGAGCCACCGCCATGAGCGCAGTCGCCGAATACGATCATCTGGTCAAGTCAGAATACGAGCACGGATTTATTACGGATATCGAATCCGACACCTTGCCACCCGGCCTGGACGAGACGGTCATCACCGCCATCTCCGTGCGCAAGGGCGAGCCTGACTGGATGCGCGAGTGGCGGTTGAGCGCCTATGCGAAATGGCTTGAGATGCCAACGCCCGAGTGGGCGGCGGTGCATCATCCGGCGATCGACTTTCAGGACATTTCCTACTTCTCCGCGCCAAAGATAAAAGACGGCCCGAAAAGCCTGGATGAAGTTGATCCGGTGCTGTTGGAGACCTACGAGAAACTCGGCATTCCGATTGAAGAGCAGAAGGCGCTCGCTGGCATCGCGGTGGACGCGGTTTTCGATAGCGTGTCAGTGGCGACCACCTTCCGCAGCAAGCTCGCCGAGGCCGGGGTGATTTTCTGCTCTATCTCCGAGGCGTTGCAGGAATATCCGGAGCTAATCAGGCAACACCTCGGCACAGTGGTGCCGCCGACCGATAACTTTTACGCCGGGCTGAACGCAGCCGTCTTTACCGACGGGACCTTTGTCTACATCCCCAAGAACACCCGCTGTCCGATGGAGTTGAGCACCTACTTTCGTATCAACACCGCCAAGACCGGGCAGTTTGAGCGCACGCTGATTGTCGCTGACGAAGGTAGCTATGTGAGCTATCTGGAAGGCTGTACCGCGCCGCAGCGCGATGAGAACCAGCTCCATGCCGCCGTGGTAGAGCTAATCGCACTCGAAGGCGCCGAGATCAAATATTCCACGGTGCAGAACTGGTATCCGGGTGATGAGAACGGCAAGGGTGGCATTTATAACTTCGTCACCAAGCGCGGCGACTGTCGCGGCGCGCGTTCCAAAATCAGCTGGACCCAGGTCGAGACCGGCTCGGCCATCACCTGGAAGTATCCAAGCTGCATCCTGCGCGGCGATCACTCGGTCGGCGAGTTCTACTCGGTGGCGGTTACCAAGGGCCGGCAGCAGGCAGATACCGGCACCAAGATGATTCACATCGGGCGCAACACCAGTTCCACTATCGTCTCCAAGGGCATCTCGGCGCAGCATGGCCAGCAGTCCTATCGCGGCCTGGTGCGCATCGCGGGCAAGGCCGAGGGCGCGCGCAACCACACGCAGTGCGATTCTCTATTGATTGGGGATCGCAGTGCAGCCCATACCTTTCCTTACATTGAGGTGAAAAATCCAAGCGCCAAAATGGAGCACGAGGCCACCACCTCCAAGATCAGCGAGGATCAGCTCTTCTACTGTCGCTCGCGGGGTCTGAGCGAGGAAGATGCCGTTTCTATGATTGTGAACGGCTTCTGTAAAGAGGTGTTCAACGAGCTGCCGATGGAGTTTGCCGTCGAGGCGCAGAAACTGCTCAGCATCAGCCTTGAAGGGGCGGTTGGCTAAGGCAACGGCCGCGCGCGCATTCATCACCACATTCGACTTTTTTCTGGAGCCAACCATCATGCTGTCTGTGAAGGGCCTCAAGGCCAACGTGGGTGACAAAGAGATTCTCAAAGGGCTCGACTTTGAGGTCGGTTCGGGCGAGGTTCATGCCATCATGGGGCCGAATGGCTCGGGCAAGAGCACTTTCGCCCACGTCCTCTCGGGGCGCGAGGGCTATGAGGTCACCGCCGGCTCGGTCGACTTCGACGGCCATGATCTGCTCGCGCTGGAGCCAGAAGAACGCGCCCAACTGGGCCTCTTTCTCGCCTTTCAGTACCCGGTCGAGTTGCCCGGGGTGAACAACACCTATTTCTTAAAATCCGCCGTCAATGCCATCCGCAAAGCGCGCGGAGAAGAAGAACTCGACGCGGTCTCTTTTCTGCGGCTGATGAAAGAGCGCCTCAAGGTGCTGCACCTTGATGACAGCCTGCTCAAGCGCCCGGTCAATTTCGGTTTCTCGGGTGGCGAGAAAAAGCGCAACGAGATTTTCCAGATGGCCATGCTCGAACCCAAGCTGGCAATTCTTGATGAGACCGACTCGGGCCTGGACATTGACGCCCTGCGCATTGTCGCCGATGGCGTGAATGCCCTGCGCTGCGCCGAGCGCTCCATGATTGTGGTCACCCATTATCAGCGCTTGCTTGACTACATTCAGCCCGACCATGTGCATGTGCTGGCGCACGGGCGCATCATCCGTTCCGGCGGCAAGGAGCTGGCGCTGGAGCTGGAAGAGAAAGGCTACGGCTGGATCGCCGAGGCGGAAGCGGCATGAAGAGCGCCCCGACCTCTATCACGCCGACCGAACCAGCCCTGCTTGGCTGGCTGGATGGCGCCCCCGCCGAGCGGCGTCGACGTGAGCCAGACTGGCTGACCGCCATGCGCGCGGCGGCCACCGAGCGCGCCAGCAATCAGGGTGTGCCGACAAAACGATCCGAGGGCTGGCGCTATACCAGCCTGCGCGCGCTGATCGATCAGGGTTTTCAGCCCCACCAAGAGCCCATCACGGCGCTGCAACCCGAGGATATCGAAGACCAGCTGATCCCCGGTCTGGACAGCCATCGGCTGGTCATGGTCAACGGTCACTTCGAGCCGCGCCTGTCCCAGCTCGAGGGGCTGCCGGCAGGGGTACGCATCGGCAGTCTGGCTGATGTCTTGGCGCAGGATGCCGATGCGCTCGCCGGTCTGCTGGGGCAGATTGCTGGCGACGGCCAGCATCTGTTCACCTCGCTCAATACTGCCGGTTTTGATGATGGCCTGGTGATGCTGATCGACGCCAAGGTGCGTCTGGAACGCCCGGTCGAGCTGCTGAATATCTCCATCGGGCTCGATCAAGCCGAAGGCCCCGGGCTTGCGCAGCCGCGCCATCTGATTCATCTGGCCGCAGGTGCCCAGGCCGAGCTGATCGAGCGCCACCTGAGCTTTGGTGACGCGCTTTACTGCAACAACGCCGTGGTTGAAATCCGCCTGGCCGAGCAGGCGCGCCTGCACCACGTGCGGCTGCAGCAGGAAAGCCCGAGTGCTTATCATCTCACCGGCCTGTATCTGGAGCAGGACGCTGCCAGCCGCTACCGCAGCGTCAATATCGGCATGGGTGGTGTCTGGGCGCGCACGGATCTGGTCGCGCGCTTCCTCGCCCCGGAGGCTGACTGTGAGCTGCAGGGCCTGTACCTGGCCGGAGACGGGCAACTGATCGACTACCACATGGATGTGCAACATCTGGTGCCAGGCTGTGCGAGCCGCGAGAACTTCAAAGGGATTTTGCACGGCAAGGGCAAGGCAGTATTCGACGGACGAGTCTATGTTGCGGCGGACGCGCACCAAACCGATGCGGCCATGTCCAACCGCAACCTGATTTTGTCGCCCAATGCCGAGGTGGACACCAAGCCCCAGCTCGAGATCTATGCCAATGACGTGAAATGCAGTCATGGCACGACGGTTGGCCAACTCGATCCGGAAATGCTGTTTTACCTGCGCTCGCGCGGCATCGCCGCTGCGCTGGCACGACGCATGCTGTGCCTTGGCTTTGCCGGGGAGATCATCGACGCCATCGGCTCCGAGCCACTGCGCGAGCAGATTTCCGAGGCTGTCGGTGAACGCCTGGAGCGCTCGCCGCTATGAACCCAATGACCAGAACTGCGACCCAGCCAAGCGCGTATCATCGGGATCAAGCAGGCTTTTTTCCCTCACTGATTGGGAATTTGACAGGGGAATCAAGGGCAATGAACAGACTAGCGCGATTCACCGGCTTTGGCCGCGACAAACAACCAACGGAGACGGACGACACCGCCGGAGTGCCATCGCCCGAGGTGCCTGAAGTGGAGGCAGTTGTTGAACAGATGGATGCCGAAGAGCTGCGCGAACCCATTATCGCTGCGCTGCGCCGCGTGCATGATCCGGAAATCCCAGTCAACATCTACGACCTGGGCCTGATTTACAAAATCGACATCGCCTCCAATGGCAATGTGGATGTTGACATGACCCTGACTGCCGCCGCCTGCCCGGTGGCCGGCATGATGCCGCTGATGGTCAAGGACGCGGTGCAGAAGGTCGAGGGCGTCGGCCAGGTGGAGGTAGAGCTGGTCTGGGACCCGCCCTGGAGTCAGGACAACATGTCCGAAGAGGCTCTGCTGCAGCTTGGCATGATGTAAGGGCAGGATGTAAGGGCATGATGTAAGCCGGCCGGCTACCGGGAAAGGCGTGCGAGTTGTAAACTGGCACGCATGAACATCAGCACTCGCCCATCGCACCAACCCCTGAGCACCACAGGCGCACCCGGCCAGGGCGCGCAGCCGCTCGCTGAGGTCGCGCAGATGCCCGCCATCCGCCGTGCCGGCGGCGGTTTGCGCTTTCTGGGTGCAGTGTTGCTATTTTCCACTCTCAGCCTGCTGAGCTGCCAGTCGTTGATCTTCTGAGGCAGGTCATCATGTCACTCGACCGTCATGACATCAGCGGCGATGTGCGCCAAGCCGCCAACAGTGCTCGTCAAAGCTGGCAGCGCTGGCGTGAAGGGCGCCCAAAAGCCCCGCGCATGCTGTTGCTATGGCTGGCGACCGTCCCCCTGATTCCGGCCGCTTTTGCCAGCCTGGTCACTGGCCACCTCAGCGCATTCACCGCCGATGCCCTGGCTTACGCGCTCTTTGCCGTTGCCGCCATCCTCGCCCGGCGCGGTTATCTCAACAGCACGCGCGAACCACGCCGACGCTTCTCCCGTCGCCTATATCTGCCGTTGCTCAATGTCGCTGGCGTGCTGGTGGGCGCGGCCACTGCGATCACAGCCATTGCGGGTGCTGGCTACGCGGCTTCGGTCGGCTTGGCCTTCGCGCTAGTGGCGATGACTGGCTTCTTTCTCGCCTACGGCATGCAGCCCTGGCTCAAAGGCGAGCGACTCGAAGCCGTCGACCGCGAATCCCGCTTGGTCGCTGAGGCCTTAGCCGAGGCCGAAAGCCGGCTGATCCAGATCGAGCAGGCCGCGCACGCGCTCGGCAATCAGGAGCTGCGTGGCCGGCTCTCGCGCATCGCTGCCCATGGCCGGGATATCCTGGCACAAATCGCCGCACGGCCCTCGGACCTCAGCCGCGCCAGGCGCTTTCTGACCGTGTTTCTCGAAGGTGCTGAGCAGGTTTCCAAGGGTTACGTGCACACCCATCGCCATACGGATTCAGCAGAACTCGAACAACGCTTTCGTTCGGTATTGGTCACCATCGAGGATCAGTTCATCCATCAGCGCCAGCGCCTGACCCAAACCGATGTGACCGATCTGGATATCCAAATCGAAGTACTGCAAAAGCAGCTTGAGCAGGAGGCCATCACATGACAGTAGCGACTGAACAGTCCTTAAAATCCGCGCCAACCGACAGCCAAGAGCAGCCGGCGCCCGCGCCAGCCTCTAGCTCGGCCGACATCAAACACCTGCTCGCCGAAATTGACCTGAGCGACAGTCAATCCATCTTGCACTTTGGTGCCAAGGCTCAGCAGCAGCTCACGCAGGTCTCGGAGCAGATGCTCGAAGGGGTGCGCGCCAAGGACACCGGCCCCGCCGGTGATGCGCTGAATAACATGGTCGGACAATTGCGCGGTTTCGATATCGAAGCGCTCGATCCCAACGCCAAGCGCGGACTGCTCGGGCGTCTGTTCGGCAAGACCAAACAGGTGCGCAAGTTCTTGCAGGAGTATGAAGAAGTCCGCGACCAGATCGAGCGTATCAGCATGGAGCTTGATCGCCACAAGACGCGGCTGATGACCGATGTGGTCTCGCTTGATCGTCTCTATGACGCCAATCTGGATTATTTTCGCGAGCTGGAGGCCTATATCGTCGCCGGGGATGCCAAGCTGGCCGAACTCGACCGCGACACCATCCCGGCACTGGAGGCCGAGGCCAGCCAGAGCGAGGACATGGTCAAGGCGCAAAATCTGCGCGACCTGCGCGGCGCGCGCGACGACCTGGAGCGCCGCGTGCATGACCTGCGCCTGACCCGCCAGGTGACCATGCAGGCGCTGCCGAGCATTCGCCTGGTGCAAGAGAACGACAAAGGGCTGATCAACAAGATCAACTCCACCCTGGTCAACACAGTGCCGCTGTGGCGCCAACAGCTCGCTCAGGCGATTACCATTTTCCGCTCCGGGCGCGCAGCCGAGACGGTCAAGGCCGCCACTGACCTGACCAACGAGCTCCTCATGGCCAATGCCAAGAACCTCAAACAGGCCAATACCCAGGCGCGCACTCAGATCGAGCGCGGGGTGTTTGATATTGAAACCGTCAAGGCCGCCAATCAGGCGCTAATCACCACCATCGAGGAGAGCCTGAGCATTGCCGATGAAGGGCGGCGCGCGCGCGCTGCAGCTAGTCAGGAACTCAGGCAGCTTGAGACCAATCTGCGCCAGGCGCTGAGCAAGGCGTCAGCGCCAACCCGGCACGGCTGACAGGGGTATTATCAACCGGCGCCGGATGGGTAGCTGGTTACCCATGGGTGCGAGTTGCGGCCATCCGGACGAGTGCATTCGCCCCACAGGTTGGCCACTGCCGTATTTGTCTGAGCAATCGCGCTAAATGTCGTGCTTCTCGTCCGCCAGGCCAAACCCAAGCAACTCCAGTAGCAGACCAGTCACAGCACCGCCGACAGCGCCGCCGAGCGATCCGTTCGGGATCTGCTCGAACAGGTGTTTTAGGCTGCTGCCCGCATCGAGCTCAAGTCCGGCGCTGGTGGTGCCGACCATTAGCCAGACACCCACACCCACCACGCCGGCAATCCAGGCTGCGACCAGCGGGCCGCCCAAGCGCGTCCAGGGCCAGCCAGAGCAGCCGCGCAGCAGCCAGTGGTGATTGAGCTGAAAGAGCGTGCCGACCAGGGCCACCACGCCGGCCACGACGACCATGTCGTCGATGGGTTTTACATAGAGCTGTAGCGCAATGGCAATGGCGAGACCAGCGCCGGCACCGGCCAGCAAACCGGTGAATGTCACCCCGAAAGCGCGCGCATTTGCCTCCCTGCCACGATTGAAAAACAGGCCGGCAATCAGGCCGGCGCTGGCCGCGACCGCAGTGATGATTGCCAAATCGACCACCTGCAGGTAGAGCATGAGATAGGCAATTGAGGCTAGCACTCCGGCAGCGGCACCCACCAGCGCCACGAACATGGCGCTATACAGCGCCGCCGTGGTCATGGCGGCAGCACAGGCGCCGATCAGCAGTGGATACCAGCTCTCGAAACCAAGATCGCCAAGCATGTAACGCATGGACACGAAAACAGCGCCGAACACCCCGCCTGCAAGCCCCCAGATGAAGAGCATCAGCAGTGCCCGCGCCAGCTTTTTGATTAAAAACATCATCCATCCTCCGGTATCTGCATGAGCCCGTCCCGGCGCCCAAGGGCGCGCGGCGCGCATTTGCGGAAAGTTCTATGCAACTTTGTCTTAGCGCGCGGTCCGGGTCCCGGTTTGGGTCTCGGTTTGGGTCTGGCCGCGCTACCTATTCTTATTATCTAACGAAAAGCCTTGGTCCCTCGCCGCCAGTTCGAGTAGGCTAACCCCCACCAGCGAACATTCTAACCCGATGCCCAGAGCTTTCGGGAATACAAATCGCGCCGCACGGATTGCTGGAGTGGTCACCGGGCTTGCAACAAGCAAAGCGTCAGCCAGATTACTGGCAGCCCTCAGCCGTGCAGAATCAGTTCGGACGCGCCAGCCAGATCAGCGCTGCGTCCTCGCGCGCCTCGGGCTGCTCAGCAGGCAGCATCACTTGCCCGCCCGTGTCAGTCATCCAAATTAGCACCGGTTGTTGTGCGGTTGACTCTTCCTGGGGTTCGCCGAGCCCTTCGCGCAGTGAGCGCTCAAGCATCTCGTGATAGGGGCGGCGATAGCCGAGTTGCAGTACACGCAGCTGCTCCCCGGCAAAATAGAGTTGCGCCGAGCGTGCCGGCAAACCGTTAAAGGAGGCGATCTTAGCCGCGCATAGCCGATCTCCAAAGGCCGTCGCCACGGTGTCACAGTAGAACTCCACCTTTGGGAATTGCTCGCGAATCAGCGCCTCGGTCACTGCGGGCGAGAGCTTCTCATAGGCGATATTAAAGCTCGGGTTGCCCAGAATATGCAGCAGGAACAAATCGCTTCGGCGCCTGCCATCCTCGGTGAACATCAGCCAGGTAATGGGGCCGATCACCAGCGCAAGTGACAGTAGGAGCTTGTAGGAACGTGGTAGCTTTGGTTTCATGCCTTAGATTCTAACCCGCATGGCGGTGTATCGCTGCGGAAGATGCATCTGTCAGATTCAAGACCAAGTTCGATTCGCGTCTGCCGCATATTCGCCTATGACTCGCTTATCACTGCAAGCCCTACAACCTCGCTACGGGCTGGCGCCGGTTGACCTGGACATCCCGGCCGGGGCACTGGTGCTGCTGTCCGGGCCGTCGGGATCTGGCAAAAGCCTGCTACTGCGTGCCATCGCCGATCTGGATCCGCACCAGGGGCAGGTTCTTCTTGGCGGGCAGGCGCGTTCTGCCATGGCTCCAGCTGACTGGCGCCGGCGGGTTGGGCTGCTGTTGGCCGATTCCGGCTGGTGGGCGGAAACTGTTGGTGCGCATTTTCCAGATGCCGGCGGGGCAGGGGCCGCATCAACGTCCATTGCCAATTTGCTCGACGGGCTTGGTTTCGCTTCTGATGTCATCGACTGGCCGGTTGCGCGCCTGTCCACCGGTGAGCGCCAGCGCCTGGCCTTGGCGCGATTGCTCGCCAACCAGCCCGAGGCATTGCTGCTCGACGAACCCACGGCCAATCTCGACCCCGGCAATCGCGAGCGAGTCGAACGCCTGGTGCTGGACTACCGCCAAGCGCGGCAGGCCGCTGTGCTCTGGGTCAGTCATGATCCCGAACAGCGCGCCCGTCTGGCGGCACACTCCGGAGCCCGGCGCTTGCTGATTGATACACCCCGCCTGGTGGAGGAGTCATGAATCTCATCCTGCTCAGCCCCTGGGATCTCAGCCTGGCCGCACTGCTGGTGTTGCTGCTGGCCGGGCTGTCGTGGCGGCTGCACCTGGGCGTGGAGAAGCGGGTGCTCATTGCGGCTGCGCGCAGCACGGTGCAACTCATGCTGGTCGGGCTGGTGCTGGGCAGCCTGTTCGCCACGACCCACTTTTGGCTGATTGGCGCCATGGCTGCGTTCATGCTTTCGGTAGCCGGCTGGGAAGTGCGCGCGCGGCAAAAGCGCCGGTATCGCGGCTTCTGGGGCTACGGCATTGGCGCGCTGTCGATGTTTTTGTCGTCCTTTAGCATCACAGTGCTGGCGCTCACGGTGATCATTCGAATCGAGCCCTGGTATCAGCCGCAGTATCTGATCCCGCTGCTCGGCATGCTGCTTGGCAACACCATGACCGGGGTCGCGGTGGCGCTGGATAATCTCACCCGTCAGGCCAGCGACGGGCGCGCGCTCATTGAGGCGCGCTTGTTGCTCGGCGCGCGCTGGGATGAGGCCATCGGCGAGATGCGCCGCGATGCCCTGCGCTCCGGGCTAATTCCCGTCGTCAATGCCATGGGCACCGCCGGCCTGGTCAGCCTGCCCGGCATGATGACCGGGCAGATTCTTGCTGGTAGCCCACCGTTGGAGGCAGCCAAATATCAGCTGCTCATTATGTTCCTGATCGCTGGCGGAACAGGACTCGGCAGCCTGACAGCGGTCTGGATCGGCTCTCGGCGGCTATTCGACGAGCGCGAGCGGTTACGGCTTGATCGCCTGGGTTTATAAGGAAGACATTTGTGAGTCAGGGCGACTCACTCCAGCACACGTTCGCTGGCCTGCTTCACATAGGCATCCGGCACCAGCTCTTTCAGGCCGCTGGTGGTCAGTTCCCGTTGGGCCGCTGCTGCGCTCGGGTAGGGCCCGAGCATCACGACATAGAGGCCGGGTGTTAGTCCGCGATAGAAGGCGGTTTCTGACACAATCAGCTGCTCGGAGGGGAAGTTCCGCTCAACGGTGCCCGCGAGCAGGTGCGCCTGGTTTAGGCCAGCCTGGGTCTCGGGCAGGCTGCCAAGGATCACGAACCAGCCCGGTCTCCAGCCCGGATCGGCAGCGCGGGTCTGGCCAAGGGGCGCAATCGCGATGAGAAATCCGAGCGCAAGCAGGGGCCAGATTGTGCGAAAAAATGTTGTGGCATTAAGTGTTTGTGTTGGCATTGGTCATTCTCCGGCGCCATGCAGGCGCGGTGGTCCAAGAAGGCTTTGTGGTCGCAGAAAGCATACAACCAACGATCAGTTGAAGTCGCAGAATTCTGTTTTCCATTGTAAAGACAAAAAATACTACCTTCCGGCAACGTCGACATCGTTCCCGCCTGGCGTTGGCTGCTGCGCGAGTAATGGCTAACGCGCGGAAACCAGTGTTGCGAGGCGATGCTGGTAGCGACGCATAACCCACAGGTGCAGCGGGGCCTGGGTGAAGCGGTAGATGGCCCAGGGCAGGGCGGGGGCATAGTCGTGGATCGCGGCCATGGTGTAACGGCCGTCGAGCAGGGATTGGAATTCGAAGCGCGGCAGGGCCTGCTCGGTTGCGGGGGCATTGGGGCGGGCGAGCAGCCCACCGGCGATGCGATAGACGCGCCGCTCGCTGGTGCTCAGGGCAGGTTCCAGCTCGAGGCGCAGCAGGGTGATGCGGGGCCAGCGAGTGGTGACGGTCCAATGGCGGGACTCCTGGTTGGAGCTATGGCCGGACCTGTGCTCGATACCTCGATCGGCCACTGCTAGCTTGGCCGCCGGATTGTTCGGCGGATTGGCCGGAGTAAGCTCGGTCTTGATGAGTCCGAAACAGCAGCGACCGAGCCAGCGGAAGTAGTTGCCGGCGACCCAGGCGGCATCCAGGCCGGGCGGGGTGATGATGCGTTGAATGGAACGCACCAGACTCTGCTGGCGCATGCGCGCTCGGTCGGCTGGCAACCAGACAGCGCGCGGACTGATCGGCCGAGTTGGCTTGTGGGCTGGCTTGTCTACTGGCTTATGAGTTGCCTGGCGCGCTGGCCTGTGGGTTGGCTGGCGGGCCAGTGGGTTTTGCGCTGTCAGCACTTGCTCCAGCGCGGCGCGAAAGCCGAGTGCCTCAGGCGCGATGGCTTGCTGCACCGGGTTGTCGCGCAGGTGATTGTCCTCCGGCAGGCTTTCGACAATGGCGCCGACCAGGGCAGGCGGGGCGCCGGCGACCCAGCGGGCCGTTAGAGCGGCCAGGCGTTTCGGCAGAACGGGGACGGGGATGAATCTCCGCTTGAGGCCGAGCGCATCCGCCGTGGTGCGCAGCATCTCGGCGTAGCTCAGGCCGTCGGCGCCGCCGATGTCGAAGGCGCCGGTGAAGTCTTGCGGGCGGCCGAGGCAGTGCAGCAGGGCGCGGATCAGGTCTTGCAGCGCGATCGGACGGGTCAGGGATTGGGCGCTCGGCGGCAGCAGCATCACCGGGAGCCGGCGGACCAGGTCGATCAGCAGCGAAGGGCCGGAGCCGCCGGGGCCGACCACCAGGCTGGCGCGCAGGGCGGTGACCGGGGAGCCGCGCGCGGCCAGCACCATCTCGACCTCGCGGCGGTTCCATAGCAAAGGTGCGAACTCGAAACCGCGTGGCAGCAGGCCGCTGACGAACAGGATCTGACGCACCCCGTTGGCGGCCGCCGCTTGAGCGAAGTTATCGGCCAGAATCAGGTCCATATCGCGCGGTTGCGCCTGGGTGAGCCGCGAGGACGGCGCCTGGGAGTGGACCAGATAGATGGCGACATCGACATCGCGCAGGCCATGGCGCACGGCGTCCGCCGAGAACAGATCGCAATGCTCCCAGTGGATATTGGGGTGCGCGCTGGGGCGAGCGGCGCGGACCTGCGAGCGGGTCAGGGCGCGGACCTGATAACGCTTGGCGAGTTCTGGGCAGAGCGCGGTGCCGATGAAGCCGCTAGCGCCAGCGACGGCGATTAGGCGGAAGGCACCCGAGCCCGATAGCTTGCTGTGGGATAGGTTCTTGTCTGAGCTGGCGTTTGGCGCGATGCCCGAGTGCTTGTTTGAGGTGCTGCCAGAGGTCGCGCCTGACCCGTCCACTGCTGCGGCCGCCGAGGTGCTCCCTGGTGCCCGTGCGCCCACGACGTCCGTATCAGTCCTGGTGGTCATGGCCGGGGTGATTGGGATCGATTGCGGGTGTCGAGAAAGGCCCGCAGCAGGCCGGCGTGGTGGGCGTCCAGTGCCTCGCGCCGGGCGATCTGGTCGGGCTCGGCCTGGAGCGCGCGGGCGGCGGCGAAGATGTCGGCCAGGTTGTCATCGGCTGGCGAAAAATCGGGGTCTGACGGGACCAGGCCGGGGCTGGTCAACAGCAGCCAGGCGGGGAAGTCTTCGCTGTCGAACTCGGCGTCGCTGTCCTCGAACCGCTGCCAGGCCGCCGCCAGGGCCGGGTCGGGGAAGTCCTTGGCCAGCAGCAAGCGTGCGGTCTCATCCGGGTGCTCCCAGCACTGCCACAGCCAGTCACGGCGGGCGGTGTGCGGGTCGCCGTCCTGCCAGCAGGCACGGGCGTGTAGCCTGACCAGCTCGAAATGGCTGCTCCAGTCCGGGGTGGACTCGATTGCAGTGCGTGTCTGTTGCCAGTGCTCGGCGCGGGACCAGGCCATGGCCGGGTGATGCGCGGGATTGGCTGGCAGGTTGTCGCTGCCGCCGGCCGCCGTCAGGTCCTCGGCCAGCGCTGTCCACAGCGGTGCCAGATAGTCGCGCGCGCCTGCGCCGAGCAGGTGGCGGGCAATCGGGACTATGGCGTCGAGCGCCTGAAAGCGAACGCTGGCATCGGGCATGGCGGCCAGTGTCGTGGAGGCGTCGATGAGTTGCTGCCAGCCAGCGAGCTGGGGATGAGTCGGGCGCTGCTCGCGCAGTTGGGCCAGTGCCTCGGCGGCTGCTTGTGGGCGACGGGCGCGCAGGGCCGCGCGCAGGCGTTCCTCGAGCAGGGTCGCGCCGCTGTCGTGGAATAGATCGAGCTGCTTGCGCGCCGGGTCGGGCTCAAGCCGGGTGCCAAGCAGCGCATCGAGCGGCGGCTCGGTGGCGCCCCCGCCGACCTTCAGCGGTGTGGGCTCCGGCCCCCAGCGCTCGAGCGGCTGGGGCTGACCGATCAGACCCTGGGCGCGGGCATAGCTGTGCAATTCCGAGAGCAGTGCGGCCAGCTCGGTGGCTTTGGCCTTTGGTTCGACGCGCAGCAGGGTAAACAGCTCGGGCTGCCGGCCGAGGCGCCAGGCCTCGTAGTCCGCAAAGCGCAACCAGCCGGCGGCGAGCAGGAACTCGAAGGGATCGAAAAGGTTTTGTTCTAGCAGGAGTTGGTCCAGCATGCGTTGGGCCTCGCTGCGGTCTTGAGGTTGGAGCATGATGAACGGATGGGGGTGGGTTTTGAGACAGCAGGTTTGCGAAACTGCTAACACGAGACGGTGATCCACCCCGGCCCCTTATATCTCTCTTTAGTTAACCGAGCAGGTAATCCAGATCGATGGCGACGGCCTCGAAGGGGGGAATACGCATCTTCCGCTCATCCGGATCGGTCGCGGTGACGCTGGCGATGACCCGATAAGTATCGCCCTCGAGTTGGAAGGCGATCAACGAGCGTTCCTCCGGCCAGATGAGCCAGTAATGCGGCACCCCTTGGCGCTGCAAGAGCAGAAACAGCGTCAGGGTGTCTTTGCGCTCATGGCCTGGGGAGATGATTTCACACACCCAATCGGGTGGAACATCAACCACACCGCACGGACGCTCTGGCAACCGCTCCTTGCGCCACCCCGCGAGGTCGTGGGTTGGGCATTGGTGCAGCGAATAGCGCACGCTGATCTCGCTGGCGATCCACCAGTCGCCCGGCCCAGACGGATGATCGAATGGACCAAGTTCAACCGAGGCGCGATGCTGCACCACGCCATGCTCCGCGCGCGCCATCGGACGCTGAACAATCTCGCCGTCGATCAGCTCGACGCGCTCATCCTGGGTGTCGAGCAGGTCCTCGACGGTTTTGAATTTTAAGGCTTCCATGATGAGAAGTGTAAACTGCCCCAAGGCTTGGTGGGAAAAAAAGTCTCACCGGGCGCGGCCCAGAGCGCCCCGATAACAAGTCCTGTTGCGCCGCTTTCGCCGCCTGTCATGTGCGGCGCCAGTCGCGCGTAGAGTGCCCGGTTGAAACCGGATTGAGAATGATGACCTATTTTGATCAGCAAGCTCCCTGATGGAATAGAATTCCCCATCGCCTGTCGTTTGCTGACGATCTGGGATGCTTGCCATAACGGCCGCCCTGGTGTCGGCCATGCGCTGGGTTGGAAATGACAAGGCTTATTGTCCCGAGCCGTTGCGCTGATTCATTGCCAAAAAAAGGAGCGGACATGGATCGCAGAGCATTCTTAAAAATCACCGCCGCGGGGCTACTGGCTGGCGCAACCCAGCGGCTATCAGCGCCCTTTGCAGCCATGGCCCCACCCAATGTTGGCGCGGACGCTACCATCAGCTATTCGATTGCCGACAGCCATTTTCACTATGCGGATTTTCTGCAAAAAACCGAGGGAGTGGACGCCTTATTGCAGTCCATGAAGGCCGCAGGCGTGGATCACATCATGTTTTCCGGCATGCCTCTCGTCAAGAAATGGGATGCCGCGGAGCCGGAAGAGCCCAAGTACTACCTCGACGATAACGCCCGGGCCTACTGGTATTCAGCCACGGACTTTGTGGTGGCCAGGCGCTTTTTGGAATTGCCGAGCGAGGTCCGTTCCCGCTTCCATCCGTTTATTTGCGGGTTCAACGCCACTGACAAACACGCCGTGATGCACGTGGAGAGAATGCTGGCGGAATACCCTGGTCTGTGGCAAGGCGTGGGCGAGGTTTTCGGACACCGCGACGATCTGACCAACCTGACCTACGGTGAAACGGCTCGGGCCAACCACCCGGCCCTGGACCCGATCTACGATCTGGCGGGCCAAAAAAACCTGCCCGTCAATCTGCACAACAACGCCACCTCGCGTAACCGGCTGGATAAGCCAATTTATGTGTATGAGGTACAGGAAGCTCTGGCCCGACATCCTAAAACCGTGATCATCTGGGCTCATGCCGGGCTGTCACGAATGCTGGATCTGGACCAGACCGCCTATACCGGACTATTGCGGGAGATGCTCGCCAAACACGACAATCTGTATATCGATCTGTCCTGGATCATCTTCGAAAACTACGTCCAGACCTCCAGTCTTGAACCGCGCATCCGCCCCGAATGGCTAAGCCTGATCTCGGATTTTTCCGGCCGGTTCATGATCGGCTCTGACAACATCGGCCATTTTGCCACCTACAACCAGAACATTTTAAAATATTACACTCTTTTGGATGCCTTGAAGCCTGACGCAGCGCGAAAGGTGGCTCTGACAAATTTTTTGGGCCTGCTGCCACAATCTGGTGATGACGCGCATCAAGGGCTGATGCCCTATCCATCATAATGGACAGAGCCATCGCGGAGGCCACGCCATTGCCCATGTCGCGGCCGTTCTTGACCGCGCAGGTCTGACATGAATACTGAGTCGAATCCGAATATTTCCGACTAAAAGCGCGTTGGTGTGGTGCCGCTCGCTTTCGCTAACCATTCAGGAACAGACCTCATGCAAGACAGATTGAACGCAAGCGCCATGGCCACTATAACGCTCATGGTCCCGGCCGACGGGAAACCTCGGGTGGGTTCGTCGATGATCAGGAGTTCAGGCTTGGTGAATTGGCACTTGGCCAGTATCACTTTTTGCTGATCGCCTTTTGCCGCGGTTTGGGTATGCGCTGGGCCGGGGGTTGTGACAACACGGTTAGTTCCTTAGAAACAGGGTCTAACCGATGTCACTGAATCCGCTGCGCGCGCATCTGTAGCCATTTTTGCTCGGCTGCTTGGCATTGGCGCCAACGCTTGCCGAGACAAGCGAGTGCGCGATCCAAACCGCGCGCCCGGTGCTGGAGTATAGGAAGCATAAACGCTCTGCTATCCAGGTCGTTCAAGTATCGATCGATCGGTCGTTTGGCGGCTGTCAACGCTGCTTTCGAGGGAATATCGACCTGAGTCCCAGCCTTCCGAGCCGCGATGCTCGACCACCACGGCGATCCGCCGGCTCCGGGGGACAGCCCCCAGGCCGACCGGCTCGCCGAGGTCAAGGCGCCCAATGCCCTAATCATCGGGCTCGGGCACCTGCTGCTCAGCGACGAGGGCGTCGGCATCCATACCCTGCGCCAACTGGAGCAGGGCTTTGATTTCACCCCCGAGGTCGAGCTGGTCGACGGCGGCACCACCGGCCTCGACCTGCTCGAGCTCTTTCGTCAGCACGACCTCATCCTGCTGCTCGATGCCCTGTTCGCGCCGGATGCCGCGCCCGGCGATATCCAGATCCTGTGCAACGATGCCATCCTCGCCGCCCTGTCGAAGAAGATGTCCATGCATCATCTCGGCATCAGCGACGTCCTGGCCCTGACGCAACTGCTCGACTACCGCCCGAGCGAAATCGTCCTGCTCGGCGTGGTTCCCGAGAATCTGGAACTCGGCACCGAGCTCTCCGCCCCGGTCCAAGCTCAGTTGCCCGAAATCCTGTCCCGCGTCCAGAAAATTCTCGGCGACTGGAAGATCAGCATGCGGCCGCGCCAGGCTGGCGGGGTTATCCCCTCCCCCACCGGCGCCGGGCTCTTTCTCGGCACCGCGCTTGACGCGCATTAGGCTGGGTGCCGGGCGCGGAGGTCTGGCGGCCTTGATCTGATCAGGGGATGCCGCAGCAGTGAAGCCTACAAGGAAGTATTCACGGCGCCCCCCGCGCCCGCGTTGAGTTGTGACCGGAACCCGCGCGCAGGCGTCGCCATCGCGGTCACCGATCTGATTGAGAAGCCGGGAATAGCCGCCGCTCGCGCAACCCGAGCCTTGAACGCCCGTCGCCCCAGTTGACCTCGCACCCACAAAAAAAGCCCGCGACAAAGGCGCGGGCTTTTCACGGCCGAGGCGTGGCTCTAGGTCATGTTGATCTGCGCGCCAGTCCAGCAAAGCCCAGCAAAGCGGAACCGAACAACCAGACGGCGCCGGGGATGGGGACGGTGGTTAAAACGTCCTGTGCCGGCTTTCCATCTTCTGTCGTCAAGTTGAGCACCCGAACATTGCCAATTCCTCCCCAGTCCCACGTTTCATTATCATTCGCTTTTGCATGGGTTACCATGTCGATGTATATATCTGCATCATTCTTTCTCGTATAATCTTCATCTTCGAAATACCAGATCGCGTTTTGGAATCCTGTAGCATCCTTTGTCTTGTCAAATACAATTTCCCCAATGACATATTGGTTGTAAAGCCATGCGGTCTCCGACGACAGAGCGTCGAAACCCTGATCATTAGCCCCATACTTTCCATACAACTTGGGACCACTCTGCGCTCCGGTATTAATGACAGCCTGATAAACTGAGTTGGGCTTTATTTTCTCCTTCATCTCCAAGCAAAACGTGAAAAAGCTGCCTGGTACGCCATCAAGGTCTTCAGTATCCTTCACCGTAAACTTAAATGGCCCACCACCATCGGCGCTATGCAGTTTAGGCCATGATGAAAATTCCACGGTTCCAGCCAACGCATGAGAACCTGCCAACAAAGTGCCAAGCGCAAGCAATGCGGTGAGCTTTTTCATAACACTTCCCCTCGTTGTGAAGTTGAATTCGCCGGTTAGGGGCCGATTTTCGAGTCCGGGTTTACATGCACCCGCCGCGGACAGGATTTCTGGCTCCTGGCCATGCGGCGGGACCGGACGCATTTCGTCGATTCCGAGCCAATCACCACGGCAGCTACTCAGATCCGAATGCCCAAACACCAGCCACTGTTGGAGTTTCGCTGACCTGAGTTTAGTTGTTTTCCCCTATATCAGCAAGTAAAAACCTGGAGTCACCGACGGCATGTCCTCGCCCCAAGGGGTGATGAATCGCGGCCAGAACAGGCATCATGCAGGCGCGTCACGCGCGCCGATCCGAGAGAATGGCCGCCAGTCGCGAGCAACGCCAAGCTGGCAAGACCTTGGCTGGTATCCTCGAAAGTCACGCGTGCGCGGACCGGCCGCGCGACGCCAATGATGCACGCCTGCCTCCCAGCCCGGCCCGGCAATCATTCGGGGGATGAGATGATGATTAATCGCCCGCGCAGTCGCGCTCAATCGCCACGGTTGAGATCCTCCGGCACCTCCTCGCGTACCAGGGCATAGCCGCCGCCGCAGGCGTTGTCGAGCAGCATGTCGACTTCCTCGGTGGCGAGATCGAGCGCGCTCAGGGTTTCCGCGGCCAGGCGCAGGCTGGCCTCGACCGCTTCGGGAAAGGCGCGGGTGGCGCCGGCGCGCAAGAGCGCGTCGCAGGCAGTCAGGTCGCGCGCGCGCGACGATCATCACGCCAGGCGCATAGGCGCGGATCAACTCGGTGGCCTTGATGGCGGCGCGCTGATCGTCGATGGTCAACACGACCAGATCGACCTGATCGATGTCCACCGTCTCGAGCAAATGCGGATCGCCGACATCCCCGTAGTAGAACGGACAACCCTCGCGGCGCCAGCTCGCGACTAACTCCGGGTTGGACTCGAAGGCGACATAGGCGATGCCATTGCCAGACAAAATGGCGCCGATGGTATGGCCAACGCGACCGAAGCCGCCGATCACCACCCGCAGCGGACCATGGCCAGCGCCGTCCCCACCAA
Source organism: Thiorhodovibrio frisius (assembly GCF_033954835.1). Lineage (NCBI taxonomy): Bacteria > Pseudomonadati > Pseudomonadota > Gammaproteobacteria > Chromatiales > Chromatiaceae > Thiorhodovibrio > Thiorhodovibrio frisius. The sequence goes on from NZ_CP121471.1 coordinate 1,214,311, forward strand.
GCCGCAGCGACGGATCGACCGGGCTTTCGCGGTCCCGCGCCAGGCGAGTATAGGAAGCATAAACGCCCTGCTCCCCAGGTCGTCGAAGTATTGATCGGTCGTTTGGCGGCTGTCAACGCTGCTTTCGAGGGAATATCGACCTGAGTCCCAGCCTTCCGAGCCGGGAAATTGTCCGTCAGTGGGGCGAGTTGGGGCGGGTTCTGCCGGTTAAGGCGAGCGCTTCCCTAGCTGGCCTTTCAGGGTCGGCGCCGGTGATGTGGGGCGGGTGGTAGGCTGGTGGTAGGTTCGATCAGAACCAACGCGCCTGCGGTGGCGGCAAGCTCAAGGATGCGGGTGTGAAGCTTTACGTCTGCGGTCAGGCGATCGTCGATAGCGGTTACTACTATCAGAACGTGCGTGACGACATCGGCGTCGCCTTGGGCGCGCTGGCGGCCGAAATCGAGCTGGGAGCCCAGGGTTACACTGTCATGAAGCTCTAGGAGCTCTAAGCGCGATCACGCTGACAGTGATACGCCGCGCGTGAGGCACGCGCAGTCTTCCCCGGTACCTTTGTTGTCACGGGTAAGCGGCCGGGTTCATGTGCTCATCGGACTTGTTCTGGACGTTCCGCAGCAGCTCTGGCTGCGGGACATCGAGTCGCAGTCCGAGCCCCTCGCGGCTGCCGCGGGCGACTTGGGCGGGTAGGCGCCATTGGCGTCCGCTGTGCAAAAATTCCAGTTCAACCGGGGTTCCGGGCGGGAGTGTGAGCGAATGGACGCTCACCTCAAGCTCATCGCTCGAAAGTGCGCGCAGGCGCGCGCCCTGGAAACGGCGTTTGCGATAGCGGATAAAAACGGGCAGCTCAAGGCCAAGGCCTGGGTCGGCGTCGGCGTCTGGTGACGCGGCCCGGGTGATGGGTTCCCTGTGCATGGAGGCATCCCCTCAAGGTAATCGTGTTAGCTCGAAACAGCATGGGATCTGGTCTCGGCATCGCTGGCACCTGCAATCCCAGGATGATGCGAGGCAGCGATTGCTCGAAGACTCATGGGGCGATTCATCGTTCGAGCGATGATTGATCTGGCATCGCTCGATCGGCAGCAGCGCAGGCTCGGTATGCTGGCCTGCTAATACGGGCCTGCGATTGCCTAGCTTGTGAATATGGCGCCTTTGCCGCTCTTGCCCAATAGCTTAGAGCAGTAGTTTGACAAAAAGTATACTGTTTTTGTGACAACCGTATGACTTTTTTGTTGCCCTCAGGTCGGCGCTCAAAGCTCCGCGCGACTGTCGATCTCGCTTGCTGACAATCCTTGCAGTAACTCGGCGAGAATCAAGCGGCTGTCGTCTTCGAACTTGCTTTCTTTGGCTTTGGGCACGTCGCCAAAGAACTTGGCCAGCGTTTTGAGCTGATCCTGGGAAAGTTCTTCAGTATAGCCGCGCTTGCGCTTTGCCAGCCGGTCAGGAACCCGATTGGGGGCGCTGTCATCCGCGGCCTTGCGACCGTGTGACCAGTTCATCGCGCGGGCGCAGTAAAGCAGGATGCGATCGAGGAGAATGAAAGGAAAACGCTGATTGCTGACCGGCCCGAGCGAGAAGCGCTCGACGCCAAGGGTGCGCTGGATGTCGACCTTGGCTAGCGCCGCGCCGCCAAGTGCGCCGAGCACGCTGCCGGCTGCGGCGCCCAGCAAGAGTCCGGCGCCTAGGCTGCCGCCAGCCAGGGACAGGTCGATGCCGACGCCGGTGGTCGCTCCGGCTGCGGCTCCCGCCAACGCCATCTGCACGCGATTGAGTCCCAGCGCCCTGCCGACTTCGTCGGAGAAAAGGTCTTTTTGCAGCAGGGAATCCGCCGGTAGATTCCAGACGTTGTGGCGAAAATGGCTGCGGATCTGGGCTTGTGCCTCGACCTCAAGCTTGCGCAGTCCGTCCTGGAAAGTTTTCTGCAAGCTTTGCTGAATTTCGCGCCGGTCCGCGTCTGACTGCAGATCGCTGACGCGCACCACGCGGTTGATGCGAAACGTCAGGGCTTCCCGCAGGAGGCCGATGATGGTGGTGACGCTGGAGTCAATGCGCCGCTCCCAGTCGTGGCTGAAGGCCTCGATGGTCTCCTCAAGCTGCGGTTCCCAGCGCTGATCGATGCTCTTCAAGGCATTGAGCAGTTTGATGCGCTCGGCATAGGTGGCGCGGTGGGCGTTGAACTCGCGCACCGAGTTAAATGCCTTGCTCAGCGAGTATAGGAAGCATAAACGCCCTGTTCCCCAGGTCGTCCAAGTATCAATCGGTCGTTTGGCGGCTGTCAACGCTGCTTTCGAGGGAATATCGACCTGAGTCCCAGCCTCCCGCGCCGGGAAATTGTCCGTCAGTGGGGCGAGTTGGGGCGGATTCTGCCGGTTAAGGCGAGCGCTGCCCTAGCTTGGCCTTTCCGGGTTGGCGCCGGTGATGTGGGGCGGGTGGTGGGCTGGTGGTAGGTTCGATCAGAACCAACGCGCCTGCGGTGGCGCCCGACACGGCGGAACCGGGCGGGTTCGGCGGAAGCGTTTTTGCTGTCGATGTGGGTGAGAATCTTCTGGATCACCGCAAGGTCTTCGATGCAGGCGATGATCCGCAGCACGCCGGCGCAGGCCGCACAGGTCTCGATGTCGATGCCGAAGACGCGTTTGAGGCGCTGCGACCAGGTCATTGCTGAGATGTAGCGGCACAGCCGTTCTAGCTTTTGGCGTTGACGGGCCTTGGCCGCGACGCCAGCATGCAGGGAGAATCCGGACACCTGACCCACCGGGTCATCGAACGCCTTCCCGCTGTCTGGCAGAGTTTGCAGCGTGAACACCTTCCGACCCGCCTGTGGGCCGACGGCAATTCGATAGGTGATCGAGTGGCCGATCAGCTGGTCCATCGGCCCGGCCTCCAGGCCATCGCCGGTCAGATAGCTGATCTGCGCGTAACGCTCCAGCAAGCAGTCCCTGGCGTTGCAGAAAGCACCCGACCCGTTCGGCGATGGTATGCGTCAGCTCGGTGAGTTCAGCGGTGGTCGGGGCTTTCACCGGGCGAAACCGCTGGAGCCTTCCATCGGCCCCGACTGCGTGGGTGACATGATCGGCGCCCCCAGAAGACTGTGTATATATATAGTCTAGCGCCGGATACATGGCTGGGAAGGCCAGATCGGTACGTTGTGACTCGGACCTCGAAGACGCGCAGGTTGGGTCGGAAACTGGCACGGCAAGCGTATGATTCGGTACGGCTATGTCCGTTCATGGCCGTGAACGACCCCATTCAAAGTCCGATGCGCACTACTTCATCCACGCTGATGTGAGATTGGCGCCGGTCGCAGAGGCCGGTGGTGCGGGCGCTCTCATGGTTGGTCATCTGTTGGGCGACGTCGAGCTGACCGCCGTTGGGCAGATGGTTCTGATCCCGGCTATTTCTCGCCCTCTGCAATGGGCGCGAACAGCATGTCGAGATCGGCCGCGCTCAGGCTGGAGGTGGCGGCGGCACCGCCGGTCAGCATGGCGTCGGCCAGGGCCTGCTTGCGTGCTTGTAGCTCGGCGACTTTTTGCTCCACTGTGCCTTCGGTGAGCAATTTATAGACGAATACGGGCTTGTCCTGGCCGATGCGATGGGCGCGGTCGGTGGCCTGGCGCTCGGCGGCGGGGTTCCACCAGGGGTCGTAGTGGATGACGGTGTCGGCAGCGGTCAGGTTGAGGCCGCTGCCGCCGGCTTTCAGGCTGATCAGAAACACCGGCACCTCGCCGGACTGGAAGCGATCGACCAGTACATCGCGATTCTTGGTGCGGCCGGTGAGCTTCACATAGTCCTGCTCCGGGCGCATTTTTTGGCGGGTTTTGAGTTCGCCTTCGATCAGATCCAGCATGCTGGCGAACTGGGAGAAGAGCAGAATGCGCCGGCCCTCCTCGCGCAGATCGGCCAGGAGTTCCAGCAGCATTTCGAGTTTGGCCGATTCCTTGACCTTTTTTGCGCTCTCAAGCGACAACAGCCGCGGATCGCAGCAGACCTGGCGCAGTTTCAGCAGGGCATCGAGAATTACAATGCCACTGCGCGACAGGCCCTTGCGCTCGACCTCCTTGCGCACCCGCTCGTGCATGGCCAAGCGCAGAGTCTCGTAGAGATCGCGCTGGGCGCCGCCGAGCGGTACTTCGCGCAGGATCTCGGTCTTGGGCGGCAGCTCGGGGGCGACTTCCTCCTTGGTGCGGCGCAGCATGAAAGGGGCGATGCGCCGGCGCAGTTGTTCCGCGCGCGGCTGGTCGTTGAACTTTTCAATCGGGTTGCGGAACAGCCGCTTGAAGCGGCGATCATCGCCGAGCAGGCCGGGCATTAAGAAGTCGATCAGCGCCCAGAGTTCGCCCAAGTGATTCTCCAGTGGCGTGCCGGTCAGGCACAGCCGATGGCGGGCGTTGATGATGCGCACCGCCTCGGCCGCCTTGCTGCGCGGGTTCTTGACCGCTTGGGCTTCATCGAGAATCAGCAGGTGGTATTGATGCGCGGCCAGTTCTTGATAATCGCGCGGCAGCAAGGGATAGGTGGTCAACACCAAATCATGCGCGGGAATTTCGGGGAAACGCGCGCGCCTGTCCGCGCCCTGTAGTAACAGGACTTTCAGCTCGGGCGTGAAGCGCTCGGCCTCGCGGCGCCAGTTGAACATCAGGCTGGTGGGGGCAACCACCAGACTCGGGAGGTCGGCGCGACCGGCGGTTTTCTCGACCAGCAGATGGGTCAGGCATTGGATGGTTTTGCCCAGGCCCATGTCGTCGGCCAGCACGCCGCCAAGCTCGAAGTCGCGCAGGAATTGCAGCCAGTCGAGCCCCTTGCGCTGATAGGGGCGCAGTTCGGCATTCAGACTTGCCGGTGGCTCAACCGGCGCGATGCCCTCGAAATCCCGCAGTCGCTTGCCCCATTCGAGCGCTTTTTCGGCGCCGGACCAGCGCGTGTCGGGTAGCGCTTGGGCGAGCTGGGCCAGCTCGCCGCGCTGGCTGTGCGCCAGGCGCAGGCGCCCGTCCTTGTCGAGCGGCTTGTCGTCGTAGAGCTCGATCAGGGTTGTTAGCAGTGGCCGCACGCGCTCAAGCGGCATCATGGCGTAGCGCCCGTCGGGGAGCTTGATTGGTAGCTTGGCATCGTCTTCGGTGGCGGCCAGGGCCTCGGCGCTGAAGCGGTCGCGATAGTTGTGCATCAGCTCGACCAGCAGCGGTAGCAGGTCGACGCGTTGGCCTTCGACTTCGACCCCAAGCGACAGGCTGAACCAGGCGTCCTGAGCCTCGTCTTCCACCTGGAACTCCCAGTCGTCGATGTCGGCGAGTTGGTAGCGGAAGTTCGGGTTGATGATGATGTCCCAGCCTTTCTCGCGCAGTCTGGGCAGGCCGTAAGCCATGAATTGCAGCCAGTCGCTGTCTGGATCGCTCAGGAATAGGCGGCCGTGGGTGTGGTATTCAAAGCTGAAACCGAGCGCGCTGAGTTCCAGGCTGGCGCGGCGCTCGCGCTCCCGGTCGCGCGGGCATTCCACCACGACGCCATCGCGCACGTCCTCGACCATGGGTAGGGGGTTGTCGAGCGGGATCAGGCGTTTGCCATAACGGAAGCTTAAAGATGCGCCATCGACCCAGGTGGGATATTCCTGCATACCCCAATGGCGCAGCTCGCGCGCGACTTCGCGGTGCTCGCTCCAGAGTTCCAGTGTTGGCACGGGTTTGATATCAGTCACGCGCTCGCGCTCAACTGCCGGAGGCAGCGGCAGCTTGAGTTTGGGCAGGCGGTCGTTCAGGCGCTGGCGCAGCGGCTCGGCGGCGCTGCTTGGCACGGCGGGGGCCTGCACCAGCAGGGTGGCGGTGGCCGGGTCGAGGTCGGTCTCGAGCAGGCCGCAGTGCCCGTTGTTCGGATCGAGCCAGCAGGGCGGCTCGCAGGGGAGCAGCAGGGTGTCGGGTGGGCCGCCGTCGAGGTGGATGTTGAGGGTAGCGTCGCCCTGGAGTTGCCAGCGGAATGCGCCGCGCAGTGGCGGCTGCCATTTCAGGGGCTGGTCGCCGGATTCCCAGTAGGCGCGTCCGCTGAGTGCGAGCTGGTGCAGCAGATCGGCGCTGCCGGGGCCGACAATGCGCAGGCGGTGGCGATTGGTTGGACCACCGCGCGAGCTGGTGACGCTCTCGGTCAGGGCCATGATGCGCTGATCGGTGGGGGTGATGAAGCCTGCCTGCGAGCGCCCGAGCAGGGAAAATGGCTCGCGTTTGCCAAAACCGCCGTCGCTCAAGCAGCGGGTTTTTTGGCCTGTCAGAAATAGCATGCGACGGTGATGCTCGGTCGCCATTTCGATTTGAAACAGCAGGCAATAGTTATCGTCTTTGGTTAGGTGCTGCTGAAGCTGCTCGGCGCCAGCCAGCCAGTTGAGCAGCTCGCGCGGCAGAGGAGCGGCCGCACTGCCGGGCAGAACGCCTTGTCCGTCCTGGGCATCGGCAGTGCCTTCGCGCAGGCGCTTTTCGGCTGCGAACAGCAAGGCGACGATATGCTTGCAGTTGTGGCCAAGCGGGCAGGAGCATTGCCCGGTGAGTTCCAACACGCCAATTCTCGGCTGGGAGATCTGCACCAGGGTCGCGTAAACCTGATTGCCAGAACCCCGCACCCGGCCGTTCAGCATGCTGCGTTCAGAGTCGATGTTCAGGCTCTGGACGCGGCCGTTGCGAAAATAACGTACGCCGCGTTCAAAGCTTCTGAGGTCGAACTGATTCTGAAAGGTGTTGACGAGGTCGGTTGGGATCACGGTATTTTTGGCGGCTCAGGCTGCGGCAAACCCCTAAATATACCGGTTTTGGCGCTGACGTTGAACGTGGATGCCGGATTTGCGCTGTGGCGGGTTGGCTCCAGGCATTCAGCGGTTCGTCGAGGGGATCCAGATTTCCCGCACCTGGCCACGGGCGCTCAGCATGCGTACCCAGTAGCCATCGGGCTGCTGGCGGATGCTGATGACATGGCCGCCGGTTTGCTCCCAGGCGCGCTGGGCAGCCTGGTCGGCGGTCAGGCTGGGAGCTGGGTGTCTGGCTGGTCTTTGGGCGCGAGGGGACTCTTCTGCCGGTGCGACCGCGCTTGCGCAGTTGAAGGCGGGTAGCGCAAGCGCGGTCAGGGCGAGCAGCCTCAGGCTGGTGTGGCCGACGCCATGCCATACTATTTGCTTCGCTTTGGCTGCGCTCATGAGTCAGGGTCGATCTGCTCAATGCGGTGGCGGCCAGCGCCTTTGGCCGCGTACAAAGCGCGGTCGGCCAGTTCCACCAGTGCTGCATTGGTGTGCGAGGATTGGCCGGACGGATGCGGGTGGAAGGTGACCAGGCCGATGCTGATGGTGACATGGGCATCGACTGGCGAATGCTCGTGCACAATGGCCAGGGCATCGACTGCGTCGCTGATGTCTTGGGCGATGGCGGTGGCCTGTTCGGCGTCGGCGTGCGGCAGCACGACCATGAATTCCTCACCGCCGTAGCGGGCGATGAAATCTCCCGAGCGGCGCAGCACGTTGCTCGCAGCGTGCGCGATCTGGCGCAGACACTGATCACCCTTGCCGTGGCCGTAGTTGTCATTGAATGGCTTGAAGTGGTCCACGTCGAACAGCAGCAGCGACAGCGGCTGACCGGTGCGCTGGGCACGACGCCATTCCTCGTCCAGGGTCTGCTCGAAGCGGCGCCGGTTGGGGATTTCTGTCAGGGCGTCGATAAAGGCGTAGGTTTCGAGCAATTCGTATTTGTTTTTGAGGTCGAGATGCAGCGCGACCCTGGCCTTGACCACCGGCGGATGGAAGGGTTTGGTGATGTAATCCACGGCGCCGCTGGCAAAGCCTTTGGCTGCGTCCATCACTTCGGATACGGCGGTGACGAAGATCACCGGGATGCGCTTGGTGGCATCGTCGTTTTTCAGGGCGGCGCACACCTGGTAGCCGTCCATCTCTGGCATCAGGATGTCGAGCAGAATCAGGTCGGGCTGCGGATCGGTGCGCGCGAGCTTGAGCGCGCGCTCCGGCGTGGTGGCGGCGCTGACGCGATAGTCACCGCGAAAGAGTTCCATCAGCAGCTCGATATTCTCTTTGGTGTCGTCGACGATCAGAATCTTGTGGCGGCGTTCGGCGGTGTTCATGGGCGATGGGGCGGCGTTTGGATGTCAGGTGGAATAGTGACTCGATGCTTTGGGGTGCGAGGTGATCATTGGCTTTCTGGCGGGGGGAGTTCGGCCAGGCATTGCTGTACCAGTTCGATGGCGGTTTCGATATCGAAGTCGTCGATGGCGGTGGCGATCGGTGCGTGGCGATTGTCGGCGCTGCCATCGGTGACGGACCATGTTAGCAGGGTCTCGCGCAGTGTTTCGAGGGTGTCGCCTGCGGCACCGAGGTCGTCGTCGAGCTGGCTGGCCAGTTGTTGCAGCAGTTCCCGAGTGGCGGCGGGGTCCAGCGCCGATTCGGGGTTGGCGGGAGCTAGTGTCTGGGCGGTGGCGGCAGCCTCTGGTGCCTTGATGAGCGGGCGCAAGCCCTCAATCACCTGGGTAAATTGCTGGCTGAATGCCTGCCAGGTTGCATCTTCCGCGGCGGCGCTGCCTTGCTCGACCACAGCGGCCTCCAGGGCCAGGGCGGCCTGATGCAAGGACTCGGCACCCAGATTGCCGGCCATGCCTTTGATGCTATGAACCCGCCGGCGTGCGTCCTCGCTCTGTCCGGCCTGGAGCGCGGCGGTGATTTCGGGCAGGCTGTGTTGATTGCTGGCGAAGAAGCTGCGCAGGATTTTCAGATAAAGCTTGCGGTTGTTGTTGGCGCGCGCGAGTCCGCCCTGGAGGTCGATGCCGGGCAGGGGGTGCTGATCGAGTTCGGGGGCTTCCGGGTTTGCAGCCGGTGCGGGCGTTGCTTGATCGGTTGCGGTCGGCTCTGGTGCGGGCTGCGCGCCCTCTGGCTGCAGCCAGCGTTCGAGTGCGCCGAATAGCTGTGCCGGGTCAATGGGTTTGCTCAGATAATCGTCCATGCCGGCGGCCAGGCAGCGCTCCATGTCGCCCTTGAGCGCGTGGGCGGTCATGGCAATGATGGGCAGGTGGCGATCAGGGAATTCGGCGCGGATGCGGCGGGTGGCTTCCAGTCCGTCCAGCTCGGGCATTTGGATGTCCATCAGTACCGCGTTGTAGGTGTTCTCGCGCACCTTGTTCAGCGCTTCCAGGCCATTTTCGGCAATGTCGGTGTCGAGTCTGGCGGCTTCGAGCCATTCCAACGCGACCAGCCGGTTCATCTCGATATCTTCGACCAGCAGCACGCGCTGGCCGCTGAGATCCGGAGGCTGGCGGTCGCTGGCTTCGGCCAGCAGCACCGGACGGGTGCTGGCGGCGGCGTCCTGATGGCCGAACAGGGACACAATGGTGTCGAACAGGAAGGACTGATTGACCGGCTTGTGCAGGAAGGCGTCCAGTACCGAGCGTTCGGATTGTTGCAACAGGTCCTCGCGTGCATAGGCGGAGATCATGCATACCATCGGGGTGTGCGGCAGCTTGAGGTCCTGGCGGATGCGCACGGCGGTTTCCAGCCCATTGAGGCCGGGCATTTTCCAGTCGAGCAGCACCAGATCGAAGCTCTGCGCTGGGTCGGCCAACTGGTTGAGCGCCTCTTCGCCGGAGGCGACCGCCACCGCTCGCATGTGGAAGGATTCGATCTGGGCGACCAGCATCTCGCGCGAGGTGGCGTTGTCCTCCACCACCAGCACCCGCAAGCCGCGCAGGTCGGCTGGGGTGCGCAGTGGCGAAGCGGCGCGGTTCGGCTGGCGCCGCAGGCACGCAGTGGCGGTGAAGGTGCTGCCCTGGCCGGGGACGCTCGCGACTGTCACATCCCCACCCATCAGATGCGCGAGCCGCCGGCAGATGGCTAGCCCTAGTCCGGTGCCGCCATGACGGCGGGTGACCGAGCCGTCGGCTTGGGCGAAGGCCTCGAAGATAGCATCGAGTCGCTCGGGGGCGATGCCGGGGCCGGTATCGCGGACCTGCAGACGCAGCTTGACGGTGTCTGGGGCCTCCTCGCTGCCTGGCGTGCCGCTGGTTTGGGCAAGATCAGCGGTGATCTGCACCTCGCCCTGCTGGGTAAATTTAAGCGCATTGCCGGTCAGGTTGATCAGGATCTGACTCAGCCGGGTCGGGTCGCCAATGAGTTCCGTCGGGGTACCGGGTGCGATGGCGACGACTAACTCGACGCCCTTCTCGTGCGCGCGGTAGGCGAACATCTCGCTCAGATTGGCTATCAACTCATGGAGCGAGAAATCGGTCTGTTCAATCTCCAGATGTCCGGCTTCGATCTTGGAAAAATCGAGGATGTCGTTGATGACCGCGAGCAGACTTTTGGAGGCGAGTTTCGTCTTGGTCAGGAACTCCCGCTGGCGTTCTTCAAGGGTGCCGCGCAGCAGCAGGTCTGTCAGCCCCATGATGGCATTGAGTGGGGTGCGAATTTCGTGGCTCATGTTGGCGAGAAAACCGCTCTTGGCCGCGTTCGCCGCTTCGGCCGCCTGGCGTGCCTGCTCGGCCTGCTGGCGCTCGCGGCGCGCGGTGACATCAATCAGCATGCCCTCGATGGTGTCGGGGTGGTGGCCCGCGCGCAGGCTGATCTCGGCCCAGAAGTGGTGGCCGTCACGGCGTTTGAGTTCGACCTCTCTGGCATCGACGCGCGCGTCTCGGCGCATGTGCGCGATCAATTCTTCCCGCGTTGCCGGGTCCACATAAACATCGGTAGCGATGTTGCGCACCTGCGCCTGCAGGGCCTCGAGTGACGGATAGCCTAGTAACTCAAGCAGCGCCGGGTTGGCGTTCAGGAAGTGCCCGTCGGTGGTGGTCTGGAAGATGCCCTCGACCGCGTTGTCAAACAGGCCGCGATATTGATTCAGTAACTCGGTGCGGCGCGCGTGGCTCTCGGCCAGGCTGTCAGCCATGCGGTCGAAGGCATCCGCCAGTCGGCCGATTTCATCGGGTCTGTTGCTGTTGATGCGCACGCTGAGATCGTCCTCGCCGACCAGGGCGACACCGTGCTCAAGCTGGGCGATGGGGCGGGCGATGGCGCGACCGACCAGGTAACCGATCAGCAGAACCAAGGGCACCGATAGCAGGAAAATTCCGCCGGCAATCAGGGTCAGTCGTTGCTCGTAGGCTTTGACGGTGGCGGCGGAGATGTCGATGCCGAGCAAGGCCACGCGCGCGCCTTCGCTATTGCGGATGGGTGCATAGCCGGATAGCCAGGTGCCCCATTGGTCGCTGTAGAAATCGCTCTCGGTCAGCGGGCTGTCCAGGGTGGCGAAGTGCTTGGCAAGCGCCTCGCCAGGCTCCTCGTAGACATCGCCCAGCGCAGCCAGATTGGCGGGATCTTCCTCGGCATCGACCACGAACTCGATGCCGCTATTGGCCCCGCGGCGCATGCTGTACACCTCGCCGATGTCTGCGTCCGAATCGCGGATGCCCTGGAGGATGGCTTTGATTTGCAGATAATCCGGCGCCTGCATGCCTGCCTCCGTGGTGATGGCGGCATGCCGGTCGCCGTCGATGGCCAGGGTGCCGATTTGGGCGAGATCGAGCAGCCGTTGGCGCAGATCGTCGCGCACCTGGTCGCGCGCCACTTGCAACAGCGTCAGCGTGGTAAAGGCCGAGACAAAGAGCGCGATGCCGAAAAACAGCAGCGTCAGGCGCGTCTGCAGGCCGAGGGTACGGTGCCTGCTAACCGCCGCAGCCGGTTTGGGTGGGGGCGGTGTCTTGGCGGCGGCGTCGGGATGAGATTGGGGTTGGAAATTGGGATCGCTCAAGGCTTGGCCTATCGGTCAGGGAGATGCATGGCGAATGCTGAACCACGATTGTCTGGGTCTGGGTCTGGGTCTGGGTGTGGGTCTGGGTGTGGGTGTGGTCAGGGTCCAAGGGCAAAGCTTAGCGCACCCGGCCCAGAACGAGCCGAAATCTTAATGGGTTTCGGTATAGCATCTATCGCAGCGATTGCGGCATTGTTGCGATCCGCTGCCTCGGGGTTAGAATGCGGGCATTGCTCGGGGAGTGATGCCCGAACTCGCGATCAGCGGGTGGGCGATGGTTCGGGTTGCCTTGGATCATACAAGTGTATCCTTCGGGGTGGTCGGGGCCATGAATGTCAGATGCCATGGTTTGGAGTTAAGCGCATGCGTTGGAAAAATCTGGTGGCTCTTTTTCGTCCGCGTTTCGCGCGCGCATGGTTACCGCTGAATGCGACGGTCAGGCTGTTTGGCCTGCTGCTGGTCATCCTTCCTTTCGCTGTTTTGGCTGAGGGCGATCTGCTCGATCCCATGCCAGAGGCGCCCCCAGCGCCGGCATTCGATCTGCAAACGCCAGATGGCACCCGGGTCGCGCTCGCTGACCTGGGCGGCGAGATCGTCGTGGTCAACTTTTGGGCGACCTGGTGTCCACCCTGCCGCGCCGAGATGCCGGCAATGGAACGCGCATGGCAGGGGCTGCGCGATAAGGGCGTGCGCTTTGTTGCCATTAATGTCGACGAAGACAGTGATACTGTGGCTGCCTTTGCTGAGAGCACGGGGGTGAGTTTTCCGCTGCTGCTCGATCCGGGCGGCAAGGTCACTCAGGCTTGGCCACTGCGCGGTTTGCCGACCACCTTCGTGGTGGATGCGGATGGGAATTTGCGTTTGCTTGCACTGGGCGAACGGGACTGGGACGCGCAGCCCATCATGCAGCAGATCTTGTCGCTGGCAGCGGGTAGTTCGCCACCCGCTCAGACGGCTCCAACATCCACACCAGTGTCCGTGCCAGCTCCCGCACCAGCGTCCGTCGAAAAGCCCGCAACTCAGACGGGCTGGTGAGCCTTTCGATGCTTCGGCGCCAAACGCAAATGGTTGATCTTTAATCCCTGCATTTGCACTCGCACCCGGTATCCATTATTCCGGTTTTCTTCCCAACTCTTGCCATCCAATACCGCCATGTCGAGCCAAAATCCGCAAGCACCCAGTATCGACCCGCGCGAAGTCGCGCACTTCGAGAGCCTGGCGCACCGTTGGTGGGACGAGCAGGGGCCCTTCTGGCCATTGCATCGGCTCAACAGCTTCCGCGCCGACTATGTTCGCCAGCAGGCATGTTCAGCCCTCGGCCGGCCGGTTGGGGGTGAGCAGCCCTTCGCCGGACTCAAGGTGCTGGACATCGGTTGCGGCGGTGGCATCCTGAGTGAATCCGTTGCCCGGCTGGGCGCGCGCGTACAGGGCATCGACATCGCCGAGAAGAACATCCATGTCTCGCGCATTCATGCCGAGTGGAGCCAGTTGGATATCGACTATCGCCTGACCACGGTGGAGGAACTCTCCGCCAGCCGAGCCCAGTTCGATCTGGTGCTAAATATGGAAGTGGTCGAGCATGTCGAGCGCCTGCCCGAGTTCCTCGGCCATTGTGCGCGCTTGGTGCGCCCCGGCGGTGTCATGGTAGTGGCCACCATCAACCGCACCCTGGTGGCCTGGCTGACTGCCATCATCGGGGCCGAGTGGGTGTTGCGCTGGTTGCCCAAGGGCACCCACCATTTCCGCAAGCTGGTCAAGCCAAAGGAAGTGATCACGGGCCTTGGGTCTCAGTTTCGCGTGCTTGATCGCACTGGCGTGCGCGTCAATCCCTTTAACCGTAGTTTCCATGACACCCCTTACATGGGGGTGAACTACATGATGGTGTTTGAGCGCGCCTGACCTGATTTGTGACCTGATACCTGATTTGGTCTTGGTCCGATACCTGACCAGCTAGAGGTCAAGCGGATCGGCGCTAACGCGCGATATCCGTCAACTGCCAGCGGTAACCTTCAAGCTTCAGCACCAAGTGGGTGGGATTGGCGCCCAACTTGCCGAGGCGAATCACAAAGCGGTTCCAGGACTCGAAAAAGGCAAAATCGACAGCGGCGAGGAAGGAATCGGTTTTCCCGGGGGGCGCCGCGCGCTGCATGGCCTCGCGGATGCTGGTGCGGACCCAATCGGGCGTGATGGCTTGATTGAGCGCGCTGTCGCCCAGGTGCTGAAGATTCTTCGACAGCCAGCCGATAATCTCATCACTGTCCCCACCGCTTGGCAGCCAGGTATCAACCCTGTTGCCAAGCCGACTCTTGTATTGTGCCTGAATGGCCGGCAGGTCGACTAGTGGTGTCAGGGCCTGAACGGATGCTTGGGCATTCGGCTCGGCCAGCGCGCCATTGAGGCGAAAGACCGTCACATAGGGCCAGAGCGCATAGAGCAGAACAACAACAATGACGAGATTACGAGCGATTTTCAGCATGAGTCTAGCCCTAGAGGAGATGCCATGGACGCCGTCTGGCGCTGCATTCTTGTGCGATTCTACCCGCACTGTCGCGACTTGCCGAGTCTGGCACAGGGTCTGGTCCGCGTGCTTTTGAATGCACCGCTAACCTTGAAGGGGCTGAGATGACTGCCGAGGGTGAACAGATTCCAGGCGCGCGCACTTATCTGGTTGGCGGAGCCGTGCGCGACGGACTGCTGGGCTTGCCAGTGCGCGAGCGGGATTTTGTGGTGGTCGGCAGCGATGTCGCGACTATGATCGACCAGGGCTTTACTCAGGTTGGCAAGGATTTTCCGGTCTTTCTCCACCCCGAGACCAAAGAGGAGTATGCACTCGCGCGCACCGAGCGCAAGAGCGCGCCCGGCTATCACGGCTTTGTGGTGCATGCCGACCCTCTGGTAACACTCGAAGAGGACCTCGCCCGCCGTGACCTGACCATCAATGCCCTCGCCCAGGACGCCGAGGGTCGCATCATTGATCCTTTCGGCGGTCAGGCCGATCTTCACGCGCGCCTGCTGCGCCATGTCTCCCCGGCCTTTGCCGAAGACCCGGTGCGCATTCTGCGCGTGGCGCGCTTTGCCGCCCGCTTCGATGCGCTCGGGTTTGGCACCGCACCCGAGACGGCGGCGCTGATGCGCGAGATGGTCGCCGCCGGCGAGGTCGATGCGCTCGTCCCCGATCGCGTTTGGCAGGAACTGAGCCGCGCCTTGGGCGAAGCACGCCCGTCGCGGTTTTTCGAGGAACTGCGCCACTGCGGAGCACTGAAGATTTTGCTGCCGGAACTCGAGCGCCTCTGGGGCGTCCCCCAGCCCGAGCAATGGCATCCGGAAGTTGATACCGGTGTTCACGTCATGATGGTGCTTGATCAATGCGCGCGTCTGTCTGATGAGCCCGAGGTGCGTTTCGCTGCCCTCTGTCACGACCTCGGTAAGGGCACCACGCCGGGCGATGTGCTGCCCAGCCATCACGGGCATGAAGAACGCAGCGTCGAACTGCTCGGGCAGGTCTGTCAGCGCCTGCCGGTGCCGACCCGCTTCAGTGAACTGGCGCGGGTGGTGGCGCGTTATCACGGCAAAGTGCACAAGGTCGATGAACTGCGCGCCAGCACCATTCTGGGCGTCTTTGAGGGCGCGGATTTGTTTCGCCGCCCGGAACGCTTCGAGCGGCTGCTGATTGCCTGCGAGGCTGACTTTCGCGGTCGCCTTGGCTTCGAGGATCGCGACTATCCTCAAGGCGCAACCTGGCGGCGACTGGCTCAAGCCTGCGCTGCGGTCGACTCGGGCGCTATCGCGCGCGCGAGCGAGCCCACTCGCATCCGCGAGTCGGTGCGGCTGGCGCGACTTGAGGCGGTCAAGGCGGCGCTTGGCGCCGACTAATACCGCCCGGCGATATAGGTCAGGGCCTTACTGATCGGCAACTCGATATTTGACGGGCCGTTGCGGATCAAAAAAGACTCGGCGCCCTTGTGGTGCACAAAGGTCGGAATATCTGCCGGCTGGCATTCCACCGCAGCGACAGTTTTGTCTTCAATTCGGTAGAGTTGAAGCGCGATAAAGCGGGCGTATTCCGCGCCCAGATGGCTGTTGACCAGGTTCTTGAAATGCAGTTGGCATTTGTCATCATTGGCGAAGCCGTCAGCATCCAGCCCAAGTAGTTCGCCGTCATCGGCTACGCCAATGAGCAGCAGGCCGCCCTCGGTATTCAGAAAGGCGGCCACGCCTTTGAGCCAGGCGAGTTCAATCTCCTTGCCCGCCTTGCCTGTATGTAGGTTCATCCGCATAGTGGATTTGAACTCGACGTATGTGCTCTCACCACGGCTGATTAAGGCGCGAATGTCCGCTTCCGGGTCACGCGGATCGATTCCGCGTTTGGGCAGTTCGCGCAGCTGATGGCTGTATTTGCGCACCAGCAGCGCGGCCAGCCCGACGCCCAGGGCGACGATGCCAAGCGCGGTGAGCGCCAGCAGGTACCAGCGGCTTTGCAGCATGTCCAGGGTGGCGGACAGGGGGATGGCCACGCCAATCCAGGCGCCATCAGCCTCGCCGGTCAGCGGCAGAAAACCGCCCCACCAAAGGTGCCCGCCGCTGCTGAACCGAACCAGCTGCTGATCCGGTCGCCCGGCGGCACGCCAGGCGGCAATGGCGTTGAAACGCAGCAGTCCGCCGTGGTGGGTCTCGGCCGAGAAGAACCTCTGTTGCTGGGCAGATGATTGGTCATCATCAAAATCCGTGTAAAGACCCCCTTGGCCGTCGAAGAGAAAGCCCGTACCCGAATCCAGCGGGAGCCCGTTGATGGTGTCGAGAATGCGTGCCAGAGTGACATCCAGGCCCAGTACTTGAAGGGCATCGCCATGCCGCCAGGCGCTGGACACCGTCAGGCCGGGCTCGTCGAGAGACTCAAAGCGATAGGGTGGGCTCCAGGCGAGAGTGTCCTCATCGCTCTGGCTTTGCTCGAGCTCCTCCTGGGCGTCTTTGAACCAGGGCCGCTCGCGCGGGTCGTAGTTCAGCTGTGCCGTCTTGCTTTGCCCCAGATCATCCAGCCCGTTCCAGCGGATGAACTCGAACTTGGCGGCACTGCCCTGACCACGCAGGCGCGTCAGCCAGCCCTTGCCATCGCGGCGCAGAAAATACTCTTCGCCCTGATTGTTAGCAAAGGCAATGCCGGCAATTTGCGGGATGTGATTGAGCGAGGGTATTAGCTGCGCGTTTAGGGTTCGCGCGGCTGCCTGGGTTTGCGGTGGCGGGTCGCCGGCGTCGTGCAAGCGGTCGCGGATAATCAGCAATTGCTGCTGCACCGGCGTCAGCAGGGCGCGCACCTCATCGCGCACCAGCGCCTTAGCGCTGTCGATCCGCGCTGCGGCGATGTCATGTTGAATATCTTTGATCAGCAGCGCACTGGCGGCGATCAAAATGCCAAGGGTGACGGCAAGCAACAGCAGCAGGTCGCGGAACAACCGGCTGCGCACGGGCGTGGGTGAGGTTTTGAGCAGAGAAAAGGTTTTCATTTGCAAGCGATTCATTGCGCGCGGCCGGCGCGGTTTATCCGTTGTCGGGACGCGCATTATTGCAAGGCGCCCTTGAGCCAGTTGCCGAGATCATAGGAGAACAGGATCAGCACACCAAACAGCAGCACGAAAAGCGAGCCTGGCCGCAGCAGCAGGCCAGGACCGCGCGCACGCGCGAGAACGGCAAGCGGCAGCAGAAAGATGAAGATGCCAACCAAAGGCGAGATGAGCTTACCGAAGGTTTTGACAATCGAGGGGTTGGCAATGGTCATCAACCAGGCAGATCCGAGCACCAGGGTGAGCAGCAGCCATTCGGTCCAGCGGTGGGCAGCGCTTGCCGTGGTGCTTTGACTCGGCAGCAGGCGCCGGATCAGTTCTCGGACTGCGTCGCGCACGGCGAGAAAGACACCGACGAAGGAGGTAAAAAGCGCGCACAAACCAAGCAGTGTCCCGATCTCGGCCAGCACCGGGGAGATGCCCGGCTTGCCGCTTAGCATGCTGAGTCCATTCAGATTGGAGGCCATGGCTGAAGCGAGTTCCGGCGGCGTCAATGCGAGCACGCAGGAGATGACGAAAAAAATCACGAAGAGCATCAGCAGGGCCGAGGTCACCAGCACCACCCGTTTGAGCCTGGTTTCAGCGCCTTCGGGCCAGAGCGGGTGCGACTGCTTGAGTGCCATGACCATGGAGGACATGGCCGGAAAGAAAATTAGGGAAAAGGTCAGGATGGGCAAGACCAGCAGCATGTCGGCGATTAGCGCAAGCGGGCTGATGGCGAGCGAAAACGGTGACAGATCCCAGAATGGGATCAAATACAGCGACAGGCCAAAAAGCGCGACGATCAACAGGCCAGAGGCCAGTGTCATCAGGCGGAGCAGGGTCTGCTGGCCGATCAGGTAAATGAGCGCGAACGCAAGCAGAATGCCGAGGCTGAGAAAGGGCTTCTGGGACCAGTCGGTGGCGGTCCAGCCCTGCTGGTGGAGATAGTCGCCGAGGTTGGCATTGAGGCCAATCGCATAGGAGACCAGTACCGCCTGGAAAGTGAGCAGAAAGAGCAGCAGAATGATCCAATCCAGCCCGCGCCCGAGATAGCGTCCGGCGACTCCGGAGTAATCCAACTCGCCGTTGCCGAGCATTAGCATGTCCAGTACCCGGCGGTGCGCCAGGTAAAGCAGCGGAAAAATCAGGGCCGACAGCAGAATGAGCGCCCACAGGCTGCCGGTGCCGGCCTGCAAGGGCAGATAGAGAATGCCGGCGCCGATGGCGGTGCCGAAGAGCGCCAACATCCAGGTGATTTCGCTGAAGGGTGCGCTGCGGACCCCGGCTGCTTCTGCTGCGCCCGGCGCTGCTGGTGATTTGCGCATGAACTGCTCTCCTGAAGTGCTCCCCTGAAATGCTACCCAGGCTCCGTTGACCGCCTAGTCTGCGCCACTGCGAACAATCCATCCAGATCGCTCGAGATAGCTGGCATAAAGCGGGATGAGCGCGTCATAGTCGGCATCAAGCGACGCGCCAGCCGCCTGGAGTGCCGCCAGCGTCTGTTGTTGCTCCGTGGGTGGCGCTTCGCCAGACAGGTCGCCGGTGTAGAAGTCCTTGATTTGGCTCAGCGCGTTGTCCGGGGCCAGGTGACTGAGGCGCTTCTGCCACGCGGTCGCTGGCTCCGCCTGGGCTGGATAACCAGCGGCAGACAGCTGAGCGAAGAAATCGCCCAACGATAGGCTGGTCGGATTGGCCAGGTTGGCCACCAGCAGCCTGCTTTGGGACTCGGGCGGCTCTGGCGCACGGGTGGCCAAGGCGGCGATGGCAGCGGCTAGGTGATCGACTGGCATCATCTCGATAGGCATGGGGATATCCGGGTAGGCGCCGAGTTGCAGGCAGCCCTTGGTGAAGCGCCAGAAGTGGTTGTTGTGATAGTTGCTGTAGCCGCTCGCACTGCTGCCGGTGATATTGCCTGGCCGAGCGATGACGGCAGGCAGGCCGAATTTGCGCACCGCACGGGCGATGCGCTGCTCGCCGACCCATTTGGTCAGGATATAGCCGTTATCCACCGCCGGCGCGTTGGGCAGGACATCCTCGGCAATCCGATCAACATCGGTCAGTGAGGCACCGACGGTGATGGTCGAGACATAGCAGAAGGGTTTCTGCCGACCGCTCAGGGCGAGCGCCAGCAGCGCCTCGGTGCCGCCGACGTTGATCGGCTTCATGGTCGCATAGCTGTAGAGATGATGGACGAAGGCGCCGCAGTGGAGGATGGCGTCGATGTCGCTCGCCAGGCGCGCATGCGCCTCGTCGCTCAAACCGAGTCCGGGTTCGCCCAGATCGCCTGGGACGATGATGACGCGAGCAAAATCCGGATCGACGCCAGCCTCGGCGGCCTGCTTGCGCAAGGCGGCCAGACCTGCGGCCTTGTTATCGCAGCGCAACAGGCAGTGGACATGCTCGCAGCGCCGGGTCAGCTCTGCAAGCAGGAAGATACCGAGGAAGCCGCGCGCGCCGGTCAGCAGGATGGACTGCGGCGCAGCCATTGGGTCCTGGGGATGCTGCGCCGGTTCGGCTACGAGGAGTTCAGCCTCGGCATCGGCAACAGCCTGAGCGATGAAGTCCTGCTGCTGACCAGCCGCCAGCGCGGCGATGGTTGGCGCGCGGTAGAAATCACTGATGCTGAACTCGAGCCCCAGCTTTTTCTCAACTGCCGCCTGCATGCGCACCGCCAGCAGCGAGTTGCCGCCGACGTTGAAGAAACTGTCATCGCGATCAATGCCGTGGTAATGCAGCAGGTCTTCCCAGATGTCGGCGATCTGCCGCTCCGCCCCCTCCTGCGGAGGATTTTGGCTTTCCTTGCCAGCGACCGCTGGCAGTGCCTTGCGATCGATCTTGCCGCTTGGCGAGACGGGCAGGGCAGACAATCGCACAAAGAACGACGGAATCATGTAATCAGGCAAGAATTCGCCAGCATGCTTGCGCAAGGCCGACTCGCAGAGATCACTGTCAGCCAGATAGTAGGCCGCAAGATAACGGTTCTCGCCCTCGCCCTTGGCCGCGCAGACCACCTGCTTGATGCCGGGGAAGCTCGCGAGACTGTTTTCGATCTCGCCGAGTTCGATGCGGAAGCCGCGCACCTTGATCTGCGCGTCATTGCGACCGAAAAACTCGATGGTGCCATCGGGCAAAAAGCGGCCAAGATCGCCAGTCAGATACATGCGCGCATAGGGCGAGCCACCGAAGGGGTCGAGCACGAAGCGCTCGACGGTCAGATCGTCGCGGTTCAGATAACCGCGCGCGAGCCCCTCGCCGCCAATGCAGATTTCGCCAACCGCGCCCTGGGGCACCGGCTGATGGTCGCGGTCGAGCAGATAGAGTCGATAACCCGGCAGCGGACGGCCGATGATGCGCGCATTGGCGCCTGGCGCGATCTCGCCGAGCGAGGCCATTACTGTGGTCTCGGTCGGCCCGTACATGCTTAGGAATCGAGTTTGGCGCGACCACCAGTCGGCGGTCTGCTGGTCGATCACATCACCGCCGAAGCCGAGCATGCGCAATGCTGGCAGCGGCTCGTGCGGCAGGTTCCTTAGTACCACGGGAGACATGATGGTATGTGTGACGCCGAGCTCTCCGATGGTGCGATGCAGCAGCGCCGGCTCCTTGCGCGCATCCTCAGGCACCACGGCTAGCGTGTGGCCATTGAGCAGGGCCGGGAAGATCTCGAGCACGCTGGCATCGAAATTCATCGAGGCGATTAAGGCGACAACGCTGCCCGCCTCGAGCTGCATCGCAGCGGCGGCGCTGACGGCAAAATGCACCAGGTTGTGCTGCTCGATCATCACCCCCTTGGGCTGACCGGTGGAGCCGGAGGTGTGAATGATGTAGGCCAGGGTTTCTGGGCCGACCTTTGGCTGCTCGCCCGCGCTTGGGGCGAGATCCTGATCCGGATCGAAAAAGCGCAGGCCCCCCAGTCCTATCTCAGTCAGCGCCTCGCGGCTCGGGGCATCGGCGGCGACATGGGTCACGCCGGCATTCTCGGCGAAGAAGCGCAGCCGCTCCGGCGGGTAGCTGGGGTCGAGCGGCACATAGGCGCAACCGGCCTTGAGGATGCCAAGCAGGGTGGCGACCAAGGTGTCGCTCTTGTGCATGCTGAGTCCAACACGGCTGCCGGGCGCCAGGCGCCGCAGCAGGCCAGAGGCGATGCGATCACTCAACTCGGCGAGCGCCTGGTAGCTGAGTGAGCGCCCTTCGAACAGCACGGCTGGCGCCTCGGGTGCGCGCGCTGCGACACTGGCAAAGCGCGCAGGGATCGTGGAGGGCGGCAGCTCTAGCCGTGGCCCACAGGCAAACCCCATGAAGCGGCTGAGATCGGCGTCGGACTGATACGCCAACTCATTGACCCGACTTTGGGGCGCGCGCGCCGCTGCTTCCACCAGACTTTGATAGGTGTCGAGAAAGCCGCTGACGGTCTCTGGGTGAAAGCGCGAGCTGTCGTATTCCAGCCGGCCCTCAATGGCGCCGTCGAGACTTTGATAAAAAATCCCGGTCAGATCGGCCTTGGCGGTGGCTGCCGGCAGCTCATCGGCCTTGAAGCCCACCTCGCCGAAGCTTCCCTCCAGGCCAATGCCGCTTTGCAGACTGAAGATCAGGTTTAGGGATTCGAGCCCGGCGATTTCGGCGTCGTAAGGCGTGGCGAGCAAATGGTCCTTGTCATCCAGCATCTGCCGATGCACAGCCGTCGCCAGTTCACCGAATGACGCCCGCGGGTCGAGTGTCTGGCGCAGAAATCCCATGGTGACAAACATGCCGTAGATGTGCTCGGTGCCGGCGATGTCGCGCCCGGCGTAAGGGTAGGCACAGACCAGTTCGCGCTGGCCGGTCAGGCGCCAGATCCATACCAGGTAGAGAGCAAACAATAGCGGCGACATGGTGATCCCGGCCTCGTCGGCAAAGGCCTTCAGGGCGGCGACTGTCTCTGGCGCGAAGCGCAGCGCCAGTGCTTGATTCGTATCGGGCGATTCATTGGGATTGCCGGGATTTTGGTCGATGGGCAGTTCGGTATGCGCATCGGCCCCTCCGAGCTTGTGCTTCCAGTAAGCGATGGACTCGGCGAAGGGCGGACTCTTCGGCAAGCACCGCGACCAGTCGCAGTAATCGAAAATGTTCAGGCGCTCCGGCACCGGGTGGCGCAGGTAGCGCTCGCCCAGTTCATCAAGAAAGAGATTGAAGGACCAGCCGTCGAAAATCGCATGATGGATGCAGAACACAAGGCTACATGTGCCGGCGGTGCTGACATGCAACTCGGCCCGCCATAGGGGCGCGCTGTCGATGCCGAGGGGTTGGTGTCGCAGTGTCTCGGTGCGCGCGTGGATGCCTTCGTTGCTGCTGTCGTGCAGAGCCACTAGGGGCTGATCGTCCTTGGCCGCAGGCTCTGGAATCTGAATATAGAGTTGCCCATCCTGCTCGGCGAAGCAGGCGCGGAATACCGGATGCGCGGCCAGCAGCTCGGTGGTGGCGGTGCGCAGTTGCAGTGGATTGATCTCTGCGGAGAAATCAATCCGCACCACGATGTTGTAAGTGTTGTCCTCTGGCAGTCGCAGGGCACGGCTTTGAATCAGGCCAATGAGTCGGTTCAGCACCGGGGCTCTGGTCTTGCCGGTCGCCACCAGCGGCGGTAGTGGGTTGGCGTTGGCGCCTGCCGGGGCGCCGCGCAGCAGGTCGCAAAACTCTCCAAGCAGCGGGTGCTCAAATAGCTGCTTGGGGCGAATGTTGCTGCCCAGGGCTTCCGACAGGTGCAGGCAGACCTGCACCACCAGCAGCGAGTGGCCACCGAGGTGGAAGAAATGACTGTCTGGCGCGAACTTGGCCGGAGCCACCCCAAGCGCTTTTGACCATGTCTCGCGGACCAGGTGCTCGAGCGCGTCGACGTCCTGGCTGGCGGCGACGGTCGCGTCATCTGCGCCCGGCATCGGCAGGCGGGTGCGGTCGATCTTGCCGCTGATGTTGAGCGGGAAGGCCTCGAGCGGGATCAGATAGCTCGGCACCATGTAGCGCTGCAGCTTGGCTTCTAGTCGGGTGCGCAAGGCATCGGGCTTCAGCTCGGTACTGACATACCAGGCGATCAGCGCCTTGCTGCCCTGCACCTCGAAGGCGCCGACATAGACACCCGAGATCTCGGGCTGCTCGGCGATGGCATGCTCGATGTCGCCCAGCTCGATGCGAAAGCCGCGCACTTTCACTTGAAAGTCACTGCGCCCGAGAAACTCCAGCTCGCCATCGGGGCGGTAGCGCCCGAGATCCCCGGTGCGATACAGGCGCCCAGGGCCGAAGGGGTTGGGGATGAATTTCTTCGCCGTCAGCTCCGGTCGGCCGAGATAACCGCGCGCCACAGCCGCCCCGCCGATGCAGATTTCCCCAACGCCACCGAGCGGCGAGAGCTGGCCCCGTTCGTCGAGCAGATAGGTGTCATAGCCGCGCAGCGGGTGGCCGAGATTGTTGGCCGCCTTGTCGCCGCCCATGCGGTTGATGGTGGCCATCACCGTGGTTTCGGTCGGGCCATAGATGTTGGCCAGCTCGACGGTCTTCGACCAGAAATGCACCGTGTCCTCATCGGCGGCCTCGCCGCCGGAGAAGATGGCTATCAGATCCGGCAGCGGCCGTCGCGGCAGCAGCCGCAGCAGGGCCGGCGGCAGGAAGGCGTGGGTGACACGCTGCTCGCGCATCAGGGCTTCGATCGCCAGGGCGTCGGTGCGGGCGCTGCTTGGCACCACCACCAGCTCGCCACCATGGGTGAGCGGATTGAAGATTTCCAGCACGCTGGCATCGAAGTTGACTGAGGCGAATTGCATCCAGCGTGTCCCCGGCCCGCGATCCCAGATGCCTTCTAGTGCGGCGATGAAATGCGCCAGCATGCCGCGCTCAATGGCGACTCCCTTGGGCGTGCCGGTGGTGCCGGAGGTATAGATTACATAGGCGATCTGGCCGAGCGACTCAGGTGCGGCCGGTGTCAGATCCCGAGGCGGAGTGGCCAGCAACTGGTCGATATCGAGCACCGGGCAGTCGACAATGGGGTCGCCATCGGGTGGCGCGATGGTGGCGCGCGTTGCGGCATCCGTGATAACGGCGCCAAGCCCGGCATCGGCGGCGATGAAGCCGAGGCGCTCGGCCGGCATGCTCGGGTCGAGCGGCACATAGCCGGCATCGGCCCCGAGTACGCCAAAGATGGCCGCGATCATGCGCTCGCTGCGCTCCAGGCACAGGCCGATCAGCGGCTCGCGTGCTTCAATGTCCAGCGCGTCGAGCCCGGCGGCCACTGCACCGGCTGCTTGTGCCAGCGCCTGATAGCTCAGCACCCGCTCGCCAAAGCGCAGGGCGGGTGCCTCGGGCTGCTGGTTGCAGGTGGCGAGAAAGTGATTGAGTACATCCTCGGCGCGCACAACAGGTGGCTGACTCTGCGCCAGCCCGACTGCTTGCTGGCGCAGCGTCTCGGTGAACAGCATGGTCGTGGTCAGGGGACGATCGAGCTCATCCGGAAGATGCTCCAGTAGCACCAGGAAATGCGCTAGCGCCATTTTGAGACCAGGCAGATCCTGCGGCGCGCGCGCGAGCACGTTTAACTCCAGGGTGTCGCGCAGGTCGAAGTAAATAGCGATGTCTTCACTTTCCCATTGGTGGGACAGGGAGGACAGGAGGGTCACCGTCAGGCCCTCGAGTACCAGCTCTCCGTGGGGCAGCGGGTCCTCGTCGAAAAGCACATTGGTCGGTTTGAAGTCCGGGTCCGCTCGCTGTAACTCGCGCAGCACTTCGCGCATCGGCATATCGGAAAAGTGACTGGCCTGCATGAACAGCCGCGCTGCCCGGCGCAGGAAGCTTCCCAATGTCTGCTCGCCAGTTTGGTGACCGGCTTGGTCACCCGTCAGGTCACCAACCAGTAGGCTGCGGAAGAAGGCGACATTCTCATTGAACCCAATCTGCTCCGGCGCGCCGGTGCGCACGCGATGCCGGTAGGCGGTCAGCACGTTTTCCGAGCGCGTCAGCCGGAATAGAAACAGATGAAAGGCGAACACCAGCAGATGGTCGAGCCCGATGCCGAGATCGGTCGCCAACCGGCTCATCCGATCACGGGCCTGATAGGACAGCGTCAGGCTGAACAGGCTGTCGTCGAGATGGGCTTCCAGCGGTGGTGGGCGCCACTCAAAGGCCGTGTCGCGCAGTAGTCCGGTCCAGAAACGCAGGCTCTCCCCGTAGCGGTCCGGATCGGCGGTGCGAGCCGCTTCTTCGCTCAGCAGCAGGGGTTGGGGGAGGGCCAAGTCATCGGGCAGGGTCTCGCCGCGCCAAGCGGCGGATAGCGCGCGAAACAATGGCCGCAGCGAGAAGCGGTCAAGGATCAACGGATGGCAGACGAACACCAGATAGGCGGCTTTGGCTCCCTGCACCAGCGCGAACAAATAGGGTGTGCCACTGTTCAAGCGCAAGCGGCGGTTGAGCATGTTCTCGATCAGCGCGAAGGCCGCTGCCTCGCCACCGTCGGTTGCGATAATTTGCAGTCCGGGCTGGTCGCGCTCGGGCGCAGCTGCGGCTGCCTCCTTGGTGAGCAAAATGCGCGGGTGCCCGTCGATTTGTTCAACCCGGTAGCGAAAGGGCGGGCACTGTGCAATGACCCTTTGCACAGCCGTGGCCAGTCGTTCCTTGTCGACCTTCCCCTCCAGCCGAAACACCGCGCAGCGGTTGCCACCCTGGTCGCTCGATTCCAGCAGGGCCATTTGAGTCTCGGTGAGGTTGAAGGTATCGAAACGCATGGCTTATCCTCCTTTTGCACGCTTTGTGGCGCGCTCTGTTGCAGGTTTGTCTGAGGCTGTCGGCACCAAGTCGTTGCTGCGGGCTGGCAATCGCTAAGGATTCCGTGCAGCTTTGTGTTGAGATGCTTGTTTCCTGGCAGCAGGCTCCCGGTGGCGAAGCCTCGCGCTCGGCGAATTGCTTGACCGCGATTAAAGCAGCAATCCCGCCATGGCGCCTGTCATGAGTGTCGCCAGGGTGCCGGCAAGGATGGATTTGAGTCCAAGAGCCACGATCTCTGATCGCCGTTCTGGCGCGATGCTGGCTAGTCCGCCGATCATGATTCCCAGGCTGCCGAAGTTGGCAAAGCCGCACAGGGCATAGAGCATGATCAGGCGGCTGCGCTCGCTGAGTGCTTCTGGCGGCAGTTGCGAGAGCTGCACATAGGCGATCAGTTCATTGAGCACCGTCTTGGTTCCCATGAGGGCGCCGGCGCTCTGGGCCTCCTGCCAGGGGATGCCGATCAGCCAGACCACGGGGGCGAATAGCCAGCCAAGCATGCGTTCTAGTGTCACCGGAGCGCCGGCGAGTTCCGGTAGCAGTCCGAGCATGCTATTGGCCAGACTGACCAGTGCCAGCATCACAATCAGCAGTGCCATTATGTTCAGCATTAGCGGAATAGCCGCGAGCGTGCCGCGGGTGACAGCGTCCATGGCGCTTTCGGAGTCGATCTCGATGTGCGCCTCAAAAGTCTGCTCGGGAGTGCTTTCAGGCACCATGATGCCGGCGATCACCAGGGCAGCCGGAGCGCTCATTAAAGAGGCGGTTAGAATCTGTCCCATGGCATTTGGGATTAGCTCCCCCAAAATACTGGCATAGAGCAGCATGACGGTGCCGGCGATGGTGGCCATGCCGCCCACCATCAGCGCGAAGAGTGCCGAGCGAGACATGGTGTTGAGATAAGGGCGGACCAGAAGGGGGCGCTTCGGCCATGCCGATAAAGACATTGGCTGCCGTGGCTAGCCCAAGCGCACCGCCGGTGCCCAGTGTGTGGCGCAGCACCCAGGCAAAGCCACGCACCAGGAGTGGCAGAATGCGCCAGTGAAACAAAAGCGCCGACAGCGCCGAGACCACCAGAATCAGCGGCAGGGCACGGAAGGCGAAGACAAAGCGATGCACGGGTGTGCTCACATCGAAGGGGGCCTCGCCACCAGCCAGATAACCGAAGACAAACTGCGCCCCGGTATCGGTGGCCTTCTGTATCGCCAGCACCATCGCATTGAGCAGCAGAAAGGCATCGCGCGCCCCTGGCCACTTGAGAAGCAACAGGCCGAGTAGCACTTGCAATGTCAGGCCGCCCATGACCAGCCGTGGCGAGATGTGGCGGCGCGATTCGCTGAGCAGCCAGGCAATGGCGAGCAAGGCCGAGAGCCCCAAGAGCGCTTGCAGGGTCGGTAGGAGGGTTTCGGACATGGTGCTGTAACAGATCAAAGCGGAGCCAAAAACCGCACCTTATGCGGCTTGGGGCCGAAATAAAAGCTCGGCGTGATGCGATACCGAAACCCTTTGAAATTTCGGTTTGTTCTGGGCCGGGTGACGGCCACGGGGAACGCCGTGAATACTTCCCTGCAGGCTTCGCGGCGGCGCCCTGCCGCCGAGACCTCCGTGGCCGTCACCCGGCCCAAAAGCGTTAGCCATCTTGGGATTGGTATATCAGGGGATGACCCGACTGGAGCGACGGGATTGCAACAGGATGCAAGCGCGCGCACAATTTCTGCAAGCTAGGTCGCAGCCGCTGTATTGCTTGGGGTGGCCGGGACTAAAGCATCAGGCAGGAGCAAGGCATGACAGCCGCCAGCGATGATTCAGAACAACAAGTCTGCTACCTTTGCCTGGTCAGCGGGCGGGTGCAGGGCGTCTTTTTTCGCGCCTCCGCGCGCGAACAGGCTGTGCGCTTGGGGGTGAGCGGGCGGGCGCGCAATCTGCCTGATGGCCGGGTCGAAGTGCTCGCCTGCGGACCGCCCGATGCGGTGCGATCTTTGCGCGCTTGGCTCAAGCAGGGGCCGCCCCAAGCAGAGGTGATGGACCTTGACTGTCAGCCGCTCGCCTGGCAACAGATCTCCGGCTTTACCACAGGCTGACAGTTTGGCGGTGGGAGTGGCGGCAGTCGCCAGTGGCAGCCCAAATCCCCAGGCAAACCCGGCGCCAAATTTTAACCAGAGGACATTCCAGACAGAGGCAAGTATGGAACTCAAAGGCAGCAAAACCGAGCAATGTTTGCGTGAGGCCTTTGCCGGCGAGGCCAAGGCAAACCGGCGTTATCTCTACTTCGCCGCCAAGGCGGATATCGAAGGCTTTAACGATGTTGCCGCCCTGTTTCGCTCCGCAGCCGAGGGCGAGACTGGCCATGCCCATGGTCACCTGGAGTATCTTGAAGCCATCGGTGATCCGGACACCGGCCTGCCGATTGGCGCCACGGCGGATAATCTGCGCTCCGCCATCACCGGAGAGAGCCAGGAGTGGTCCGAGGGTTACCCATCCATGGCGCGCATCGCCCGCGAGGAAGGCTTTGATGAAATTGCCGACTGGTTCGAGATTCTCGCCAAGGCCGAGGGCTCTCATGCCAAGCGGTTTCAGAAGGCGCTGGATAATCTGGACCTTGAAGACTAAGCGCAACGCCCGCGTCAGTTGCGCCGGCGCCCACCCGTGAGCAAGTCCGATCAAGCGCTTGAGTCGGTCTCCAGCAGCGCTGAGGTCGATGCGTTTCTGGCGCGGGTGGCGACACTGCCGCCGGCCAGTGCTACGCAGGTGCCAGGTGCGCGTCTGCTGTTCGCGCTCGACGCCACCGCCAGCCGCGAGCGCACCTGGGACCGCGCCACCCAGATTCAGGCCGCCATGTTTGAGGAAACCCAGACGCTCGGTGGTCTGGAGGTTCAACTCTGCCACTATCGCGGCCTGGGCGAGTTCAAGACCTCGCCCTGGTGTCGGCGCGCCGATGAGCTGCTCCCGCGCATGACGGCAGTGCGCTGTTCTCCTGGCGTGACTCAGATCGCCCGCCTGCTCGATCATGCCATCGCCACCGCCGGCCCCGCTGGCAAACCCGCCCAGGGCGCACCCCTGCGGGCCCTGGTGTTCGTCGGCGATGCCTGCGAGGAACCGCGTGATCGCCTTGCCGACCAAGCCGGGCGCCTGCGTCTGTTGGGGGTGCCAGTGTTCGTGTTCCAGGAAGGTCGCGACCGGGATGCCCTGGCGGGTCTGCGCGCCATCGCCCAACTCTCGGGTGGTGCCTGGTGCCCTTTCGACAGCGCAAGCCCGGAACTCTTGCGCGATCTGCTCAGCGCCGTGGCTGTCTATGCTGTCGGTGGGCGCCCGGCGCTCGAGGACTTCGGCCGCCGTCACGGTGATGCCGTGCGCCAGCTAACCGCCCAACTCGGAGCCTGAGCCATGGCGCGCTTGTTGGTGCTCGTCTTGTTGCTCGGGCTCTTGTTGTGGGGGCTGCACTGGTTTCGTACCGCGCCTGCGGCCCAGGTCGCGCGCATGCTGCGCCGCGTGCTGCTCTGGGGTGGCATCGGGCTGCTGGTGGTGGCGGTCGCGAGTGGGCGCCTGAGTCCGCTCTTTGCTGCCCTGGCTGCCGCCGTGCCTGTGGTGCTGCGACTGTTGAATTTGCTGCGCATGTTGCCGCTGATCCAGCAAGCCCTGCATGCGCTGGGTTTTAAGACGGCCGGTGCCAGACAGACTGGCGGCCCGGGTTACGGTGCGACTGGGGGGCCGGCCGGCCAATCCCGCATCCGCACCCGTTATCTGGACATGACCCTGGATCAATCCACCGGGCGCATGGATGGCACTGTGCGCGATGGGCCTTTCAGCGGCGAGCGGTTGTCCGCGCTTGATCGCACTCAGCTCGCGCGCATGCTCGAGTTCTATGAGGACAGCGACGCGCAATCGGCTGCGGTGCTGCGGGCCTACCTGGAGCGCACCGACCCGGGTGGTCAGCATGGGCAGAATGATGACGCCCACGCTGGAGCCGGCAGCGGCGGGGCACCACCGGCCGCAGCCGGGCGCTTGTCCCGTGAGGAGGCCGGCGCCATTCTCGGTCTCATCCCGGGCGCCGATGCAGAGCAGGTCCGCGCCGCCCACCGACGTCTGATGCAGAAATTCCATCCCGACCGTGGCGGCTCGGATTATCTGGCGGCCAAAATTAACGAGGCCAAGAAGACACTGCTTAGCGACTGACCAGGAGCCGTGCTTGTCGGCATCGCCTTTCGCATCAAGGTCAACGCGCTCGCGCTCCCGATTTGCCGCTCAGCAGGGCTTCCGGGTGGCGTTCCAGGTAATCGGCCAGGGTGCGGATGGAGCGCGCTGCCTCGGTGGTTTCGCGCAGGAGTTGATCGAGCTGATAGCGCGTTGGGGAGTCGCTGGCGACCAGGGAGTCGAGCGCAGCCAGCGTTTTGGTGCCCTGGGTGAGGGCGGCTTGGGCGGAAGCTTTTAGGGGTGCCCAATCGCGTTGCAGGTTGGCGGTCAGGGTGGCGGTGTTTTCGGCCGCGCTGGTTAAGGCGGGGGCGATCTGCTCGATGTTCTCGCGTGCTGTGACGCTCAGCTCGTTGGTGTTTGTCAGCACCTGCTGAAGACTGTCCAACAGGGGCTTTAGATCATGATTTAGCGTTTGCAGTGCGAGATGGGCTTGCGTCAGGGTGGCGTCGAGGCTCTCCACGCTCCGGTCAATTTTACCTGAAGAAAACAGATCGTAAATGGCATCCAGAGTGCCGGTGGTTTTCTCGACCAGGTCGTTTAGAGGTAGGGTGGCAAGTAGATCTTCCATGCGATCACGCGTGGCCTCAATCGCTGGGACCTGAATGGCATCTTGGTAATCTTGCTCCTCGGGCTGGGCTGGTAGCTGTGGGTTTAGGTTTAGGCTGACCACATACTGGCCGGTCACCACGCTGATGGATTGCAGGCGCGCACGAAGACCTTCTTGCTTGACCAGTTGGCGGATGACGGCGCGTGGGTTGGTTTGTCCAACGCCGCCCAGTACCGCGATATTCTTCGGCCAGATGTCATAACGCACGGGAACGCGGAAGTTGTTGGTATCAGGCAGATAGTTCAGGCCGATGCCGGTGATCTGACCAATGGGAACGCCCTGAAATTGCACTTGGGCACCGATATTGAGCCCCTGCACGGAACCTGGGAAAAATGTGACCAGTGCAATGCGCTCGCGCAACAGGGCACCGCTACCAAATACAATGAGCGCGCCGACAAAGATCACCAACGCGCCGAGCACAAAGCCGCCGATTACGGCCGGATTTGCCTGTTTGCTCATGTCTCGCCCCGGTTCAGAAAGGCTCGCACGCCGGCCAGCTCGGAATGCTCCTTGAGCCAGCGCGGGTTGCCTGTGGTCAGCATGGTGCGGCGCTCGGCATCGAGAAAGACCGCATCGTCGGCAATGGTGAAAATACTTGCCAGTTCATGGGTCACCACCACCATGGTGGTGTTGAGGCTGGCGCGCAGTTGCAGCAGGAGTTCATCTAAGCGCCTGGCGCTTAGTGGGTCGAGCCCGGCCGAGGGCTCATCAAAGAATAATAGCTCAGGGTCGAGCGCTATGGCTCGCGCTACGCCGACGCGCTTGCGCATGCCGCCGCTGATGGCCGAGGGGTAATGGTCGCCAAAACCGGCTAGGCCGACCAGTGCCAGTTTGTAGTCGGCGATGGCGCAAATCTGCGCGGCGCTCAGATTGGTGTGAATTTCAAGCGGCAGGCTGACATTCTCGCGCAGCGTCATGGCGCTCCAGAGGGCACCGCTTTGGTACATCACGCCCTGGCGGCGCATCAGGGCTGTGCGCTCTTGGGTGTTGCTGTGCCAGAGGTCCTGGTTCTGGATCAGAATGCGTCCCTGTGCTGGTCGCAGTAGGCCGGTTAGGGCGTGCATCAGGGTGCTCTTGCCGCAGCCGCTGCTGCCCATGATGATGAAAATATCCCCGCGCCGGATGACAAAGTTCAGATCCTGCTGGATGACGGTCTCGCCATAGGCTAGCTTGGTGTCGCATACCTGCACCATGGCTTGCTGTTTTTTTTGGGGCTCGGCTACCGACATCAGGACAGCCCGATGGCCTCGAACAACACCGTCAGCACGGCTGCGGCGATGACAATAAAGAGAATGGCCGTGACCACCGCCGAGGTCGTCGCGCGGCCGACTTCCGCCGCGCTGCGCCCGCACTGCATGCCGCGCAGGCAGCCGGAGGCGGCAACAATGGCGCCATAGACAGTGGCGCTGATCAGTCCCTGGGCGAGATGATTGACTGCGATGGCATTGCGGGTGGCCATCAGGTACTCACCGCTGGTCAGCCCCGCGACCATGGTGCCGACGAAGAGCCCACCGAGAATGCCGAACAGATTGGCATAGAGTGTTAACAGCGGCGTCATTAAGATGAGCGCCAGCATGCGTGGTAGCACCAGAAATTCCATCGGCGAGACGCCCAAGGTGCGCAGGGCGTCGATTTCCTCATTCGCCTGCATTGCGCCGATCTGCGCGGCAAAGGCAGCCCCTGTGCGTCCGGCCAGCACAATGGCGGTGACCAGGGCGCCGATTTGTATCACCATGGCCAGCCCGACCAGATCGGCGATATAAATGCGCGCCCCAAACTGCGCCAGCTGCTGGTTGCCGATGTAAGCCAGAATCATCCCAACCAGAAAGCACACCAGGCTGACAATGGGCAGGGCATCGGCGCCGGCGGATTCGATGATCAGCCAGAACTCCGACAGTCGAAAGCGGCTTTTGCCGCGCACAAAGCGCTGCACCGCCAGTGTGCCCTCGCCGAAGAAGTGCATGATTTCCCCGGTGGCATTGGCCAGGTCGATGAAATCCAGGCCCAGGCGCCCGAGAAAGCCCGGCTGCGCGGGTTCGGCCTCGGCCACCTTGTCCTGCTCGGGCGCAGACCCAGCCAGCTTGAGCAGCGCGCGCAGCGCCTCGGGCAGGGCGGAAAGATCACAGGCAATGCCGTCTATTTTGCAGGCTTGCTGTACGCTCAGGATAAACACCGCTAGGCTGGAGTCCCAGTCGGCGAGGTTGTTGGCGCTCAGGTCCAGCTGGTGCAGATCAACGGCCGCGCGCAGGCGCGCGATGGTGGGTTCGGGCGCAGGCAGGTCCAGGTCCATGCGCCAGCGCCCGCTGAGTTCGAGCCGGGCGGGTTGATCCTTGTGCAATGCGAGCTGCGCGCTGGCGGCTGCGCCAGGGCGCTCAGTGGTCGTCGTGTCGGGCAGGGAGGATGTCACGGCTGGCCTTGGAGTCTGGATAGGCGGGCGTCATTATTCTCGCTCAGAGCGCTTCGATGATACAGTGACCCTTTGCGCACCTGTGCGCAAGCCGAGACCGGGGTGAGCCGATTGCAGCCGGAGACCTTGCTAATGACCAAGACAACGCGCAAATGGCGCGAGCTGGCAGCCAGTGTCGGATTTTTGAACTGGCTGTTTAACCCCTTGCAGCGCAGCGATGTGCGCTCGGTTTACGATCTGCTTTTGGAGCAGTCGCCAACCACGCGCGCCCGCTATCTCAATCTGGGCTATTGGGCCGGGCTGGAACCTGGGGAAAACACCGGGGCGGACAGCCTGGATGACGCCTGTGATGCCCTGGTGCGCCTGGTCGGCAAGCGCGCCGGCCTGGGGGCTGATGATCGCCTGCTCGATGTGGGTTTCGGTTTCGGCGATCAGGACCTGTTGTGGTGGCGGGAGTTCGCGCCTAAACGCATCGTCGGGCTAAATATTACCGCCTCGCAGGTGGCCGTGGCCCGCAAGCGGGTGGCGGCACAGGAGCTCTCGCAGCAGATCGATCTGCGTCTGGGCTCGGCCACCGCCATGCCGGTCGCGGCCGGCTCGGTTGACGTGATTATTGCACTCGAGTGCGCCTTCCACTTCCAGACCCGTGAGCGCTTTTTTGCCGAGGCGCTGCGCGTGCTACGCCCGGGTGGGCGCCTGGTGCTGGCCGACATCATCCCCATGCCGTTGGTTGCTGGCGGTGGCGAACGCTGGCAGCAACGCCTGACCTGGGCGCTGGTGGCAGGCAAGTTTGCTATTCCCAAAGCCAATGCTTATCCGCTTGCTAGCTATGTGGACAAGCTGGCCGAGGCTGGCTTCGCACCGGTCGAGGTCGAGTCTATTCGTCATGATGTGTATCAGCCGCTGCATGCCCATCTGCGCGAACATCCAGACATTCTCGCGCGTTTGCATCCGCTGCTGGCCTTCGCGGTGCGTCTGGCACTCAAGGCGGATGCCAAGACTCTTTTCTCCGGACTCGACTATGTGCTGGCATCGGCGATCAAGCCGGGTGGCGCGCCGGCTGTTCCTGGTTAAAATACCCAAGACTTTGCGTTTTTGAGCTAGCCTTGACAATGAGTCCCTGGCAGCCGTTGGCTGATGGTCGCGGATTCTTGCCAGGTGTTTCTCAAGATGGAGGCAGGGAGGCCATAGGTTGCTGGGTGCGCGCACGGCTGTGATGGCGCCGATGCGCCGAATCAGAGGCTCCTGTCCGATATGGCATTGACTGAAGTGGCTGTCGAGCGGCTGCGTGTCGGGGTGTTCATTCATCTCGACACCCCCTGGATGCAGCACCCATTTCTGACCAGCAAGTTCAAACTCCGCTCAGAGAAGCAGCTCAAGGTTCTGCGTTCGCTCGGTGTCAAGCTGGTGCAGGTCGACGCGGAACGCAGTGACTGTGCGCCTTGGGAGCCCGCGGAAGTCCCGCCGCCAAGCCCCGAAGTCGGACTCGAGTCGGCGCTTGATGAGTTGGCTGAGGAGACCTTGGCCATTGCGGCCGATCCGGATCTGGATGCTGAGACAGCGGCCCTGTGGGAGGAGAAGAACCAGCGTATCCGCAAGCTTAAGGAAAGACGCGCACGTTTGAACCAATGCGCCAAGCGCTATACCACCTCGGTGATTTCGGCGCGCAAGCTGTTTCCACTGTTGGAGTCCATGCCCGGCGAGGCGCTGCGCGCGGCCAACGAACTGGTCGCGGGGATGATCGACGAGCTTGGTGCGGATCAGGAAACCACGGTGCAGCTGATCAACCTCAAACATCTCGAGGAGAACAGCTATTTTCATGCCATTAATGTGGTGGCACTGGCGCTGGTGTTGGGGCGCGAGCTGGCGCTCAATGTCAGGGATCTGCGCTTGCTTGGGCTAGGCGCGCTCTTCCATGACCTGGGGCACCAGCAGCTGCCGTCGCAAATTCTGCTCAAGAAAGGGCCTTTCACCAGGCCCGAACTCATGCTCTACCGTCGCCATCCGGCCATCGGCTTGCAGATGGCCAAGCGCATGCCAACGCTGCCGCGACCGGTGATGGAGATCATCGGCAAGCACCATGAGCATCTTGACGGCAGCGGTTATCCGCAGGGCCTGCGTGAGCAAGACCTGGGCATGCTGACCCGCGTCATCAGTATCGTGAATCGCTACGATAATCTGTGCAACGGCTTTGCCGCGCGCCGTGGTCTGTCACCCCATCAGGCTGTTTCCCTGATGTATGCCAAAGAAAAGAGCCACTACGATGGGCAGGTGCTGAGTGCCTTTATCAGCTGTCTGGGCGTCTATCCTCCAGGCACGGTGGTGCGCCTGGAGGATGAACGACTGGCGGTGGTGACCTCGGTGAACCGCGACGATCTTGCCAAGCCGAATGTGCTGGTTTATGCGCCTGATGTGCCCAAGGAAGAGGCCGTGATTCTGGATTTATCAGAAGAAGAACTCGGGGTGCGCGAGAGCCTGCATGTCGGTGCCCTGAACCAGGACCAGGTTGAATATCTGAATGTGTCCGACAAGCTGAGCTATTACTTCGAGAAGAAGAAACACGGGCGGCGTGGGTGAGGCAAAGAATTACTGCCGTTGCGGCGGAGCTGTGCTCGGTACGCTGCTGGCGAAAAGTTCGCTGACATCCACGGCATCGAAGCGATAGTTCCGGTTGCAGAATTCGCAGGTCACCTCCACTGCCCCGCGCTCGGCGATCAGTGCCTCGAGGTCGTCTTGGCCGAGCGCGCGCAGGGTGGTGGCGATGCGCGTGCGCGAGCAAGTGCAGCGGAAGGTGATCAGATCGGGCTCGAACACTCTAACCTGCTCGGTGTGGAACAGGCGATGGAGCAGCTGGTGAAAGGGTAGCTTGAGCATCTCGACACTGTTTAGGGTGTCGGCCAGCAATTGGCAGCGATCCCAGTTGTCTTCGTCGCTGCTGGTCTGTCCTGGCAGGCGCTGTAGCAGCAGGCCGAAGGCCGCATTGTCGCCAATGGCCAGCCATAGCCGGGTGGGAAGCTGTTCGGAGACGTCGAAATAGTGCCCGATGGCGGCGGCCAGGCTGTCGCCTTGCAGCGGTACCACACCCTGATAGCTCTGCCCCGCGTCGGGTTCGATGGTCATCACCAATTGCGCGGGGCCGAGCAGGTCGGTCAGGTGAGTGCTGCCCAGAGGCTCGCGCCAGCGCGCCAGACCGCGCAGGCTGTGGTCATGCGTGGCCTGGGCAATCAGCGTATGCAGGGGGCCGTCGCCGCGTACCTGGAGTGTCAGGCTGCCCTCAAACTTTAGTGTGGCGCTCAGCAGCACGGCGCTGACCAGCGCCTCGCCCAAAGGCTGGCGCACCGCCGGCGGATAGGTATGGCGTTCAAGCACCGCGCGCCAGCTTGCATCAAGCCGCACCAACTCGCCGCGCACGCCCAGTTGTTCAAGCAGAAAGCGTTGTAGCCGGTCGGCATCGGGGATCATGGGCGTTGCTTACCTGTGGTTGTTGTTGTGCTGCGGCTCAGTGCGCAGAAATTGGTCGACCGACCATTGCAGATCGACTTCTCCCGCCATCACGGCGGCCTCGTACTGGTGACGCCAGTGCGCGAGCAGGGGCCGCGCCTGTTGCCACTCGGCAAAAATCACCTGCGCGAGCGGGCCGCCCTGATCGAGAAAGCCGGATTCCTCGAAGCGACGCGTGCTTTGTTCGCGATCATAGTCGAAGCGGCGGATCTCAGTGTGCCAGCGTCCGCGATAAAAGCTGAATAGCCCAAGGCTGCCACGCGGGTCGTCGTCGAACGGCGAGCCGACCGAACCGACGTTGACGATATCCATGCCTAAGACCCTGCGCGTATGGACCTTGTGGGTGTGACCGGTAATGTACAGGGCCAGATCGGCGGGCAGCTTGTCTTGCAGGGATTCATCTGCGGTGCGCGGCGAGATGCCATCGCGATTTCCGGCCAAGGTGCCATGGGCGATGTGGACCCAAAGATCGGCGCCGCAGCCCGGTCTGTCGCCCGGCGCATCGAAGCACAGATGATCCGGCCAATGGTCTAGCCTTTGGGCAAGCTCGCCGAGCTGGCGGCAGGTCCAGTCGGTAAAAGCGAACATGGCCTGTTCCTGAGGCGTGCGCGCGCCCTCGCGGCTCCAGCGCGAGACCCAGGCCTCGTGATTGCCGCGCACGGCCAGCCAGCCGTGCTGGCGGCGGCGTTGCTCGAACAACGCCAGGCAGCTGTGGTTGTCCGGGCCGCGGTTGATCAGATCGCCAGCAGTGGCAACCAGATCCGGCTGCCAGGCGTCGATGATGGCGATGGCCTGCTCGAAGGCCTGGATGTTGCCCTGCACGTCCGAGAAGACGGCGACTTTCATTGGCTGGTGGTTCCCTTGGTTGATTGCCCGGTAACCGCTCGTCGAGTCTGTTGCTCGGTGCCCTGGCGCAGACGCTGATTGACGGAAGCGACCTTGCCGCTCAGACGTTGGTTGGCGTGGGCTCGAATGTCGAGCTTGGCGGTCGCGTAGACGCGCTCGCAGCCGTGCTCGGCAAGGATTGCGTGGGCGCTTTCAATCAGCGCCAGGGCCTGAGCGAGGGAGTCAGTTTCGATCAGGGTGCCCATGGCGGTGAGTTGGTAGTCATGACCGCTGGCAGCGATCATCTCGACGACTGGGGCGATGAAAGGGCTCAGGCTGCTACCCTGGTCAACCGGAAAAATACTCAGGTCAAGCAAGACGGACATGGCAGGTTCTCCGGGTTGGGGCTGTGCTTGCCGTGAACCACAGGAAGCCATTCTCCGGGCTGGTTGGGGCTGTGGCGTTGAAGGATGTTAATGCAAAGCGGCTGTCAGATGCATGAGCAGGGCGGCGCCTGATTGGCGGAAAATGCTCAGCTTGGAGCCCAGACTCCGCGCGGCGCAGGGCAACCAGCGCGGGTTCATGCCTTTTCAGTCTGGCTCGGGTGAGCAAGTTATCGTGCAATCTGCGCCGATTCAATCCAAAATGATCTCTTGTGCTTTGGCATTGGCCCGCGCTTTAGCCCTTGCCATTCTGAGCCAGTCCCCCCTTGCGACCATGCGCTTTCGCATGCGACCACGGGGCGCCATGGCGTTTTGCACGCTGAGCCTTAAGACGGTGAGCCTGAAGACTTTGAGCCAGACAAGGGAGAGTGAGATTGAATATTGAGACCAGCCTCGACGGACTTGCCGAGCCTGATTGGGACAGCCCGCTGCAGGTTACCCTGACTCCGGAGCTGCTGGCAAAGACCTTGATGGATACTGCGACTGCTGTCCATACTGGCTGGGAGAGCTGTGTGCAGGATGACTCCGTGCTGAATCAGATCGTCGCCATGGATGACTCGGGTCAGAATTCCGTGCGCCTGATTGAACAGGAGTTTGCCGATGAAGAAGAAGTCGATGTGGTTTGGCACGACTGGGCGCTCGAGATTTGCGTTGGTCGGGTCATGACCATCGGCCACTGGCACCTGCGTAACGACTCCCCTCCAGTCGACTGGGAATGGCACGCGCGCCAAGCGGAGAACGCCTTTCAGCAGGCCTGCGTGCTCATCGGTCGTCGCGCCCGCCGTGGCCTCTGGGTGGAGGAAGCCATGCCGCATGAACTGCCGCCGCGCTCCCATCGCCACTGAGGCGATTTGTGGGAAAATCCGGTGGTGGCAAATGCATGCACTGGTCAGAATCGATAGGCTGATATACCAATCGCCCGGCCCAGAATGAGCCGAAATCTCAAAGGGTTTCAGTAAACATCAATCCACAGAAATCATCCAAGGCCATCAGCCAGCATCCATAACAATCAGATTGACCACGAAAGGAGAGTATCGATGTCCCATCGACTGCTAGTACTGGGTTGCGAAACCATGCGCGACGGCGTCGTTGTTGCCGGGATTTTCTTTGCGGCGGCGGTCGCCCTGTTTATGGCTGCGCGCTTTGTGGTTCCTGCGGAGGTTGCACATTTGCAGGCGATTGTCCTGCTGCTCGCGCTCGTTCTGATCATGCTCGCGCCTGTGGTGCTGATCTCCACATTCCTGCTGTCGGTGCTACCCGGTGCGCGGGAGAAGCTCGGGCGTTGCGAGCACTAACAATTCGGCGGCAGGCTGACGGGCGCTGTCAGTAATTTACCATCAAGCCGGGCGCGCTTGTCCGGGTCGAGGCACAGGCGTCCGCTGGCAAACCAGCGCACTGCTTCGGGGTAGATTTTGTGTTCCTGCTTTAGCACCCGGGCGGCAAGGCGGTCGTCGTCGTCGTCGGGCAGCACCGGGACTCGCGCCTGCAAAATTGGCGGACCGCCGTCGAGTTCCTCGGTGACGAAATGCACTGTGGCGCCATGTTCGCTATCGCCTGCGGCCAAAGCGCGCGCGTGGGTGTGCAGGCCTTGGTATTTCGGCAGCAGAGACGGATGAATGTTAAGCAGTCGGCCCAGGTAGTGGCGGACAAAGTCGGGCGTCAGGATGCGCATGAAGCCCGCGAGGACCACCAGCGCAGGATCGAAGCTGTCGATCAGTGCCATGAGTGCGGTATCGAAGGCGGCACGGTCGTCAAATAGTCTGTGATTCAGTACGGCCGTGCTGATGCCGGCGGCCTCAGCCCGCTCGAGGCCACGAACGTCCGGGACATTGCTGATCACAGCGCGGATGACGATGGGTAA
Source organism: Thiorhodovibrio frisius (assembly GCF_033954835.1). Classification (NCBI taxonomy): domain Bacteria; kingdom Pseudomonadati; phylum Pseudomonadota; class Gammaproteobacteria; order Chromatiales; family Chromatiaceae; genus Thiorhodovibrio; species Thiorhodovibrio frisius. The sequence continues at coordinate 1,254,223 of NZ_CP121471.1, forward strand.
GTCGCCTCCCTGTTGGCCATCGATCAGGGCTTGCAGGTTGCTGCCGCTGCCTGAGATCAGCACTACGACTGCCAAAGGGTTTCGAGTTGGTTCGGGACTCTTGCTGGAGGGTTTGGTGGCGAGATCGAGTTCCGGGTTCGGCTGAAATTCACCCTGAGGGATGTCTGGGATCATAGTGTTACCACGAATCTCATGGATTCATTCGCCGGAGTGGCCGGGGTCCATGAGCCTTAGTTGTAACGGACTTCCGGGGCGCCTTGATTTGCATCGATGCGTCCAATCACCCATGCCTGTTCGCCGGCCTTGTTGAATGCCGCCAATGCTTCATCGGTGCGCTCAGGTGGCAGCAATACCAGCAGTCCCACACCGCAGTTGAAGGTGCGGCGCATTTCTGCATCAAGGATGCCTCCCTGCTGCTGTAGCCAGGCGAAGACCGGTGGTAGGGTCCAGCTCGAGAGATCAATGATTGCCTTGGTGTTCGGTGGCATGACACGGGGCAGGTTGTCGGTGATGCCACCGCCGGTGATGTGCGCCAGGGCATGGATGTCGAGTGTCTCGATCAATGGCAGCAGAGAGCGCACATAGATGCGGGTGGGAGCGAGCAGGGCATCGATCAGGCTGGCGTCGCCGCAAGGGTCGGTCAGTTCAGCGCCGCTGCGCTCGAGTACCTGGCGAATCAGGGAGTAGCCGTTGGAATGCGGGCCGGAGGAGGCCAGCGCGATAATGTTGTCGCCGACCTGCACGCGCTCGGGGCCAAGCAGGGCGTCCTTTTCAGCGAGGCCGACGCAGAAGCCGGCCAAGTCGTAGTCTCCGGTCTGGTACATGCCGGGCATTTCGGCGGTCTCACCGCCGATCAGGGCGCAGCCGGCCTGGCGGCAGCCCTCGGCGATGCCGGCGATCACGGCGGTGGCAATATCGAGTTCCAGCTTGCCGGTGGCATAGTAGTCGAGAAAGAACAGCGGCTCGGCGCCCGTGACCAAAATATCATTGGCGCACATCGCGACCAGATCGATGCCGATGCCATCATGGCGGCCGGTGTCAATTGCCAGCTTGAGCTTGGTGCCGACGCCGTCGGTGCCCGAGACCAGCACCGGGTTGCGGTAGCGGCCCAAGGGCAGCTCGAACAGGCCACCGAAGCCGCCCAACCGGCCGACGCCGGGGCGCGCGGTGGCAGCGGCGAGCGGCTTGATGCGCTCGACCAACTCGGCGCCGGCGTCGATATCAACACCAGCGCTGCGGTAGTCGAGCGGTGGTTGGGATATGGGTGTCTGGCTCATTGAAAGATTGTCAGCTGTGGGCGGCGGGGTCGAACACTGGCAATCGCTCCGGGGTGATCTCGGCCAGGGGTAAGGCGGCGCGGTCGGCATCTGACAGGATGGGGTCACCTTTCAACGGCCAGTCGATGCCAATAGCTGGGTCGTCCCAACGCACCGAGAACTGGGTCTCGGGGTGGTAGGCGTCGGTGCACTTGTAGTTAAAGAGCGCATCTTCGCCGGTGACCAGATAGCCGTGGGCGAAGCCGGCTGGCACCCAGAACTGGCGTTTGTTCTCGCCGCTCAGAAGGCAGCCATGCCAACGCCCGAAGCTCGGCGAGCCACGACGCACATCGACGGCGACATCGAAGACCTCGCCTTGCAGCACTTGCACTAGTTTCCCTTGGGCGTAGGGGTTCTGCAGATGCAGCCCGCGCAGCACGCCTTGGCGGGAATAGGCCAGATTGTCCTGCACAAACTCCGGGCCGATGCCGGCCTCGGCGTAGCGCTCCTGCTGCCAGGTCTCGACAAAAAAGCCGCGCTCGTCGCCAAAGACCTGGGGTTCGATGATGAGGACGTCTGGCAGCGCTGTGGTGAGAATATTCACAATGGTGGGTTCTCGATGCGTTCTGGAGTGTAGGCGATTCGCGGGTCAGTTGGTCGGCAACAGGCGCAGAAGATAGTCGCCATAGCCGCTCTTGCGCAGGGGCTCGGCCAGGACGCGCAACTGTTCGGCGTCGATCCAGCGGTTCAGAAAGGCCATTTCCTCGGGCGCGCAGATCTTGAGTCCCTGGCGCTGCTCAATGGCCTGAATGAAATTGGCCGCTTGTAGCAGAGATTCCTGGGTGCCGGTGTCGAGCCAGGCGATGCCGCGGCCGAGTTTTTCCAGATACAGCTCGCCTCTGGCCAGATAGCAGTTGTTGAGGTCAGTGATTTCGAGCTCGCCACGCGGTGAAGGCCGCAGCTCCGCGGCGATGTCGCACACCTGCTCGTCATAGAAATAGAGACCCGTCACTGCATGCTGGGACTTTGGCTTGGCCGGCTTTTCCTCCAGGCTGATCACCTGGCCTTCAGTATTGAATTCGGCTACGCCATAGCGTTCCGGGTCGCGGACCTGATAGCCAAAGACAGTGGCGCCCTTGGTTCGGGCGGCGGCGCTTTTTAAGCAGGGTGTCAGCCCACCGCCGTAGAAAATGTTATCACCCAGAATCAAACAGCTGGGTTGTCCGGCAATGAAATCCCGGCCGATCAGAAAGGCCTGCGCCAGACCGCCCGGCTCGGGTTGCACGGCGTAGTCCAGCGATAGACCCCATTGGCTGCCATCACCAAGCAAAGTGCGAAAGGCCGTTTGGTCCTGCGGCGTGGTGATAACCAGAATCTCGCGAATCCCGGCCAGCATTAGCACCGAGAGCGGATAGTAGATCATCGGCTTGTCATAGACGGGCATCAGTTGCTTGCTGACCGCAATGGTGAGCGGATGCAACCGGGTGCCGGCACCGCCGGCGAGGATAATGCCTTTGCGTGTCATGCTGTGGGCTCGGTGCTGGTTTGCGCCGCCATGCCGAGGCGTTGGCCACGGTAGCTGCCGTCCATGATCCGGGCGGTCCAGTCCTGATGTGCCAGGTACCATTCGATGGTGCGCTTCATGCCAGAGGAAAAGCTCTCGCGAGGTGCCCAGCCGAGCTCCGCTTGGATTTTTCTGGCGTCTATCGCATAGCGGCGATCATGTCCGGGACGGTCAGGCACGAAGGATTTCAGCAGCCGATGCGGGCGGTAGGGCGAATCAGGTAACGCCTCGTCGAGCAGGTCGCATAGGGTGTCGACGACCTCGAGATTGGTCTTTTCGCTGTCGCCGCCGATATTGTAGACCTCGCCGGGCTGGCCAGACTCCAACACCAGGGCGATGGCGCGGCAGTGGTCCTCGACATAAAGCCAGTCGCGCACATTGCCGCCATCACCATAGATGGGCAAGGGCTGGCCGGACATGGCCTTGGCGATCATCAGCGGGATGAGCTTTTCTGGGAACTGATAGGGGCCGTAGTTGTTGGAACAGTTGGTGGTCAGCACCGGCATGCCGTAGGTGTGGTGCCAGGCGCGTACTAGGTGATCCGACGCGGCCTTGGATGCCGAGTAGGGCGAGTTGGGTGCATAGGCGGTGGCTTCAGTGAACTTGCCGGTGCTGCCCAGAGTGCCATAGACCTCGTCGGTCGAGACATGCAGAAAGCGGAAGTCATCACGGCGCTCGGTGGGCAGATCGGCCCAGTAGGCGCGGGCGCAGTCGAGCAGGTTGAAGGTGCCGAGCACATTGGTTTCGATAAAAGCTGCCGGGCCGTCAATGGAGCGGTCGACGTGGCTCTCGGCGGCAAAGTTCACGATTGCATCAATCTGGTGCGCGACCAGCAGTCGGCTGACCAGATCGCGGTCACCGATGTCGCCCTGCACGAACTTGTGGCGTGGCGGTTCGCTCCCGGGTTCTTCCAGGTCGGTCAGGGTATCGAGATTGCCGGCGTAGGTCAGCTTGTCGAGATTGACAATGCGTGCGTCGCTCTCGGCCAGCATCAGATGCACGAAATTGCCGCCGATAAAGCCAGCTCCGCCAGTGATTAGGATGTTTCGCATTCGAACCCCTTAGGTGATTTCTGCCGTGCCCGCTGCGCCCTCATTCGGCGTAACCGCGCCCGGTGCCGCGCACATCGCGGGCGAAGAAGCCGACCAGGCCGGAGGGCACCACGGTGACACCACCGGGGCTCACATGAAACCGCTGGCGATCCGCGTCGGGGTCATGGCCAATAATAGTGCCGGGATCGATGATGTTGTGCCGATCAACAATCACCCGACGCAGGCGTGAGCCACGACAGATCCGGACATAATCCATGATGATGCAGTCCTCGAGTTCCACGTCTTCCTCGATCACCGTCTCGCGCCGAATAATGGAGTTGCTGAGACGGCTGTTGTCATGGATGACAGTGGCAGCGCCGAGCAAGGAGTTGGTGACCTGACCGCCAAGCACCCGGGCGACCGGGCCTTGGTAGTTACTGGAGTAAATCGGCCATTCAGGATTGAAGGCATCGAACACCGGCTCGGCGCCCAGCACGTCCTTATGCGCGCTGAAATAAGCATCAATGCCGCCAACATCGCGCCAGTAAACCTGTGTTTCGTAGGGCTTGATGCCCGGGATCTCGTTGGTGGCAAAATCATAAGAAAACAGCCGTTTCTCGCTGGCGAGCAAACGCGGCAGCACATGCTGCCCAAAGTCGGTTTCGCCCGCCTGCTGGGAGTCGTGCAGGGCGTTTAGCAGCACTTTGGTGTCGAAGACATAATTGCCCATGGAGGCAAAGGCGCAGTTCGGATTGCCGGGCATGGGGCGCGGGTCGGCGGGCTTCTCTTGAAAGGCACTGATGCGACCGGTTTCATCGGCTACGATGACGCCAAAACCCTTGGCATCTTCCAGGGGGACCGGCAGGGCGGCGATGGTCACGTCGGCTTCCCGCTCGCGGTGAAAGTCGACCATCTGGCGGATGTCCATGCGATAGATATGATCGGCACCGAACACCACGACGAGATCGGGTGCGTGCTCCTCGAGCAGATTAATGTTTTGCTGCACCGCATCCGCCGTGCCCTGGAACCAACTTGAGCCCGAGCGCATCTGCGGTGGCACCACGGTGACGAACTGATCCTGAAGCAGTGGCGAGATGGTCCAAGCCTTGCGCACGTGTTCGATCAGCGATTGGGACTTGTATTGCACCAAGAGATAGATGGTGCGGATCTGGGAGTTGATCAGGTTGCTCAGCACAAAGTCGACGATGCGGTAGCGCGAGCCGAAAGGCACCGATGGCTTGGAACGGGCGGAGGTGAGCGGTTGCAGGCGGGAACCTTGACCGCCCGCCATGACGAAAGCGATGATTCTGTCAGCAGACATCTGTGCCTCTCTGGCCACGGCCGTGTCCGGTGGCCTTTTTTTGTTTAATGATGCTGTGATGCAAGCGGCAATGCCGAGCGTCACCCTTGGCTAAAACGCCCGGTGGGCGCATCCCCGGATGGGTCCTTAAAGCGGCCTCTCAGGTATCATGAGGGGCTGCCGTTCCGGCTTCTGGCCATCGCTTCGCGCTCAATTCAGAGCGGAAGGTACTCGAGTGGCTCCTTGGCCTTAGCCCCCCATCCCTTGCAACCGGAAAGCATACGCACCAGAGTGGGTCGCGCGCAACCGCCAAACAAAGCTTTTGGGGCAAACAGAGGCCCATCGCAGTGCCGAGGCAAGCCCTTGGCCGCCGCGCTTTTTGCCGCTACCAGCCTTGCCTGAGAGAATGTCTGTCACAATTTCTGATAACGATTGATCACAACAGGCGATTGATCACAAAAGGGATACAATAGCCGGTACGCACGCGGCCCCGGTTGGAGCCATCCAGCCAATACTCGCCAAAGGTGCCGTCTCGGTCGCGACCACCAGGACTATTGGATTTACTCAGGGACCCATCCCCTCGGACCAAACTCAAGGACCAATCATGAGCAACTCAGCCGGAATGACCCGCCGCCCGGTCATTTTGATCATTCTCGACGGAGTCGGCGTCAATCCAAGCAAAGCCCACAATGCCGTGGTGCTGGCCCCCACGCCACGGCTCGACACCCTTTTCGCCGAAAATTCCCACACCACACTCTCGGCCTCCGGTCGTGCCGTGGGTCTGCCGGACGGCCAGATGGGCAACTCCGAGGTTGGCCACATGACGATTGGCTCCGGCTGTGTCATTCGACAAGACCTGGTGCTGATTGACGACGCGATTGCCGACCGCAGCTTTTTCGATAACCGCGCCCTGGTGGCCGCCGCCCGACGCGCCGCCGCTGCGGGCCGCCCGCTGCACCTGATGGGGCTGGTCTCTGATGGCGGCATCCACAGCCATACGCGCCATCTCACTGCGCTGATCAAGCTCGCCAAACGCAACGGCGCCAAACCCGCGCTGCACATGATCACCGATGGGCGCGACACCCCGCCGCGCGCTGCCAGCGACTATCTGCCCTCGCTTGAAGAGTCCCTGGCCGCCGCCGACGGGCAGATCGCGACCGTCTCCGGGCGCTACTACGCCATGGATAGAGATAACCGTTGGGATCGCACCAAAATGGCCTTTGACGCCTTGGTGCATGGCAAGGGTCGCAAGGCTGTCAGCGCCCGCGCGGCCATCGAGAGCGCCTACAAGTCTGGCGAGGATGACGAGTTCATCTCCCCGACTATCATCGACGGCGGCGAGCAGGTGCTTGAAGACGACAGCCTGGTGTTCTTTAACTTCCGCAAGGACCGCCCGCGCCAGACAGTCTCGGCATTGTTCAACCCGGACTTCGACGACTTTGATCGCGGTGGTTTCCGCCGCGCCGAGGTCACCTGCATGATGGAGTATGACCAGTGGTACGGGCTGCCGGTGGCCTTCGATCATGAATCACCCAGCGTCACCTTGGGTGGCATCATCAGCGACGCGGGCCTGGCGCAACTGCACTGCGCCGAGACCGAAAAATACGCCCATGTGACCTTTTTCTTCAACGGCGGTCAGAGCGACCCCTACCCCAAGGAAGACCGCGTCCTCATCCCCTCGCCCAAGGTCGCCACCTATGACCTAAAGCCCGAGATGAGCGCGCCCGCAGTGGCCGATGCCCTGATTAGCGCGCTGAACGAGCGCAAGCACGATTTCATCGTCGCCAACTTTGCCAATGGCGACATGGTTGGGCACACTGCGGTGCGCGAGGCTATTCTCGAAGCCGTTGCCGTGCTTGACCGCGAAGTTGGTCGAGTGGCCGATGCCGCCCGCGAGAATGGCTATTCGGTGCTCCTCACTGCCGATCATGGCAACTGCGACGAGATGATCGACCCCCTCAGTGGTGAGCCCCACACGCGCCATACCTGCTACCCTGTTCCCTGCCTGGTCATTGATGAAATGCCCTGGATACTGAGCGTCGAAGGCGGCATCGTCGACATCGCTCCCACGGTGCTGACGCTGATGGGGCTGCCGGTGCCTGCAAGCATGCAGGGCAAGTCGCTGTTGCTCAAGCCAGCAAAGCGTTAGAGGCAGGGCGAATCTAGTGCAGCAATACCTCGACTTAATGCGCGATATTCTTGCCCATGGCAGTGATCGCGAAGACCGCACTGGCGTTGGCACTCGCTCGGTTTTCGGGCGGCAGTTGCGTTTTGATCTCAGCGCCGGGTTTCCGCTGCTAACCACCAAGACAGTGCATTTCAGAAGCGTGGTTGTTGAGCTGCTGTGGTTTCTTGCTGGCTCGACCGACAACCGCTGGCTGAATGAGCGCGGGGTGACCATCTGGGACGAATGGGCCGCGCCCGATGGTGAGCTTGGTCCCATCTATGGTGCGCAGTGGCGGAACTGGCCGAGCGCCGATGGCCAGACCATTGATCAGCTCAGCGATCTGATCGCCGCTTTGCGCAAGGACCCCGACTCCCGCCGCCACCTGGTTTCGGCCTGGAATCCCGCCGTGCTGCCGCTGGGCGGGGTCGCGCCGCCGGACAATGCTGCCGCCGGGCGCATGGCGCTGGCGCCCTGTCATTGTCTGTTTCAGTGCTATGTCGATCAGGGGCGGCTGTCCCTGCAACTCTATCAGCGCAGTGCCGATCTGTTTCTGGGCGTGCCCTTTAATATCGCGAGCTATGCGCTGCTGACGCATCTGCTTGCCCAGCAGTGCGATCTCGAGCCGGGCGATCTGGTGCATACATTCGGCGATGTGCACCTGTATCGAAACCATCTGACCGACGACATTGTGCATGAACAACTTCGCCGCGCCCCTGGTGCGCTGCCACGGCTTGAGATCGCCCGCCGACCACCCTCGCTGTTTGACTATCAACCCGAGGACTTTCGGGTAATTGGTTATGAGCCGCATCCGTCCATTCGCGCGCCCATTGCGGTGTGATGCTGCCTTGGTCCGATTTTAAACGGGCCTTGAGTTACAGCGTTAAGTGCACTGAGGCGAATCGGGGCGCATCAATTTGCCCTACAAACCCTAACATCCCGCCAATTTCCCCGACCCTGGAGCGCGCATGTTGATTGAAGCCTTGATTGAATACGGCCTGTTCGCGGCCAAAGCCCTGACCCTGATGCTCGCGCTCGCCCTGCTGGTGATGATGCTGTTGCGCGCGCGCTTGGATTCACAAGGCGGGGATGATGGGCGTTTGGAGATTACCGACCTTGGCGAGCGCTATCGCGACATGGCACTCGGGCTCAAGCAGGCCATGCTGCCGGCGAAAGCCTACAAGCAGCTCATTAAGGCCGAGCGCAAGGCGGATAAGGCTCGCGCCAAGGAGACCAATCCCGAGCCCGAAAAACGGCGGATTTTCGTCGTCGATTTTCACGGCGACATCATGGCCAGCGAGGTCGGTGGTCTGCGTGAGTTGATCTCGGCCCTGCTGCTGGTCGCGCGTCAGGAGGACGAAGTGCTGGTGCGGCTGGAGAACACCGGCGGCGCAGTGCATGAGCATGGCCTGGGTGCCTCGCAACTGTTGCGACTGCGCCAGGCGGGGATCGCGCTGACAGTCTCGGTCGACAAGGTCGCGGCCAGCGGCGGCTATCTAATGGCTGTGGTGGCCAATCGGATTCTGGCTGCACCCTTTGCCGTCATCGGCTCCATCGGCGTGGTGGCAGAGCTACCTAACTTCCACCGCTGGCTCCAGCGCAACGGCATCGACTTCGAGCTGCACACCGCCGGCGAGCACAAACGCACGCTGACGCTTTTTGGTGAGAACACTGAGGAAGCGCGTGTCAAGGTGCGCGAGCAGCTTGAGGATGTGCATCGCCAGTTCAAATCTTTCCTGCTCGAATACCGTCCCGACCTGCCGCTGGAGGAGGTCGCCACCGGCGAGTACTGGCACGGCGAACAGGCACTCACCCTTGGCCTGGTTGATGAACTGCGCACCAGCGACGACTACCTGCTCGCCGCGCGCGAGGAAGCCGATCTCTACCTGGTCAACTATCAGGTTAAGAAGAAACCGCTTGAGCGCCTGCTCGGCTCCTTGCAGCTTAAAGCCGCGCGCTGGCGCAATGCACTCCGGTAGGCAGGGGCAACTGTATTCGCCCCATCGCAATGGAAGTGAAATCCGGCCGCCCGCCGGAAATCCCCAAGAGCCGCGCCAATGCCCCCAAGCCATTCGGACCCCGAAGCCAGATTGACGGCGCCACTCATTACCCCGTCCCAACTCATCGAGCGCTACGACGGCTTTCTGCTTGATGCCTATGGGGTGCTGCTCGACGATACCGGCCCGCTACCTGGCGCGGCGGACTTTCTCGCCCGCCTTGATGCCGCTGGCAAGCCCTGGCTGATTGTCACCAATGCCGCCAGTCGTCTGCCGCAACAGCTCGCGGCCGACTTCACCGCCAAGGGGCTGGCGCTCGACGCTCAGCATCTGCTGACCTCCGGCATGCTGCTCCAGCCCTATTTTGCCCGCCATGGTCTGCAAGGCGCCTCCTGCCTGCTGCTCGGCCCGCCAAGCGCCCAAGGTTATGTGACTCGCGCCGGTGGGCGGCTGATTGAGGACGACCAGGACGCCGAGGTGGTGGTCATTGCCGACCAAAACGGCGTGCGTTGGCCCGAGGACTTCAATCGTGCGCTCAATCTGATCATGCGCCGTCAGGCTGGTGGTGAGTCCATCCATCTCTTGTTGTGCAATCCCGACCTCATCTTCCCCTGCGCGCCCGGTGCCTTCAGCCTGACCGCTGGCGCCATGGCCGTGATGCTTGAGACCGTGCTCAACGCCCATCATCCCGACCAGCCCATCGCCTTCGAGCGCCTCGGCAAACCCTGTCGGCCAATTTTCGACCAAGCCAGGCAGCAGCTCGGCGTTCAGCGGCCGGTGATGATTGGCGATCAACTCGGCACCGACATTCGCGGTGGCCTGGATGCGGGCCTGGACGCGGTACTGGTTGGCACCGGTCTTGCAGGTGGCGCCCCGGTGATTCCAGCCGCAGGCGGCACCAAAGCCGCAGATCTGCCGCAGCCGACCTGGCAAGTCCGCAGTCTTGTGGACAATCAGATGAGAGTTTGAACATCTTGCCGTGAAGCGGCCGCTTCATGCTCCGGGGCGGTCGGGAGCATGAGCCTTAGGCATCTAAACCGACAGGCTTGCCACAGACTCATCCGCGATGCCCAGGTTGCTGAGTCTGTCGGCTAGGGGCGCCAGTTCTTCGGCTGATCCGGCTAGGTAATAGCTGGCGGTGTTTGGCTCTGGAAGATCGGCGCGGAGCAGGGCAAGCAGGTCCTCGGCAGTGGCATTGACTAATGGGGTGAAGGCGAAGTGGTCGAGCGCATCCTTGAGCGCGCGGCACCAGCCTTCGAGATAAAAACCCTCGGTGCCAGAAGTTGACCAGTACAGATGCAGGCTGGCGGCGGTGTCGATGGACACGGCATGTTCGATCAGGCTTTTGATTGGTGCGATGCCATCGCCGAAGGCGATGAAGACCGCCGGGCCCGGATCAGCCTCGCGCAGCACGAAATCGCCCTGAGGGCCGCTGACCAGCACGGGTGCGCGGCTGAGTGTGCGACTGAAGACGGCATCGCTGAAGGCATCGCGTCCGCGCCGAATGTAAAAGTGCAGAGTGCGGCCATTGCAGGGGCAACTGGCGATGGGCAGTTCAGTTTTGGTGCTGTCCTCCAGTTGTAGTCGCGCGGACTGCCCGGCCATGAACCGCAGGGTCTGGGTGCGTGGCGCCTGCACCTGCAATAGCATGAGATCGGCGTTCTGGTGCTCGACTTTGCGGATTTGGGCGCGAATCTCCTGGTGGGGTAAATCCGCGCTCGAATGCGCCTCGGCGGCCTCCAGCACCAGGTCGGTGACCGCCGTGTGGCAGCAGGCGAGCAAGTAACCCAACTGTTGCTCGCGGGCACTGAGTACATAGTCGTGATTGCGCAGCTTCCACACCTCACCTGACACCACCCGCGCCTTGCAAGAGCCGCAGTTGCCGTTGGCGCAGCCGTAGTTCATGCGCAGCCCCGCGCGCACGGCAGCGTCGAGAATCGACTCCGAGCCCTCGACAAAGAATTCATGCCCACTCGGGATCACCTTGACGCTTGCCGCCATCAGGCGCAGGAAGTTGTCTTTCGCAAACAGCTGTCGGCGTGCCTCGGACTCGGGCGCTTCGGCGAGGGCTGCGCATTGTGCATCCAGCCAGCCGAGCAGACGTTCGCGCGTGTCGCGCTCGGGGATGGCGTGGGTCAACTGGCTGCGCAAATCCGCAATCAACTGCTGTAGCCCATCGGCGCGGCTGACCTGCGCGGAGAGTGCGTCGCTCAGCGCACGCAGGCGCGAGAGCAGCACCTCGGGGCTGGGTAATTGATGGTCCTGATCATTGTCGCGCGGCACCGCGTTGTCCCGGATTTGCTGCACCTGATCGAGCAGGCCGGTGTGTTCCAGGCTGACGTTGGGGTATACGCGCAGCAAATCCTGTACCCGCACCTCACCCTCGAAGGTCTCGATTTCGCCCTGGCGAATGCGTGCCTGTAGAGTGCCGCGGCTAACGCCGGCTAAACGCGCGGCGCGCGAGAGACTAAGCAGATTGATCATGCGCGGGGCTCCTGTTGAGAAGATGGGGTGCCGGGTGCTTTCTCAGAGAGGTCGTCATTCTCGCGCCGCTGGCATTGTCGCGCTAGCGCCCAATGGACATGCTCGCGGATTAGATCGCTCGGGTGGTCGCTGCGAGCTTCCAGCGCTTGGCGTGCGACAGGGGAGGGCGCGGCGTTGCCAAGCGCCACGGCGATGTTACGCAGCCAGCGCTGATGACCGATGCGACGGATGGCGCTGCCCTCGGTGCGCTTGAGAAATTCCGCTTCATCCCAGCTAAAGAGTGCAATCAGGCTGGCGCCATCCAGACCATGACGGGGACAGAAATCGGCTTCTTTCGTGACATGCGCAAAGCGGTTCCAGGGGCAGACGAGTTGGCAGTCGTCACAGCCATAGATGCGGTTGCCCAGCAGCGGGCGCAGCGGCGCGGGGATCGCACCGGCCAGTTCGATAGTCAGATAAGAGATGCACAGGCGCGCGTCCAATTCATAAGGTTTGACAATGGCACCTGTGGGGCAGATATCCATGCAGGCTCGGCAGCGTCCGCAATGACTGGGCAGGGGTTCGTCAATGGGCAGCAGCAGATCGACATAAAGCTCGCCGAGAAAGAACCAGGAACCGGCGCCTGGGTTGATTAAATTGGTGTGCTTGCCAATCCAGCCCAGGCCAGCGGCTTGTGCCAGCGGCTTTTCCATTACGGGTGCCGAGTCGACCAGCGGGCGCCACTGGAAGGGGCCGCTTTCAGCCTCGATGCGCAGGGCGAGCTGTTTCAGCCGCGCGCGCAGCAGCTTGTGGTAATCACGCCCGAGTGCGTAGCGGGAAATAAAGGCCTCGATGGGATGATCGCAAGCGGCCCTGGTGTCCTCCAGCGCCTCTGGCATGTAGTCCATGCGCGCGCAGATCACTCTTTTTGTGCCCGGTAGCAGTTCAGCCGGGCGGCTGCGTTTGCTGCCGTGACGGGCCATGTAGTCCATCTCGCCATGCCAGCCGCGCGCGAGCCAGTCGTGCAAATAGCTTTCGGGGCCGCTCAGCTCGCAGCCGGCGATGCCAACTTGCTGAAAGCCGAGTTCTCGGCCCCAGGTTTTGATGTGGGCGGCGAGGGTGGTGGGTGTCAAGGTCTGCGTGCTCAAGGTGCGAGTGTTTGGGCTTTGCAACCCTTGTTGTTGGGATCATACTGAGATCGATCCGGTTGTGACCAGTCAGGAGGTGAATCGATGGCTACCGCTGTCTTGGAAGGTCGCGTCAGCTTGTTGCAAGACGTGCTCGTGGGTTTGGCCTGTCAGTGCAAGCGCGCGTAAGACTGGGCTTGTGCCCTCCAGTCGGGAAATGCGCTGATGGCGGTCAGACATTCGTCTGGACTGGAGCCCAAACACTGATCAAGGCAAGCCAATGCCGCGTTTGATGCCGAGCACTGAACAACTGCCCTACGCCCTCTACCGGGCCGAACAGGTGCGCATGCTCGATGCCTGTGCCATTGAGCGTTTTGGCATCCCGGGCGAAACCCTGATGGAGCGCGCCGGTGCGGCGTTGTGGCGACTCATCGAACGCGACTGGCCGCAAGCCGGGCGCCTCACCGTCCTGGCCGGCCCCGGCAACAACGGTGGCGACGGCTATGTGCTGGCGAGGCTGGCTCGGAGCGCCGGGCGCCAGGTGCGCTTGGTGCGGCTTGGCGATCACCAACGCCTGAGCGGCGCAGCGGCAGCGGCGGCAAGCGCTTATGCCGATGCCGGTGGCCAGGTCTCGACCTGGCCCGAATGGCCCGAGGCGAGCGATTTGATCGTGGATGCCATGCTGGGCACTGGGCTGACGCGTGTGGTGACTGGCGACATGGCTGCTGCGATCAACCGTGTCAATCAAGGTCGCGCGCCGGTGCTGGCGGTGGATATTCCCTCAGGACTGAGCGCGGACACCGGCTGCATCCTTGGCGCGGCGATTCGCGCGACTGCAACCTTAAGTTTCATCGGCTTGAAGCAGGGCCTGTTTACCGGTGATGGGCCAGACCGCACCGGTTGTATCCAGTTCGACGCGCTTGAGGTGCCGGCGGCGGTCTATGCCAGTACAGTGGCTGCCGCCCGCCGCACCGACTGGCCCAAGGAGGCGGCGCGCATCGCGCCCCGGTCGCGCACTGCGTACAAAGGCAGCTGTGGTCATCTGCTGGTGGTTGGCGGTGCGCCTGGCATGAGCGGTGCCGCGCGCCTGTGTGGCGAGGCCGCGCTGCGTGCCGGCGCCGGGCTGGTGACCCTGGCAACCCACCCCGACCATGCCGCGCTGCTCAACCTGACCCGCCCAGAGTTGATGGTTGCGGCAGTGTCCTCGCCCGACCAGCTCGCGCCCCTGCTCGAGCGGGCAAGTCTGGTTGCGCTTGGGCCTGGGCTGGGGCGGGCTCCATGGGGCCGGGCGCTGTTTGAGTATTTGCTGCAAGCCGAGGTCATCGGGCAGCGCCCGCTGGTGCTGGATGCCGATGCGCTCAATCTGCTCGCCGAACAGCCGCAACGGCGAGATCACTGGATACTGACACCCCATCCAGGCGAGGCGGCGCGCCTGCTCGCCTGCACAACAGCCGAGATCGCACAAGACCGATTTGCGGCTGCTGCTGAACTCCAGCAACACTATGGTGGCGCTGTGGTGCTGAAAGGCGCGGGCACCTTGATCGCCAGCGCCGCACAACAAGCGCCAGCGCTTTGTAGTCAGGGCAATCCCGGTATGGCCAGTGGCGGCATGGGCGATGCACTGACCGGCATCATTGGCGCGCTGCTCGCCCAGGGGCTCCCACTTGAACAGGCCGCCAGTGCCGGTGTCTGCCTGCATGCAGCGGCAGCGGACTGGGCCGCACGCGAGGGTGAACGTGGTCTACTGGCGTCCGATCTCATCGCCGCCCTGCGCGGCCAGTGGTGCCGTCTGGCGGGTTGGGAGCAGGGGCGATGACAGCGCTCTATATCCCCGATGAACCAGGCATGCTGCGCGTGGGGCAAAGTCTGGCGCCGCTGTTATCGCCCTGGCTAGAGACAGGGCGGGGCAGTATCTCGGCAGCACCCAAAGGAGCACTGGTGTTTCTGCACGGCCAGCTCGGAGCCGGCAAAACCACACTGGTGCGCGGCCTGCTGCGTGCTTATGGCGTTCAGGGCGCGGTGCGGAGCCCGACCTATACGCTGATCGAGCCCTATCAGATCAAGCCTCATGGGATTGAACCCAAAGAGATCGAGCCCAAAGAATTCCGGGCCGAACCTGCTTCCAAGCGCATCTTCCACCTCGATCTCTATCGTTTGGCCGATCCTGAGGAACTTGACTATCTCGGCTGGCAGGAGCTGCTCGGCGATGGTGGTCTATTATTGATCGAATGGCCCGAGCGCGGCGCCGGGCTGCTGCCGCCGCCCGATTTCAGCATCAGCATCGAGATGCAGCCGCCGGGCCGTTCGCTGAGTTTTTGCGGTCGTGGCGACTGGCAGCAGGTCGCAACTGCGGCGGCGCGAGCACTGGGGACGGCCAATGCCTAGGCGCGCAAAACCTGCTGCGCGCGCAAGACTTTAAGCAACTTAGAGAAACCCCCGGCAAACATCAGAAAAAATAGACAATTTTGCCGTCCCTTGCTATGCTTTGAGGCACCAGCGTCGAAAATCCTGCGACCTTGGGGTCCGAGGCTTCCTGCGGGGGGCACTATGAAAAATATTCGACTCATCACCATTCTGCTCATCTGTCTGCTGTCATGGGGCTTAAGCGCCGCCGCTCGGGTCGAGATCCAGGGTGCGCGTCTGTCCAGCCAGAATGAAATGGCCCGCTTGGTGCTCGATACCTCGGGCCCGGTGGTTGAGCACAACATCTTCTCGCTCGACTCACCTGACCGCCTGGTCATCGACTTAGCCGGTGTCAGCCTGTCTGGTCCGCTGCGCCAGCCTGATCCGACCAATCCGCTGCTGACAAGCATCCGCAGCGGCGAGCGCCCCGGGGAGAGCGCCAGAATCGTGCTCGACCTCAAGCGCAAGGTGCGGGTCAAAAGCTTCTGTCTACAACCCGATGGGCGTCATGGTTATCGTCTGGTGGTGGACCTCACACCCAAACCCGAGCAAGAAGTCCGCCAGGAGGCGTTGGCAGAGGCCTCGCGCGGCCTGTCCGGTCATCCCTCGGTGCAACAGCGCTCGGTCAAGCTCAAGGCGCGCGATGTGGTGATTGCCATCGATGCTGGTCACGGTGGCAAAGACCCAGGGGCGGTTGGCCCGCGCGGCACTCGGGAGAAGGATGTGACCCTGGCCATTGCGCGCGTTCTCGCCCGCTTGGTCGATAAAGAGCCCGGGATGCGCGCGGCCATGATCCGCGACAGCGACCGCTTCGTCATTCTGCGCGAGCGCATTCGCATCGCCCGCAAACATCGCGCGGATTTGTTCGTGTCAATTCATGCCGATGCCTTTCGCGATCGCAGCGTACGCGGTTCTTCCGTTTTTACCCTGTCTGAGCGTGGCGCGAGCAGCGAGGCCGCCAAATGGCTGGCTGCACGCGAGAACGAGGTTGACCTTCTTGCCGGCATTGACCTGGGGAAAAGCAACGAAGAAGTCGCTGGCGTGCTGATGAACATGACCCAAAACATGACCATGGAGCACAGCATGCTGGCGGCCAAGCCGGTGTTGGACGAGTTGGGACACCTGGGCAAAATGCACCAGAGTCGCATCCAGTCCGCCGGCTTTGCTGTGCTAAAAGCGCCGGACATTCCGTCCATGCTGGTGGAAACAGCCTTTATTTCCAATCCCGAGGAAGAAAAGCGCCTGCGCGACCCAGCCTTTCAGAACCAGGTCGCGAAAGCCATTCTGGTGGGAATCAAGCGCTACTTCGAGGCCAATCCGCCGCCGCAAACCCTGTTTGCGATGAGAAATGACAGGGGCGCCAGCTCCATCCGTCATGTCATCGAACGCGGCGATACCCTGCTCGATATTGCGCGCGATTATCAGGTCAGCCTGCCATCACTGCGCTCTCTCAACCAGCTTGAGAGCGACCGCATCCGCGTCGGCCAGGTTCTGCGCATTCCTGAAAGCTGAACAACGGCTGACACCGCTCCCTTGCCTGATGTGCCTGAGCGAGCAACACCACGACATCTAAAAGTCGTAGAGAAAAATGCCGATCCCCAATGCTAGATGTCGAACAAGGCGCACAAAAAAGCCGCTATAAAGCGGCTGATTTTGAGAGAGTTGGTGGCTACGGCTAGATTCGAACTAGCGACATCGGCATTATGAGTGCCGCGCTCTAACCAACTGAGCTACGTAGCCAAATAGACTGCTAAGAATGCCATGTTCAGAATCGCAGGTCAAGCACCGGTGCGGGTCTTAGCTGGGCGCGGTTGGCCTTGGTGTGAAACAGCGGTTGCATCTGTCGCCTGGTCGGGCTAGTGAGCGTTAGTCGCTGGTATCGGAGGGGTTGGCACAGCGCAGGGCGAGAAATAGCCGCGACAGGGCGATTGGCAATCCGGGCTTGACCTGCTGTAGTTCGGTCGGTTCCTGCGTCCAGGTGCCGGCTTCGAGATCGAAGCCGACCAGTTCCGCCAGGTTGATGACGTAATCTTTCAGGTCGTCGTTGTTCATACAACTCCTCATGAGATGGATAGATCCGGCGCCAAGGCGGGCCGGTGGGTGCGGTTCCGATCAGCTTCGCAGTGATCGGGTGCGAGTCAAGTGCTGATCATTATCGCGAATCCCAGCCGTTCGGTCATGGTAATTTGCGCGACGCCAGCTCAACCTATGCCTTTGCGTTCGACTTTATGTTGATGATTTTTGTCGACTATTGTACTCTCTGAGTTCCCAAACACTGAATCCGGCCGCGCATCGTCTTGCCGGACTCGCGCCGGCTTGGCGTTAAACAACCCGAGGATTGGCCATGTTCATTACGCGACTCATCTATTGCAGCGAATTATCCGGTGTTGACAAGGATGCGATCACTAACATTCTTCAGGTATCGCGCCAGAAGAACGCCAAGGCTGGGATTACCGGCATGCTGCTTTTTAACGGGGTTTACTTTTTGCAATGTCTGGAAGGTTCGCGTGACGCCGTTAACGAAACCTATCACCGAATTGTCCACGATAATCGCCATTCCCGTCCGGTGTTGCTTACCTGTGAGGAGCTTTCTCAGCGCGATTTTACCGACTGGGACATGGCGTATGTGCCCTGGACCGCTGAGATTCGCAGCATTGTTCGTTGCTTCTCTGTCGACGACGAATTCGATCCATACAAGCTAGGCGCCCAGAGTGCGATCGGGCTGTTTCGCGCGTTGCGAGACCGTCTGCCCGATAACGAATTCTGGTCAAAACCCTTGCAGACCGCTTAATTGGCAGTTGGTGTGATCGCCTTTGTTGTGCGATCAGTCGTTATGATCGTCCGCAACGCAAGAATTCTATGCAACCCCAAAAAACCGGTCATTGCGATGGTTTAACCGCCGACCGCGCCCAAACCGCTGAGCAGGCTCTGGTGGCCAGCGAACGGCGTTTGCTGAGGGTGCTTGATAATCTCGACGCCCTGGTCTATGTCAGCGATCTCGACAGCGACGAGATTCTGTTCGTCAACGCCTATGGCCGTGGCCTGTTCGGCGATATCGAAGGGCAGACCTGTTGGCAAGCGTTGCATGGACGTAACGCACGTTGCGACGACTGCAGCCACGAACATCTGTTTGATAGCAACGGCCAGCCCGGCGGTGTGCGCCACTGGGAAGTGCAAAACGCCCGCAATGGCCGGCGCTATGACTGCCGCGATCAGGCGATTGCCTGGACCGACAGCCATTATGCACGCCTGCAGATTGCCTTCGACATTACCGAGCGGGTCGAGAATGCCGAGCGTCTGGCTCTTGTCGAGCGGGAGTTAAGGGGCGAGCGTGATCTGTTCTCCGCCGGGCCGGTGGTCACTGTTGTCTGGAGTCTGGAGCCGGGCTGGCCCATTCGGCGGGTGTCGCGTAATGCCGAGGCTATTCTTGGGTATACCCCGGAGGAACTCTGCGCGCCCGAGTTTCGTTTTATCCAACTCATTCACCCCGAGGATGTTACGCGCACCAGTGACGAGGTTGCCGCCCACCTGGCCGCCGGTGACCAGAACTTCAAGCAATCCTATCGGCTTGAGGTGCGCGACTGGGTCGGCTTGAGTTATCGCTGGTTTTATGACTTCAGCCAGGTGGTGCGTGCAGCGGACGGCACTGTGACGGAAGTCCGTGGCTATCTGTTTGATCAAACCCGCCTGAAAGAGGTTGAGGACGCGCTCGCGCGCGAGCGCGAGCGCCTGGCCGGCATTATCGACGGCACTCATGCCGGTACCTGGGAATGGCGACCGGAAACTGGCGACTTGTTCGTTAACGCACGCTGGGCCGAGATATTGGGCTACTCCATGGAGCAACTCTGGCCCGTGACCATGGATACCTGGGCCGCTATGGTGCATCCCGAGGACCGCGAGTTGGTGCGTGGCAAGATCTACGCGCATCTGCACGGCAAGACGCCCTTCTACAGCTGCGAAATGCGCCTGCGCCATCGCGATGGTTCCTGGCTTTGGACAGCGGTGCGCGGACGGGTCGCCCAGTGGTCGGTTAGCCAACCCTCGCGCGCACTCTGGATGCTAGGCACCCTGCAGGACATAAACGCGCGCCGGCGCAGCGAGCAGCGCTTCGAGCAGGTTACTGCGCATAGCAGGCTGGTTGCCTGGGAGGTGGATGCCAATGGCCTCTTCACCTATCTGAGCGACGGTGTCGAGCGGGTGATTGGTTACAGCCCGACCGAGTTGGTTGGGCACAAGCACTTTTACGATTTGCACCCGCCAGAGGAGCGCGAGGCATTTAAGGAGGCCGCGCTCAAGGTCTTTGCCCAGCGCCAGGCCTTCGAGGGTATGGAAAACCCCGTCCAGGCCGCCGATGGGCGGCGGATTTGGGTCGAGACCAATGGCATTCCGGTGCTGGACGCTGATGGCGAACTGCGCGGGTACTGCGGCACCGATCTCGACATCACCGAGCGCAAGCGCGCCGAGCAGGCGCTGGAGGCCACCACCGCGCATGCCCAGGAACTGGCAGAGCAGGCCGAGAGCGCCAATCGGGCCAAGAGCGATTTTCTGGCCAATGTCAGTCACGAGCTGCGCACGCCGCTCAATGGCATCATGGGCATGACCCAACTGCTGCTTGCAAGCGAGCTGACGCCGGACCAGCAGCGCAACTGCGAAATCGTGTATCAAAGCAGTGAGGCACTGCTGAGGCTGATCGAAGACCTGCTCGACTTCTCCTGTATCGAGACTGGCCTGCTCAAGCTCGAACGCCGGGCCTTTGATCTGGTTCAGCTGCTCGATGACTGCGGCGCGGCGCTGGCTTATCGCGCTCACCAAAAAGGCTTGGAACTGATCTGCGCCCTCGACCCCGAGGTGCCAACCCAACTGTGGGGCGATCCCGGGCGCCTGCGCCAGGTGCTGACCAATCTGGTCGGCAATGCCATTAAGTTCACCAGCCAGGGCGAGGTGCGGGTGCGGGTTGCCTTGATCGAACACCGGCTAGATACCCTGGTCCTGCGTTTTTCTGTGTGCGATACCGGCATCGGGCTGGCGCCGGAGGCCAGCGCGCGTCTGTTTGAGAAGTTTACCCAGGTCGACGCCTCCAGCGCCCGCGAGTATGGCGGTGTCGGGCTCGGACTGGCCATTGCACATCAACTCACCCAGATGATGGATGGCGAGATCGGCGTCACCAGCCAACCTGGGCAGGGTGCCGAGTTTTGGTTCACCGCTCGCCTTGGCGTGCAGACCCAGGTGGCTCGGCCCGCCACCCTGCCGGCGCGCCTGTGCGGTCAGCGGGTGTTGGTCGTCGATGCCAATCAAAGCAGCTGCGATGCCCTGGTCGAGCGCCTGCATCACTTTGGTCTGCGCACCTTGGCGCTGGGTGACGGCCAGGAAGCCCTGGCCAGGGTCTATGCACAATTGAGTGCCGGTGATCCTTTCAGCCTGGCGCTTCTGGCCGAACAGCTGCCGGGGCTGGCAACGACGGCACTGGCGCGTGCGATTCGCGCTGAGCCGCGCCTGGATGACCTGCGCCTGGTGCTAATGCCCGCCCTAACCGCGCCGCCGAGTGCCGGCACGGATGAGCACCAGAGCTACTGGGCCGTGCTGCCCAAGCCGGTGCGCCAGCGCGACCTGCGAGAGCTGCTAGGTCGTCTGGTACCTGGCGAGGTGCCTGGGCCTGCGTCTACCAGCGACCGACTGCCGGTGTTGCCGCGACTGGACACATCGGCCCGGGTGCTGGTGGTGGATGATAATTTGACCAATCGCCAGGTCGCTCTGGGCTTGCTCGAGCGCTTTAGCGTCAACGCCTTGGCGGTCAGCGACGGCGAATCAGCGCTGGAACGCCTGGCTGCCGAGGCCTTCGATCTGGTGTTGCTGGACATCCAGATGCCAGGACTCGATGGCCTGGAGGTCACCCAGCGGCTGCGCGGCCAAGTGCCGGGCTTCGAGCCCGCCAGTCCGGCGCTCATCATTGTTGCCATGACCGCGCATGCCCGGTCCGTCGATCGCGAGCGCTGCCTGGCCGCCGGGATGAACGACTACCTCGCCAAGCCGCTTAGACCCGAGTCTGTGGCTGAGGTGCTTGGCAAATGGCTGGCCGCCGCGCCCCCGCAAACGCAAGAAACAACATAAATAAAGAGACGGAAATATCCATGTTCAATCGCCATTCTATCGGATTTCGCATCGCCTTTTGGTCCGGCTTCGGCATGGTCGCGCTTGGCGTGGTCATTACCGCTTATGCGGTCCTGCGCATGCAGGAGATGGCAGACGTCCAGCGCGAGTCTGGCCTGCAAGCGGCCAAAGATCTGGCGCTAAATGTCGCCAGCCGCGAGGCCGCCAGTATCGATGCCTCGCTTGAGGTGCCGCTCGATGCCGCGCGCACCCTGGCCCAGGCCTTTGTCTCCGCTGCGCGCCCGGATGACGAAAAGCTGACCGAGGCCGACTGGGAGCGTCTGCGCAAGCGCTTTCGGCGCATGGAAATGGCGGCCGACCTGGCCGAGTCTACTATCGCTCCCTATATTGCTGCCGAACAACGCGGTGAGCTCACCCG
Organism: Thiorhodovibrio frisius; assembly: GCF_033954835.1. Taxonomy (NCBI): domain Bacteria; kingdom Pseudomonadati; phylum Pseudomonadota; class Gammaproteobacteria; order Chromatiales; family Chromatiaceae; genus Thiorhodovibrio; species Thiorhodovibrio frisius. The sequence continues at coordinate 1,276,054 of NZ_CP121471.1, forward strand.
CGAACAGGCGCAGGCCGAGGCGCTGAAGGTGCTGAGCGCCATGCGCTACGACGACGGTAATTATCTATGGGTGCAAGACAGGCTCAAGCCGGTGCCGCGCATGTTGATGCATCCCATTGCGACTGAGCTGGACGGCCAGGTGCTCGACAACCCCAAGTTCGACAACGCCATGGGGCGCGACCAGAACCTCTTTGTCGCGCTTGAAGAACAAGTTGCCGATGATGGCGAAGGCTATGTGCATTACCGCTGGCCCATGCCGGGCAGCAGCGAGCCCAAGCCCAAACTGTCCTACGGGCGACTGATCCCGCAGTGGGACTGGATCATCGGCTCCGGGCTCTGGGCTGATCGTATCGCCTTCTATTCGCGCGAGGACATCAACCAGATCCTCAAGGCGGTGCTGCGGGAAAACCCGGAGTTCGTCAGCGTCTACACCGCCTGGGAGCCCGATGCCTTCGACCGGCGCGACGCCGCGCTGGCCAATACTACGGGCACGGATGCCAGTGGGCGCTTCATTCCCTACTGGCATCGCGCGGCCGACGGCACCCTGGTGATGGATGCATTGGCGGGTTACGACCAGTCGGGCGCGGGCGATTATTATCAGATTCCAAAAAACACCAGGCGCGAGGCCATTATTAATCCCCACCTCGCCAAGGTGCAGGGCCAGGATGTGCTGATTACCTCCCTGGTAGCACCAGTCATGCTCAATGGCGTCTTTCGCGGCATGGCTGGTATCGATCTGACCCTCAGTGACCTGCAAGCCCAGGTCGAGCGTGCCGCTGCGGGGCTGTTCGACGGTCAGGCCAGTGTGGCCGTGATTGCCAACGATGGCACCCTGGTGGCAAGCAACGCGCATCCTGAGCTTGTCGGCAAGGATGTGTCCGAACTTCACGACCAAGGCGACAAGGTCAAGCAGGCCATTGCCAGGGGCGAGATCCTGCAACTGAAATCCGTCTCCGCCTCAGGTACCGAGGAAATCTTTACCCTGGTGCCCATTGAAGTCGGCCGAACCGGCACGCCCTGGGCCGTGCAGATCAAGGTGCCCGTGGCCAAGGTGCTGACTTTGGCGGAGGAAGCCGCTGCCCAGACCCGACAATCGGCTGCATTCATGATCGTCTTCTCCGTCGTCGCGGTTCTTATTGGCGTGATCGGTATGTCCTGGCTGGCTCGGGCCATTGTGCGCCGTATCCGAGGTGCGACCGAGACCATGCGCGAGATTGCCGATGGTGAGGGCGATCTGACCCACAAGTTGCCTGAGACCGGGCAGGATGAACTCGCCGATCTGGCGACGGCTTTCAACCGCTTCCAGCGCCGGGTGCGCGACCTGGTGGCCGAGGCCATGACCGCTAGCGAACGGGTGGCTGCGGCGGCCGAGGAGTTGACCGCTACCAGTAGCGCCACCAGCGACCAGATCAGCCGCCAGCAGTCGGAGTCCGGTCAGGTCGCTACGGCCATGAACGAAATGACCGCCACAGTTGCCGAGGTGGCCAGAAATGCCGCTGAAGCCGCCGAGGCGGCGCGCGCGGCGGACCAGGAAACCCAGCAGGGCCAGAGCGTGATGGTCGAGGCCGCCGAGCTGATTCATACCGCTGCCAAGCAGATTCAGACCACAGCTGCCGCCGTCGGCCGATTGTCACAGGACGCCGAGAACATCGGTCAGGTGCTCGATGTGATACGCGGCATTGCCGATCAGACCAACTTGCTCGCGCTCAACGCCGCCATTGAGGCGGCGCGCGCCGGCGAACAGGGCCGGGGTTTTGCTGTGGTGGCCGGCGAGGTGCGTACTCTGGCCAGTCGCACGCAGGATTCCACCACCGAGATCCAGACCATGATCGAGCGCTTGCAGGAAGGCAGCGGCCAGGCCGTTACCGCCATGGAACAAGCCCGTGGCCAGGTGGACAAGAACGCCGAGATGGCCGAGGGCGCGCGCCAAGCGCTGACCACCATTGCCGAGGCGGTTACCCGTATCCGCGACATGAACATGCAGATCGCTGGCGCCACCGAGGAGCAGAGCGCGGTGGCCGAGGAAGTGGATCGCAACCTGATCAACAGCGCCGAAGCCATGGCGCAGATTACCATCGGCTCGAGCCAAATCAACAATGCCGCAGCCGAGTTGGCGCAACTCGCGGCCGATCAGCTTGAGCGTGTCGGGCGGTTCAAGGTGTGAGTGATACTCTAGGATTAACCACTCCTTAAAGCAGGAGCAGCGGCCATGGATTCTTCAGTGGTAAGCAAACAGCCGGTGCGGGGGCATCTGCTTTCTGGTTTTAACGGGCATTTTCGACTCTGCGCTGGCAGCGCCGTGCTCGGTCTGCTGGTGTTAGGCAGTAGCGGCCTGCTGCAGTTTGACGCGCCTGCCGCCGACGCCGGCGTGCTGTCCGGGCACTGGCTTTTTATCCTGATCACCACAGCGGCGCTGCGGTTGCAGGGCATGTTGATCTGGCGCCTTGGCCGCGCCATGCACCACGACCTTGGTGGCGATCCGGCCTTGGCTCACGCGCGCCTGGGGCGCATCGTCGAGCGCGTCGAACAGATGGACGCCATGAGCGAGCGCATTGCCTAGGCGCCGAACAAAAGAGCAAGGTGGCAACGGAACTCGACAGCAGCCTCTCAAGCATTGCGAGCATGGCCGAGCAGACGGATGCGGCGGCAGCAGAGATGATTTCCGCCAATGTCTTCATTGGGGATGAAAGCGCGCGCCAGTTCGAGCGTATCGGGCAGTTTGACCTTGGCCGCTCGGGGTTCGACTTTGACCGCGCCATGGCCAATCACATTGTCTGGAAATCGCGCCTGCGCGGCGTTCTGGCCGGGCAGATTAAGCTCGCGCGCGAGGCTGTTCCCGATGCTCACCACTGTAGCTTGGGCCAGTGGTACCATGGCGACGGCGGTGAGCGCTACGGGCATCTGCCGGCGATGCACGAGATAGAAGCGCCGCACGAGGACTTCTACCGTCAGGTGCTGCGCACAGTGGAGAGTCACGGCGCCGGGCGCGCGATGAGGCCCAGCAGGCGTTTCAAGCGGCTTGCGTGCTGTCCGAGACCATCGTCACCCATATTGAGGTGTTGAAAGATCAGCTTGGGGATCACACTGCACTCTAGCGTATAGTGCCCAGCGCGCAACGGGCGCATCATGGGGCTGTGCGCTGCGATGGGCAGCAATGGCACGAGATAGCGGAAGCGGAATGCAGCGCGAACAAGACGACCAAATCCAGGATGTGGCAAACCGCAGCCCGTGGCAGTGGAAAACCGCAGCCCTGTCCGCCGTGGTCGAGCACAGCGACGCCATCGTGGTGGTCAAGGATCTGGACCTGCGGGTGGTGGCCGCGAATGCCGCCTTTGCCCGCGTGGCCGGGAAGCCCTCGGTCGATGCGCTCATCGGCAAGACCGATGCCGAGATCTTTGATGTTTCCCCGGAGTCCGAGCCGGTGCGCACTTACATGGCCGACGAGCGCGCCGCCCAGCGCTTGCCTGCTGGCGAGGTCATTGCACGCGAGGAACCGGTCATCGCGCACGACGGTAGCCTGCGCTTCTATCTGACCAAAAAGCACCCCATCTTCGACGCTCAGGGCACGCTGCTCGGCACTGGCAACATCTCGGTCGATATCACCGAGCGCCATGAATTGGAAGACCAACTGCGTGTCAGCAATACCGCCCTGACTGAGGCGGTGACCCAGGCGAAAGCTGCCGTTCAGGTGAAAAGCGCCTTTCTCGCGCGCATGAGCCACGAAATCCGCACACCGATGAACGGCATCCTCGGTCTGGCGGAACTGGCCCTGCGCCGCTCGCTCGATGCGACTACCCGGCAGTACCTGCAAGAGCTGCATCAGTCCGGCGAGCAGTTGCTCGGCATCCTCAACGACGTTCTCGATCAGTCCAAGATCGAATCCGGCCAGCTCAGCCTGGAGGCTGTCCCCTTTGATCGCGAGGCGCTGTTTGAGAACGAGCGTTCGCTGTTTGCGCCCATGGCTCAGAACAAGGGGCTGCGACTGGTGTCCGAGTGCGACCCGGCGGTGCCGCGTTGGCTGCTCGGCGACGCCCTGCGCTTGCGCCAGGTGCTCTCCAACCTGCTGAGCAACGCCATCAAGTTTACCGAGCACGGGGAAATCAGCTTGTGCCTGCAATGCCTGGAGCACAAAGACAACCAGGTGCGACTGCGTTGGTCGGTGTCCGATACCGGCATCGGCATGGACTCGGACACCCAGGCGCGACTGTTTCAGCCTTTCACCCAGGGCGATGACTCCATCGCGCGGCGTTTCGGTGGCACCGGTCTGGGCCTGAGCATCAGCCGGCATCTGGTCGAGCGCATGGGCGGGCGTCTGGATGTCGAAAGCGCCCCGGGCGTTGGCAGTCGTTTTTCCTTCGAGGTCTGCTTAGCGTCGGTCGAGCCGCCAGTCGAGTTCCAGGCCAGCGTCGCATCCAATGACCCGAGCGCCGTGCTGAACTTGCGCGGGCGTCGCATTCTGGTGGCCGAGGATCAGCCCATCAACCAGCACATCATCACCGACATGCTGCGCCTGCTTGGCACCGAGGTCACGCTGGCGCAAAACGGTCGCGAAGCCTTGGAGCAACTGGCTAAAGACGACTTCGACCTGGTGCTGATGGATATACAGATGCCCGAGATGGACGGCCTGACCGCCACCGAGCAACTGCGCACCAATCCAGTCTGGGCCAAGCTGCCAGTTGTCGCCCTGACCGCCGGCGTCACCACTGCCGAGCGCGAGCGCACCCGCAGCGCCGGCCTCAGCGACTTGCTGGCCAAGCCAGTGCGGCTGAAAGAACTGCAAAGCATGCTAAGTCGCTGGCTGCCGCCGGTGGTCGGTACCCAAGCTGCCGCGCCGGCGCCAATTCCGCCCGCACCCGAATTGCTCGAGCGCGCAGCCACAGCGCCGACAGAGACAGATCCAGCCACAGTCCTGGCCAAACCGGACCTCGACCTCAATTATCTCTGCGAAATCTTTGATGATCGCGCAGCCATCAATGAGTTCCTGTGCGATTTCGTCGTTTCCGTGCGCGATTACGTCGATTTCGTCGCCACGGCCTTGAGTGAAGACAACCCTTCTGAGGCCCGCGCCATGGCCCATCGTCTGCGCGGGGCCGCCGCCAATGTTGGTGCTTTCGCCCTGAGCAGAGCGGCCGAGCATATGGAAATGGCGCTAGACCCGGGCGCTGAACAGCCCTCTAATGGCCAAATTGATAGCCGGCTTGATAACCGGCTCGATGATCGGCTCGACCGGCAACTGACCGAACTGCGTGCGGTTTGGGACCGGACCCTGGCGCAGATCAACCAGGCCGCTGGATGTCATTGATAAATGAGCCTATCAGCCGGGATTGGCATGCGGCCGAAGGCATCCTGCACGCGCCTTGACTTCCATGCCGGTCGGATTCATTGCCCTGCTTCTGGTCTGCCAACTCATCGGCGAGGCCCTGGTGCTCTTCACCGGTCTGCCGGTGCCTGGTCCGGTCATCGGCATGCTGCTGCTCTTTGTCGGGCTGGTGCTGCGCGGCGGCGTGCCCGAGGGGCTCAGTCGCGTTGCTGACGGGCTGCTCGCTCACCTTGCGTTGCTCTTTGTGCCTGCTGGCGTAGGCGTCATGCTGCATTTTTCCATGCTGCGGCAGGAATGGCTGGCCATCACTCTGGCGCTTGTGTTGAGCACAGTGCTAACGCTGGTGACCACCGGCCTGCTGATGAACGCATTGATTCGGTGGCGCGAAGGTCGTCGCCAGGATGGCGCCTGACCCATGCCTCCTGCGAACTCCCTCGACGCGGTCTGGGCCTATCTGGCAACCAGCCCACTGCTGCACCTGACGCTGACTCTGCTAGCCTATCTGGCGGCGGACTGGCTATTTCAGCGCAGCGGACGCAAGGCGCTGCTCAATCCGGTGCTGCTGTCGATTCTCATGCTGGTGGCGCTTTTGATGGCGACCGGCATCCAGTACCCGACCTATTTCGAAGGGGCGCAATTCATTCATTTTCTGCTCGGACCGGCAACCGTAGCCCTGGCCGTGCCGCTCTACCGCCACCTCAATCTGATCCGGCGGCTGTGGTTGCCGATCCTGGTCGCCATTGCCACCGGAGCCCTGGTCGCGGCGAGCAGCGCCGTGCTCATCGCCGGCTGGCTGGGTGCCTCACGACAAACGCTGATGTCTCTGGCGCCCAAGTCGGTGACCACGCCCGTGGCCATGGGCATTGCCGAGAAGACTGGCGGCCTGCCATCGCTAACGGCGGTGCTGGTGGTCTTGACCGGAGTGCTGGGTGCTGTGATCGGCCCGGCGTTGCTGGCGCTTGTGGGTGTGCGCGATGATCGCGCGCGCGGCCTGGCACTGGGTGTGAGTTCTCACGGCATCGGCACCGCGCGGGCCTTGCAAATTAGCAGCCTGGCCGGCGCCTTCGCGGCCCTCGCCATGGGGCTGATGGCGCTGACTTCCAGCTTCATCCTGCCCGTGGTGTTGCGTTGGGTGATGGCATCCTGAGCGCGTGTGCCAAAGGCGGCTTGCACCGCTACGCGGCCCAAAGCAAGCCAAAAATCCATGGCCACTCATCCAATCACGACAGGTGATGGCTTGGCTCCCAGTCCGGTGGTTTTGGTGACAATCTCTCTGGCCGCATCCCGTCCTCTTTGCTCCGCGGCGCTGAGTTCCAGTTCCGGGAGCGGCGCGTTTTGGTCTGACGACTTCAGATAGAGGGTTTGAGTCGGGAAGGCGAATTCCACGCCGAGTTCTTTTCCGACCCGCAGCACATCGAGCAAAAAACGGTGTCTTTCGCGTAACTCGGTACTCCAATCCGGAGTTTGCCAGAAGACGTAAACCAGCACTTCCAGCGATGAATTGCCGAAGTGATTCAGATAGATGTGGAAGTAGTCCTTGCGCATGTAGGGGTGCTGTCGCACCAGCTCCCGGAGTCCTTCGCAAAATGCCTCGATCCTCTCCGGCGGTGTGTCATAAGTAATGCCGAGTTTGGTACTGTAACGCCGGTAGCGGCGAAGACCCATGTTGTCCACTTCCGCCGTGATGAAGCGTGAATTGGGCACAGTGACCAAGGAGTTGTAGAAGGTGCGGATGCGCGTGCTGCGAAAGCCGATGGACTCGACCGTGCCCTCGATTTCTCCCACCAATATCCAGTCGCCGACCAGGAAAGTCCGGTCGAGCAAAACCGTGAGCGAGCCGAACAGGTTTTGCACCATGTCCTTCGCTGCCAGGGCAAAGGCGAGGCCGCCCAGACCGAGGCCGGCGAGCAGCGAAGAGACATCGATCTTGAGATTGTCGGCGATAAACACCAGCCCGATCACAGCCACAAAGATTTTCAGCGTGCGCGGTACCAGAGGAACCAGGGCATCATCGAGTTTGGTTTCCGTGAGTGCGGCGCGGTAACTCAGGTAGGCGCCGGTGACATCCACGAGCCGGAACGCAGCCCACACCCCGGAGAGACTGGCCAAAAACTTGACCGCGACCAGCAACACCAACAGCGCCCCTTCCGGCAGGCTGAGCAAATTGATGCCGGCCCACCAGACCAGCGCCATCGCCATCAGGCCCCAGGGGCGCAGGATGTCATCGGAGACGGATTTGATTTCCGCAAATGCCGTGCGCCTTTTGCCGATGCGCACCAGGCTGCGTAAGAGCAGGCTGGCCAGTTTGTCCATCACCAGGCCGAGCAGGATCAGCCCGAGCAATGCCAGCCAGATCCAGTTCTCCAGAACAAAACTGGTGTGGCGCATCGGTGCCGGCAGGCTGTGGCGAAAACGGATCTGCCACGGCAGATGGGAGCGATCAGGTTTGGGGGCTAAGGCTTGGCTGACTGGCTGGGATTCGCTGGCGGGCGGGACTGCTTCGGCGATCTGGTCCAGCTCGTCGCGCAGCGGTGGAATCTGCTCCAGGGTGGTGGGATCGAACAGCCAGGCATTCCCGGCACTGCGGCTGAGACGGATGCGTCCGGCCTCTGTCTGGTAGATAATGACCGGCTCACTGTCCGGGGCGTCAGAAAGTTTTTCCGCGCTTGGCGGGTCTGGTAACAGCCCCAGCAGATCAATCAGTTGCCATGCCAGGTCCTTGCCGCGTTCCTTGCGAACCAGAAGATTGATCTCGGACAGATCCAGGGTGCTGATGACGGTCTCGATCTCCTCTTCTTGACCCTGTTGGATTTCCTGGATTGCTGTTTGCAGTGTTGACCAGGTAGCGCGCGGGTTCCCAAGCCCCTGAGGCGGGCTGGGCTCAGTCACTTTGTCTGGCGTTTCAGCGGATTCAGCAGAGGCTGCCGCCTCAGCCCATGCGGCATCCATGGACAGGAACAAGACGGCCAGAATCAGGGCTAGCGGAAGAAACTTTGACATTGTTAGTAGAACTTAGGAGAGCGACGACAAGAGGGTAGAATCACCAGCTACCCGAAGGTCGCAAATCATAACAGCAGGCGCGGGAAATCGTCCGCATCCAGGTCGTGATTAGCCGTTGAGCAGGCGTGAAAAGGTGATCACGGGTTTCCAATCCCATCCCGCTTGGGTGATGATCGCGACAAGCGGCTGCTTCATTTCCTGGATATTGAATTTCCAGTGATAGGCGGCGCTGACTGTCGGCTGAGCATCGTTGGTAAGAATCAGCCCGCCGATAAAACCGGTGTCGTATTGAGCAAATGCAATCCCTCTGAACCAGGATGCGCTCAGGCGCGCTGAAGCTGTGCTCCCGCTTCCCGCCGCGCCAGTCCAGCGAAGGCGGCACAGAGTGTCTTGAGAGCGGACTTTGCAGGATTTCCCATCCAGGCGCAGCTTGATCCGGGCGACGGATTTCAAACCTCCAGCAGCCATGATTCCAACCCACTTGGCGTCAGCGTACTTCCACTCCGCGATCAATTCATTTTGCTGTTTTCCCGGCTGGAGCATAAAAGGCGCGTCGGTTTCATTGATAGCGAGCAGTCTTGCGCGCAGGCTTTCGACAGGCAGGGGTTGAATGCCCGAGGCGCGATCAATGCCTGCGGCCCAACTCGCCATTCTCAGCCATAGCAGGACGAGCAGCGCGCAGTAAATGCCGATGACTCCAAAGAGCATGCCCAGATTGCCTTGCGTCAGCGCTATGAAGCCGCTCTTGGGCTGCTCCTCCAGTACGGCGATTTGTCGAAACTGCTCATCAATCGCTTGTTTAGTCTTTGCTTCGCTGATCAGAATCCATGGTGCATCATAGAACAACACCCCGTACAAGCCGTTGTCACGGCGGTGGTAAGTCAGATAGCGTCCTAAGACAAGTGCTTTTGAGTCAGTCGGGATGCCGGCGGTGATCGCAGAGAACCGCTCGGGCATGTCGGCAAGGGCAGGGAATTCCATCAAAACCACGCGACCGCCGTCGGGAAACTGGACAGAGATCGACTGGACTACGTCGAGGATGTCTCGTTCTTGTTCGACCCGGGCGGGATTGCGCGAGTCCTGGTCGAGTGGAAGCAGTTCAATTGTCTCGGCAGTGACAGGAGCCGTGACTATGAAGGGCGGCTGAAAGGTCAGAAGGGCATAGACGAGGATCACAACGACGGGAACAATAATGCTCGCAAAGGCAAAAAGAACAAATAATGCGACTCTTCCCACTCTCATCACAGTTTCTCCTCAATTGTCATAGCCTTGGGCACCCCGGAGAATGAACCTGCTGTTTCGCAGTAAGGGGCAGTAATACCGGTGGCACGCCAACGCGCTGCGTCGCTTTCTCGTGATGACTCAAATCACATCGAGCAGAATAATGTCGGGCATTACACGCTCAATGCGCTCCAGCGCTTCCTCGCCACTATGCGCCGTGTCGACCAAAAACTGGTCAGGCAGTTCATTCTCAATAATGAGCGTGCTTACCGGATCGTCATCAACGGCCAGGACGCGCCGCGGCGGACTTGTTGAACCGTGGTGAGCCATGCTGTCTACTCCTTATACACATGGATCAGGTAATGCTGCTATTGCGCGTCTAAGGCCGCGCCCGTGCTGACGGGAATTTTTTGAAATTACCTTATTTGAAAAGCGGTTATTGTGCTGTTTTACCGTCTTTTTTCGTGCCCCTGCACGAACGTCTGAAGTCACAGTCTAGAACATAAATCGAACACTTCCAAACCGAGACTCGTCACATTAAGGGAGGTATAGCCACTAGCCGCAATTTAGCATTGCGGAGAAAAACCGAAAGGATTACCGTGTTTTGTAGGGAAATTACCTACAAACGGACTCAAAACTCCGCCTGGATATATCACTGCGTGATCTTCGGCAGGCAGTTTTCTTGAAGAGTCTGTGTTTGGTGAATACGGCCACTTTTCACTTCCACTGCGGCAAGGTATGCGCAAAAATATTTGCCTGATCAACACTCCGCTGGCGCACATCGGCTGGTCTGCAGCTATCAATCCTTCCGCAATGCTGCAATGATACTGTATATCAATACAGTCTCGGATCGTAACCTCACCAGCACTCCATCATGCCCGTCGCCGTATCTCGCTGCCCGGACTGTGGTCATGACTTTCTCGTGGCGTTCTCATACAAGGGGCGCGGAGTGTGTCCTTCGTGCAACGCCCGACGGATGGCGGCCTGATCTGGATTGCTTGCTGGGTGCTGACGGGGTGGCTGGAGCTGGTCGGGACGATGGAGCGGGCCTGGACATTGGCGCAGGTTCATCAGATTGGCGGCACAAAATTTTCCAGGCCGCTCAGCGCCCCCGGATGTCGCCTTGACCAGTCCTCGCCCACCCAGCTAGGCTCAACACTCGGGTGTCGCTAGACCCGCAGAGGCGGTTGGATTTGCTATCCGGCGAGCTTCGTCCTCGACGAAGCCCGCGAACTCTGCATCACCCCGGACCAGATCCGCGCCTCGGCGCTGACGGTGACACGGCGGCGGCGCAACAACTGAGATTGGCGTATGCAAGGATCACGAGTCCGATGACCGAATCAGAACCGGACTATCGGGCGGCGGCGCGTCGCTGCCACAAAGACGGCACGCTGCTGCTGGAGCAAGGGCGTCTTGCCAACGCCAGTCATCTTTTTGGGCTGGGTGCCGAGTGTGCGCTGAAGCTGTTGCTGGAGGGCCACCAAGGGGCGGATGTCAAGCTGTCGCATCTGCCGGAGCTGCGCGACCATGCATTGAAGTGCTTGCGTCGTCGGCGGGATGGGGCTGTTCAGCAATTGCTGAACAGCGATTCCTACATGCTTGGCTGGCGCATTGACAACCGCTACTGGCCGGACGCGGCGTTCTCCGAGGAGCGCTGTAAACTGCACCAAAGTCATTGCTTGCGCACGTTGGGCGCGGCCAGCCTCGGGAACTGATCATGAGTCCATGCACCTTCGACGACGCCCTGCCCCGCGCCCTGGAGCAGATCCGAGGCACCTTTGCCGGCATCGACTTTGCCGATGTCCGTTTCATCCGCGACATGAACGGGCGGGTGCATCTGGTACTGCCGGACTCCGCAGACCAAGCCGAGGTGGTCGCCGCGCGTCCGCATCTCGCGGATGCGCTGGGAGCCTACAGCCCCGGCTCGGAGACCGGTTTGGTGCGCCTCTCCGATACCCTCTTCGGTGGGGCGCTGATGGACGAGCCCTTCCTGGTACAGGACATCAATGGCACGCTGATCCGTCTGATCGAGCGCCGCGTGGTCGGACAAGACTGGGCGCTGGCACCGGGTACCGAGGCGGGTGCATCGGTCGTACATCCGCCGCGGGTTTCCTTCTTCAGTCTCAAGGGTGGCGTTGGGCGCAGCACGGCCTTATTCCTTTGGGGCCGCGAGCTGGCGGCACAGGGAAAACGGGTGCTGTTGCTGGACCTGGACCTGGAGGCGCCTGGGCTGGGCGCACAACTGCTGCCGGACGACGCCCGACCGGAGTTCGGCGTTGTCGATTGGCTGGCGGAGGATCTGGTTGGTAGCCCGATGGCGGAGGCAATGCTCGTGGAGCGCATGCTGGTGGCCAGATCACCACTGGCCGATCCGGGCTATCTTTACGTGGCACCGGCCACGGGCAAGCGCACTGCGCAGCATCCGGCCGGCTTCATCGCCAAGCTCGCACGCGCCTACCTGGACAATGACCGCGGCGGTGGCGAGGATTTCGCGGTGAGGGTGAGGCGGCTGCTGGAGACGCTGGAGCGGGCCTTGGAGCCGGACCTGGTGCTCATCGACAGCCGTGCCGGTCTGCACGAGACGGCGGCGGCCGCCATCCTGCACTTGGACGCGGACGTGCTGCTGTTCGCCACCGACCAGCCCACGGTTTGGGAAGGGTATCGCTATCTCTTGGCGCAACTGGCGCAGATGGCGCATATCCATCCGGCGGGCGACGACGATTGGCGCCTGCGGCTAAAGATGGTCTACGCGCGTGCTTCGGAGAAACAGGGGGCGCTGGAGGGTTTCCGCTCGCGCGCCTATCAGCTCTGGCTCGATTGCCTGTACGACGAGCAGCCGGCCGGAGGCGCCGAGGACGCCTTCAGCTTTGCCGAGACGGATGATGCGGCGCCGCATTACCCGTTGCAGATCCTGAATGACCCGCGCTTCGAGCAGTTCAATCCACTGGAACACCTGAGCACCGTGGGCGCCGCCGCCATCGCATCAAGCTTCGGGCCGTTCATGGCAGCGCTGGATGAGCGCGTTCTCGGTAACGAGGATCTCGAGGCCGTCGACCATGCCGATTAAGATCAAAGACGGAGCCTTCCCGACCGATCAGGTTCGGCGCTCCCTCGACGAGTTGCCGGATACCATGGATGCGAGCACCAACCCGCCCGACCCAAACGATCTATACGTGGTGCTCGGCCACGAGCGCGCGCTGGACCCAAACAGTACGCTCGTTGTCGGGGATCGCGGTAGCGGCAAGAGCTTCTGGAGCGCAGCCCTCAACAGCCCCGTGTCCCGGGCACTGATCCACGCCCAGTTACCCCGACTGCAGCTGGATCGGGTGGAGACGAGCTGGGGCTTCTCGGTTTCTACACGCAATGCCGATCACCCCTCCCGGCGGGTGCTTCAGCGTTTGCACGGAAGCCACGCCGCCGAGGACATCTGGCGCGCGGTGGTGCTGCGCCAGCTCACAAGCCGTTACGACGAGGAACTGCCCGGCAAGGACTGGGCCGAGGTCGTGGCCTATGTCGCGGACAACCCCGAGCGCGAGGAGCGGCTGCTGAGCCGAATCGCTGGCCGACTTGCGGCGGACGGGAAGCGTCACCTAGTGATTTTCGATGCCCTGGACCGCACCGGCTCCGACTGGAAAGCCATCCGTGCGTTGGTGCGCGGACTGCTTCAGGTTTGCCTTGATCTGAAAGGACAAACGGGCATACAGGCGAAGGTCTTTCTCCGCCCGGACATGTGGGAGGATCGGTCCGTCTGGCAGTTTCCGGACTCGTCCAAGCTGCACCACGGCCGCGTCATCCTGGAATGGCGCCGGACTGATCTTTATGGACTCTTGTGGCATTGGCTGTGCAACCATGGTGATGGCGCCAAGATGTATCGCCATTGGCTTCAATCGAAGCATCACTTGTCCTTCACGGCAACGGAGGCGGATGGTGCGCAGGTCTACCCGATTCCGGCGAAGCTGCGCCAGGACGAAGACCTGCAACAGGCGGTGCTGCATGACATGGCGACCCGCTACATGGGCGCCAACCGGCGGCGTGGACGCACCTATACATGGCTGCCGAATCACCTGGCGGATGCCAAGGGGCAGGTCAGCCCGCGCAGCTTTTTGATCGCGGTGCGCGATGCACAGCGCGAGACCCAGGCCAGGGGACACGGGGAGGTGTTGCACTGGGAGGGCATCAAGCGCGGTGTGCAGAGCGCCTCATTGGTTCGCGTGCAGGAACTGCGAGAGGATTATCCGTGGATTCAGACGGTGTTGATGCCGCTAAACGGCCAGACTGTGCCCTGCCGGGACGAGGACATCATGCAGCGCTGGGAGAATGCGCAGACGGTGCAGGCGATTGAGCGCGATCGGACGGCGACGCTGTCCCCGGAGCCTTTCGGCAGCGCAGAGATTGATGACGAGCGCTTCTATCTGCCGCCGCATGCGCTGGCTGACAGGTCTTCCGATACTCCCGAAAAGGCGCTGATCCAGGAGTTGCAGCGTATCGGCGTGATTCGTCGTGTCGACGACGACCGTGTCGATATCCCGGACCTGTTCCGGGTGGCGGCAGCCATTGGCCGCCGGGGCGGCGTTCGGCCAATTCGATAATCGATCTGATACGTCTTTGTCTCATGGATCGGGGTGGTCGGTCTTCATTGGGTGCAACAATCTGTGGTGGCTATTCAATGAGTCTAGCCACTGGCGGCGCTCAGGTACTGGTTGCGTCCGCCGGCCTTGGCCTGGTAGAGCGCGGCATCTGCGCTTTGTTTGAGTGCTTCTGCGTCTGGCTTGGGGTCGGTTTTGCTGTGGGTGGCGCCGCCGATGCTGAGGGTGACATGGGGGGCGATGTCGGAGTAGGCGTGTTCGATGTTGAGTGTGCGAATGGCGTCCAGCAGGCGCTCGGCGTATTGTTGCGCGCCGGCGGGGTCGGTCTCTGGCAGGATGACGGCGAACTCCTCGCCGCCGTAGCGGGCGACCAGGTCGGTCGGTCGATTGGGCACCTGGATCAGTGCCTGGGCGACGCGCCTGAGGCAGTCGTCTCCGGCGCCGTGGCCGTAGTTGTCGTTATAGGGTTTGAAATGGTCGATATCGAGCATTAGCAGGGACAATGACTGGTCGTTGCGGGTGAGTCGTGCCCATTCCTCGGTGAGTTTCTGGTCGAAGCTGCGCCGATTGGGGATGCCGGTCAGAGCGTCTTCCCAGGATATCTGCTCCAGCATGTCGGTTCGCAGCTTTAGGTTGATCTGGTTGCGCACTCGGGCGCGCACAATGGCCGGGTTGAAGGGTTTGGTAATGTAGTCGGCAGCGCCCAGGTTGAGACCGTGCTCTTCGTCTTTGTCGTCGCTCATGCCGGTGACAAAGATCACTGGAATACTGCGGGTGGATTCCAGGTCTTTGAGCTGGCGGCAGATGGCATAGCCGTCCATCTCGGGCATGATGACATCAAGCAGAATCAGGTCCGGGGGCTGCTTGCTCTCGGCCAGTTCGAGTGCTTTGTGACCGCGCGTGGCGGTTAGGATGCGGTAGTCGGCTTTCAGCAGCGAGGCCAGCAGATGGATGTTGCTCGGCTGGTCATCGACGATGAGTACGGTGGGTTTTTTCTCTGACATGCTGGCTCTCAAAATCATTGCTCTTGCTCAAGCCTGATCCCTGCGCGGGTTGCCAGATGGCGCAGGTGCGTGGCGGCGGCATCGTGCTCAAATTGCTCAATTCGCGCTTGGAGTTCCTGTGCGGCGGCGGGATCGCCATGACGCTCGAAGTGACGGACGATCTCGGCCAGGGCGGCGTCTTCGATCAGCTCGCCTTGGGACAGGGCATCAAGTACGGTGCTGATGGTCGCGGCCAGATGATTGGCATCCGCGCTGTCCGGTGCATCGTCGCGTGCCGGTGGCTCTGGCAGCACCTCCAGTTGCTCGCGCACTTGGGTTAGCGCTTGGGCGAAGGCGCTGATGTCGGCCTCAAGCAGTTTGCCGTCGGCTCGCAGCGCGGTCTCCAGATGTTCGGCGCGTTCGGCGAGGTCGTAAGCGCCGACCATGGCGGCGAGTCCTTTCAGGGTATGGATCAGGCGCGCTGTGGTGGGGTCATTGGGGTGTGTCAGTGCCTCGGGAAGGGCGGACAGTTCTTGGTCAAGCTGTTCGCCAAAGCGTCTTAATGTGTGAAGGTATAACCTCTGGTTGCCTTCAAACCGCTCGAGCCCGCTGCTGGTGTCGATGGCGGTGAGTGTAGCGGGCAGCATGGCGCTGGCGGTGTCAGTCTTGACGACCTCGGCGGGCTCGGAAATCTTGGCAAAATCGGCGCTACTGTCCTGCGGGTGCAGCCATTTCTTGAGGGTGCTAATCAATGCATGGCTGTCGATGGGTTTGGCCAGATGGTCGTTCATGCCGGCGGCCTGGGCGCGCGCGCGATCCTCTTCCATCACCGCAGCAGAGAGTGCCACGATGGGCAGCTCGGGGAAATGCGGGCGAATGCGGCGGCTGGCCTCAAAGCCATCCATAACCGGCATTTGTAAGTCCATCAGAATCAAGTCGACCTTGTGTTGGCTAACCAGGTCCACTGCCTCGCGGCCGTTCTCCGCCAGAATGATGCGCACCTGGGTTTTTTCCATGATGGCACAGGCCACTTCCTGATTCAGGGCGTTGTCCTCTACCAGCAGCACGGTCTGCTCGCTGAAACAGGGCAGGGCTCGGGCGGCGGGTATGTCCGCGCGGTCATCCGGCCCGCTCAGGGCTTGGCCAATGGTATCGAGCAGGGCGCGCGGCGTGATCGGTTTGCTGAGAAAGGCACGATAGAGCGTGGCATGGGGCGCAAGATCATCCTGATTGTAGGCGCTCACTATGAGCGCGGGAATGGCGTCCTGGCGCAGTTCGCCGCTGTCGCGCAGTGCCTGCAAGCGCTCCAGGGTTTGAATGCCGTCCAACTCGCCGGGCATTTTCCAGTCCATCAGGATGAAGGCGAAGGGGGCGTTGGCCTGCTCGGCACGCTGCACGGCCTGGATTGCCGACAGACCATTGTCAGCTTCTTCGACATCTGCATCATGGGATTCCAGAATGCCGCGCAGCACGGTGCGCGCGGCTTCATGGTCGTCCACCACCAGCACGCGGGTACCTGGACAGATCAAGCCCGCAGCCGGATGGGTAGCATCCTCCGTCGTCACCGGCAAGGTTATGGTGAAGGAGAAGGTGCTGCCCTGTCCCGGGCGCGATTCCACTCGCAACTCGCCCCCCATGCGCTCGATCAGGCGCTGGCTGATGACTAGTCCCAGCCCGGTGCCGCCGTATTTGCGCGTGGTGGAGCTGTCGGCTTGAGAGAAAGCTTTGAACAGTCGTTCCTGTTGCGCGGGTTCGATACCGATGCCGGTGTCGCGCACGGCAAACGTCAGTTGCATTTCGGCGTTGCTCAGCCCTTGCTCGCGGATGGATAGCGTCACCTGTCCGCGCTCGGTGAACTTGATCGCATTGCTGAGCAGATTGGTGAGCACCTGCGCCAAGCGCAGGGCATCGCCTTCGAGGGTGCGCGGATGGTGAATGTCCAGCTCAAAGATGAGTTCGATACCGCTGGCATCGGCGGCGGCGGCGAACAGGGTGCGCATCTGATCGAGCAGATCCTCCAGGCGGAAGCTTTGGGATTCCAGCTCTAGCTTGCCGGCCTCGATTTTTGAATAATCCAGAATGTCGTTGATGATGCCCAGCAGCATGCGGGAGGAATTGCGAATTTTTCCCAGGTAATCGCGCTGTTTGGAATCGAGCGGGGTGTGCAGGAGTAGATCACTCAGTCCGATGACGGCATTCATCGGGGTGCGGATCTCGTGGCTCATGTTGGCGAGAAACTGGCTTTTGGAGCGGTTGGCGCGTTCGGCGGCTTCCTGCGCCTGTTTAATACCGGTTAGATCGTTATACACGGCAACGACTTCGCCCGAGGAGAGCTTGAAGATGGTGTTTTCGCGCCAGACAGCAAGATTGTCGTGCTGATAGCGCGAGACAGGAGTGTGTTCAGTTTGTCCGCTGCGTTCAACTCGGCGCAGGGCGTCGAGCAATCCCATGTCTTCGGCGGCTGGAAAACATTCCGTCAGGCGCCGGCCGATAATGTCCTCGCGGCGGGTGTGGTCCATGCGCTCGGCGGTGCTGTTGTAACCGGTGAAGATAAAGTCCTCGCCAGCCCCGACCGGCTGATAGATGGCAACGCCGCTGCCGGTTTTCTCGAAGATGCCCTCAAAGCGTTCCTTCTCAGCCTCCAGGGCTTGTTTGGCATGGATGGACTCGGTGACATCGAGATCGCTGCCCTGGTAACCACGTAAGGTGCCGTGCGCGTCGACAATAGGGAAGGCGTGAGTCGACATCCATAGGGTTTGTCCCTGCTGGTGAACCACGGCATTGATCAACCCCACAAAGGTCTCGCGACGCGCGAAACCCGCGAAGACTGCCGCCTTGAAGGCGTCGCGGTCGCTTTCCGGGTGGAGATCATAAAAGTGTTTGCGGCCAACCAGTTCCTCCGGCGCATAGCCCCACACAGTGGTGGCAACCGTGCTGACATAGGTGTAGCGGCCCTGAGCGTCCACTTCCCAGGTCACGGTGCGGCTATGTGCTGCCAGTTGCTCTAGGCGCTGTTCGCGATCTTTGAGTTCCTGCTCGGTCTCCTTGAATGCAGAGATGTCGCGGAACACCACCAGCAGGCAGGGGCGCTCGGCTAACTGGAGCAGGGTGACGGTGACGCTGACATTGATCAGGCGACCGTCTTTGCGTCGATGCTGGGTCTCGAAGTGGTCGAAACCCTGAGTCATGATTTTTTGGATGCGTTGGGCTGTTTGCTCGGCCGTCTCCAGCGCCTCGTAGTCGGAAATGCGCAGGCGGGCGAATTCCTCGGCGCTATAGCCCAGTTGCTGGTGTGCCTTGGCGTTGAATTCCAGGGTAGCGCCGTCGGCGAGATCGATTAGCAGGGTGGCGTCGGGGTAGTGGTTGAACAGGGCGTGGAAGCGCTCTTCCTGGGCTTGCAGCGCCTGGTAGTTTGACTGCATTGCCCGGTTGAGCTGGTCAAACTCCTGCTGATGCTCTTTGAGCAGATTGAACCAGTGGTTGTAGAACAGGCTGACCAGATCGCGCACCGATGGGCTGTCATCGACTGTGAGCGGCTGCATGCCCGGAATTAGTTCGCCCAGGCTTTGGGTCTTGGCCAGCATGCTCGGGTCCAGGCTGGCGGCGAGATCGCTGTAGCTGACAATGCCGGTCAGGGCGCCGGATTCGCTCACCAGGCAGATGTGCTCGGCTGGTTTGCGAATGGCATTGAGCCCGTCAAGCACAGTCTGATCCGGGTTTAGCAGCGTCGGTTCGGGCAGGTCCAGCTCGGCTAGCGGTGTCGAGAGTGGCACATCTTGGTTCTGAAAACTCAGCAGATGGCTGGAGAGAATCAGCCGGTAGCCGGGATCAAGGGTGACAACGACACTGCGGATATTGTGCTGTCCCATGGTCCGGGCCACCTCGGCGAGGTTGGCGGTGGCTGGCAGGGTGATGACAGTGGAGGTGGCGATGCTCTGTAGTTTGGGGAAAAACATCGGATGCCTGACATAAGGTTGCTTGGGGCGTTTCCGGGAGCATAACCCCAAGGGGCAGCTTGTAGAGGCGAATTTATTCACCTTTGGGAAATGCCGTTATTCCAGCCTGGATGATGGCGCGGGCGATGGCGCAGCGCAATAATCCGGGTCTGGCATCCCGGCGTTGGACTTAACCCAAGTATGATGGCGGCAAGTGTGTTAGTCGCGCAAATGCTGTCCCTCGAGCACGCCGCGCGTGCCGGGGAGGGCGATACTGCAGGGCGGGAGTCGCGATCGATTGGAAGTCGCGATTGGGAGTCTTACCGTCAATCCCACGGATTCATCATCCGGGGTGGCCGGGACCATGAGCGTTAGGGCACTATCGCCGTTTGGGCGGCAGCAGATCGGTAATGGACCCATGCGCCATTTCGGCGGCAAGGCCGATAGTCTCGTTCAGCGTCGGGTGCGGATGAACGCTCAGTCCAATGTCTTCCATATCCGCGCCCATCTCCAGCGCCAGCACAGCCTCGCCAATCAACTCTCCGGCATTGGGACCGACAATGCCGGCGCCCAAAATGCGCTTGGTTTCGGGGTCGAACAGCAGCTTGGTCAGCCCTTCGTCGCGATGAATGCCGAGCGCACGTCCGCTCGCTGCCCAGGGGAAGACGCCTTTTTCGTAGGGGATGTTTTGCGCTTTGGCATCGGTCTCGGTCAGGCCCATCCAAGCGACCTCCGGATCAGTGTAGGCGACCGAGGGAATGGTCAGCGGATCAAACAGCGCTGGCTCGCCGGCGATCACCTCGGCGGCGACTTTGGCCTCGTGGGTGGCTTTGTGCGCCAGCATGGGCCCGCCGACCACATCGCCGATGGCGAAGATGTTGGGCACATTGGTGCGCATGTGAGCGTCAACTTTAATAAATCCGTGCTGATCGACCTTGACCCCGGCCTGTTCGGCGTCGATCTGAGCGCCATTGGGCAGGCGGCCGATGGCGACTAGGACGCGGTCGTATTCTGTCTCGCTGTTTTCCTTGCCTTCAAAACGCACCTTGATGCCGGTGCTGGTCGCGGTCATCTCGGACACTTTGGTGTCGAGCAGAATCCGCTTGTAGCGCTTTTTGATGACTTTCTCGAGGGCCCGCACCAGGTCGAGATCAGCTCCGGGCATCAGTTGTGGTTTCATCTCCACCACATCGATGGCGCTGCCGAGCGCGCTGTAAACGCTCGCCATTTCCAGTCCAATGATGCCGCCGCCAACAATTAGCAAACGCTCGGGGATATCCGGCAGTTCCAGCGCGTCGGTTGAATCCATCACGCGCGGGTCTTCATGCGGAAAACCGGGAATGCGAATGGGGCGCGAGCCGCAGGCGATAATGGCCTGGTCGAATTGCACCGCGACATGGCCCTCGCGGCTGTCGACGCCGATGCGGTTGGGCGCCTCGAAGCGGCCAGTGCCCTGAATGACCTGCACTCCGCGCTGCTTGGCCATGCCGGCAAGCCCGGTGGTGAGTTTCTTGACCACCTTGTTTTTGCCGGCGCGCATCTTGTCAAGATCAATCTCGGGTGGCGCGAAGGTCACGCCCATAGTGCCCATGGTCTTGGCTTCTTCGATGATCATGGCCGTATGCAGCAGCGCCTTGGAGGGGATGCAGCCAACATTCAGGCACACTCCGCCAAGGCTCGGGTAGCGCTCGATCAGCACCACCCGCAGGCCGAGATCGGCAGCGCGAAAGGCGGCGGTGTAACCGCCAGGACCGCCGCCCAAGACGGCGACCTGGGCGCTGAGTTCAGAGACGGGCGCGGAGTCGCTCATGGTTTCTGTTCTGGCTCCTGTTGATAGGATGGCTTTTTCATGTGTGGAATCTCAGGCACTTGCGGCAGGGCTGCTGATGATGGCAATCAGCGCTTTGCGGATGCTCTCAAGCGCGTTTGCGCTGATTAAACCGAGCGACCGTCGAAAAAGTGACCTGTTGGCGGTGAAGAGCTTGCCTGGCCTGACATAGCTGATTCGCCGGAGTGAGCCCTTTGCGAAGTGGTTGTCATCGATTTCCACTGCTTGTGGGTCAGCGTAGGGCTGACTTGTGATTTGGCAGCAGATCCAGTCTCCCCGCCCGGTTTCTGCGATGAGCAGTGCAGGGCGCAGCTTTGTTTCAGACAGATCTGAAAACGGAAAGGGCAGCAGCACGACTCCTCCGGGGCAAAGGCCAGAAGAGAGCGCTATTCCTGTAGATGTGCCCAAGCTTCGTCCTCTTCAGAACGGTTCCAGTCTTCACCTAAAGCAGATTCCGACATCAATGTGATATTCGGGGTTTTTTTGGTGTTGGGGAGGCCAAAATCCTCGTCCAGCACCGTCACCAAAGCGCGCCGACATCCGGTGGTCCTTACCGGCCTTAGCAGGCGAACCTGGCCTTGTTCGTCGATAGTGGCTTCGACAGTCGTTAACATGGTCTTAAGGTTGTTCTGTTAGGTGAGGTCTTTGATCCGTTACTCGTTACTGAATAGTTCTGAGCAGGGGCCGAATCATTCAATGACCGACGACAGTCCCGTCAGTATCACAGCAACAATCGCCGAATATCCGACAGCAACTGCCGCAGCAGGCTGGTGAAGCGCACGCCGTCGGCGCCGTCGACGACTCTGTGATCATAAGACAATGATAGCGGCAGCATCAGCCGGGGTTTAAAGTCCTGACCATTCCATACCGGCTTCATCTCGGTGCGCGACACGCCAAGAATGGCGACTTCGGGCGCGTTGACGATGGGCGTGAAGGCCGTCCCGCCGATGCCGCCGAGGCTGGAGATGCTGAAGACGCCGCCTTGCATGTCGGCGGCCAGCAGCTTGCCGTCGCGCGCTTTCTGGCTCAGGGTCATGAGTTCTTCGGCCAGGGCAAACAGGCCTTTTTGATCGACATTGCGCACCACCGGCACCACCAGGCCCTTGGGCGTATCCACGGCCACGCCAATGTGGCAATAGTGCTTGTGGATCAGTTGCTCGCAGTCGGGCGCGAGCGATGCCTTGACCACAGGCATTTGTCCCAGGGCGGTGGCCACGGCTTTGAGCAGGAAGGGCATGAAGGTGAGCCTGACGCCGGCTTTCTCGGCGGCAGCTTTTTGCCCTTTGCGGAAGGCTTCCAGCTCGGTGATGTCGGCCTCGTCGAACTGGGTGACATGGGGCACCGTGAGCCAGCAGCGGTGGAGATGGGCGCCGCTGATTTTTTTGATGCGCGGCAGCGGTTCGCTGGTGACCGGGCCGAATTGGCTGAAGTCCACCGCCGGAGCGCTGGGAAGTTGGAAGGGTGCGCCCGGGGCCGCCGCCGCTGTGCCTGCGGCCAGGCTCTGCTTGACGAATTGCTGGACGTCATCTTTCAGGATGCGCTGCTTGCGCCCGCTGCCTTTGACTCGGTGCAGGTCAACGCCCAACTCGCGCGCAAAGCGGCGTACCGCCGGGCTGGCGTGGGGTGTGCGGCCATGGGCGATGGCGGCCATGTCTTCCGGGCGCGGCAGTATGGGTGCCTTGCGCCGTTCGGCCTCGCCGGGGGCGCGTGTCGGGGGTTGATTGGCAGACGGCTGAGCTGAGGGCGCGGGCTCGGGTGTGCGGGGCTGCGCCGAGGAGGGCACCGAGGGGGATGATGGCGCTGGTGCCGTTTCTGGTTTGGGTGTCGACTCGGCCTGGTCACCCCCCGAGTTGCTTGCAGCGCCGCTTTCTGCGCTGGCTCCGGCGCTGCCAGTGGCAACGCGCATCAGCAGCTTGCCCTGGCTGATCCGCTCCCCGACGGAGACCAACACCTCTTTCACCTCGCCGCCAAGCGGGGAGGGGATTTCAATACTGGCCTTGTCGCTTTCGAGTGTCAGCAGCGACTGCTCGGGCGCGATGCGATCACCCGGGGCGACCAGGATCTCGATAATTTCGACATCGCTGAAATCGCCGATATCGGGAAGCAGAACGTCTTCTAGCGTGGCCAAGGCTGGCGTCTCCTGGCTGTCAATCCTGGGTTAATTCTTGAGTTGGCCGCCCGTCAAGGCGAATCAATCCGCCTTGACGGGCGTGCCGGGTGCTGGTCACTGAGTGACCGGGTTCGGCTTGTCGGGATCAATGCGATATTTGGTGATCGCCTCGCTGACCCGCGCTTTGTCGATGGTCCCCTCGGCGGCGAGCGCGCTCAGGGCTGCGACGGCGATGTACCAGCGGTTCACCTCGAAGAACTTGCGCAATTGCGCGCGCATGTCACTGCGCCCGAAGCCGTCGGTGCCCAGTGTTACATAGCGCCGGGTCAGATAGGGGCGAATCTGATCGGCATAGGCGCGCATGTAATCGGTAGCGGCGACGATGGGGCCGGTGGTGGTGCCGAGTTGCTGTTCGACAAAGCTCTGACGCGGCGCATCCTCAGGGTGCAAGCGGTTCCAGCGCTCGCAGTCCAGGCCATCGCGACGCAGCTCGTTGAAGCTGGTGGTGCTCCACACCTGGGAGGTCAGGCCAAAGTCTTTCTCCAGCAGCTCAGCCGCTGCCAGCACCTCGCGCAGGATGGTGCCGGAACCCAGCAACTGCACTTGGGCATCAGCCGTCTCCCGCACCGGATAAAGCCCGCGCTTGATGCCCTCTTCGGCACCCTCGGGCAGCGCCGGCTGCGGGTAGTTCTCGTTCATCACTGTGATGTAGTAGAAGACGTTTTCCTTCTCCTGATACATCCGGCGCAGGCCGTCCTGCACGATCACTGCCAGCTCATAAGCGTAGGCCGGATCATAGCTGACGCAGTTGGGGATGGTCGCGGCGGCGAGATGGCTGTGGCCGTCCTGATGCTGCAAGCCCTCGCCGGCCAGGGTTGTCCGGCCTGCCGTGCCGCCGATTAGAAAGCCGCGCGCCTGCATGTCGCCCGAGGCCCAGATCAGATCTCCCACGCGCTGGAAGCCGAACATGGAGTAATAGATATAGAAAGGAATCATCGCCTGGCCATGGTTGGCGTAGGCGGTGGCGGCGGCAATCCAGGAGGACATGGCACCGGCCTCGTTGATGCCCTCTTGCAGGATCTGGCCGTTTTTCTCCTCGCGGTAGTACATCACCTGGTCGGAATCGACCGGCTCGTAGAGCTGCCCCACGTGGGAATAAATGCCGAGCTGACGGAACATGCCCTCCATGCCGAAGGTACGCGCCTCGTCCGGCACAATGGGGACGATAAACTTGCCAATGGTCTTGTCGCGCACCAGGCTGGAGAGCATCCGCACTAACGCCATGGTGGTGGACAACTCGCGCTCGCCGCTGCTTTCCAAGAGCGCGGAGAAGCTCTGAAGCCTTGGCACCTCAAGGCGTTCGGACTTGTCCTGACGCACCGGCAGCGGGCCACCGAGGGCTTCGCGACGCTCGTGCAGATAGCGGATCTCGGGGCTGTCCGGTGGTGGCTTGTAGAAGGGCGCGGCACCGATCTGATCGTCAGAGATCGGGATATTAAAGCGGTCGCGGAAGGCCTTGAGGTGGGTCTCACCCATTTTCTTCTGCGAGTGGGTGATATTCATCCCCTCGCCAGCCACGCCCATGCCATAACCTTTAACGGTCTTGGCCAGAATCACTGTCGGCTGGCCTTCAGTGCGCAGCGCCTCCTGATAGGCGGCGAAAATCTTCACCGGATCATGGCCACCGCGATTCAGCCGCCAGATGTCGTCATCGGTCAGGTTGGCGACCAAGTCGGCCAACTCTGGATACTTGCCGAAGAAGTGCTCGCGGGTATAGGCGCCGCCCTTGGCCTTGTAAGCCTGGTAGTCGCCATCGACGCATTCCTCCATGCGCTTGACCAGCAGCCCCTGCTTGTCGCGGGTAAAGAGCGGGTCCCAGTAACTGCCCCAGAGCACCTTGACGACATTCCAGCCGGCACCGCGAAAGACCGCTTCCAACTCCTGGATGATTTTGCCATTGCCGCGTACCGGCCCATCGAGCCGTTGCAGATTGCAGTTGACCACAAAGACCAGGTTGTCGAGCCGCTCGCGCGCTGCCAGCGAAATGGCGCCCAGGGATTCCGGCTCGTCCATCTCGCCGTCGCCCAGAAAGGCCCATACCTTGCGTCCCTCGGTGTTGAGTACGCCACGATCACTCAGATAGCGCATGAAGCGCGCCTGATAGATGGCCATAATGGGGCCTAAGCCCATGGAGACGGTCGGGAACTGCCAGAAGCCCGGCATTAGCCAGGGATGCGGATAAGACGACAGGCCGTTGCCATCGACCTCTTGGCGGAAATTGTACAGTTGCTCCTCGCTGATGCGTCCTTCCAGAAAAGCGCGCGCGTAGATACCGGGCGCCGAGTGGCCCTGGATGAAAACCAGATCTCCGCCATGATCCTTGCTCGCGGCGCGGAAGAAGTGATTGAAGCCAACATCGTAGAGCGTGGCGCTGGAGGCAAAGGAGGAAATATGCCCGCCGAGTTCGGTTGACAGCCGATTGGCCTGCACCACCATGGCCATGGCGTTCCAGCGCACGAAGGAGCGGATGCGCCGTTCAATGGCGCGATCACCGGGGAAACGCTCCTGCTGGGTGACCGGGATGGTATTCACATAGGCCGTATTGGCGCTGAACGGCAGATGCGCACCGGAGCGGCGCGCCTTGTCGATCAGGCGTTCGAGCAGATAGTGCGCGCGCTCAACCCCCTCGTTCTCCAAGACGGCATCCAGGGCTTCGAGCCATTCTTGGGTTTCCTGAGGGTCGATATCGGGCTTGTTGGACATGGCAGTCTTAAGGAATGTCTGAGTCAGGATGTCGGGCGCGAGACATGAACCGTCCCAGTCGCGGGGCGCAAAATACGCGCCAAATTACCCTAGGCGTGGCAGATTGGCAAATTGTCCGGGTTGCTCGAGCCCGAGAAAACAAGGGCGAGTTGCGTTTTGTGATCTCAGGATTTTGGTTGTGCCGAACAATTGCTGGCACGATTGAGTCAGCGGATTTCATAACGCGGCCAATCCGACTTCTTGATTGGGTCTGACTCGATGTGTCCTAATAATGGATTTGCAGTGTGTGGGCTTTGACCTGAAATCGCAATTTTCCGCACTCCCCTCCTGACCGTGAATGGCCTTCCCAAGACGATGACTAACGAGCAAGAAACCCCGCAGCCGCTCAAAGACAACCTGGCCCAGCTTGAAGAGAAAACCGCCAAGCTTGAGGCGGTGCTCGCGGCCAGCCAGATCGGAGTCTGGAGTATCGCGCTGCCCGAGCGAACCATCACCTGGGACCAACATCTGCTCACAGCCGAGGAACGCGGCACGTCTGGGGACCTGAAATTTCACCAGGCGCTGGAGATGGTCCACCCCGATGACCGGGCGCGGGTGGCGACGGCTTATGAAGCACTGCTGACACATGGCGTCGAGCTGGACGAGGAATACCGCGTTCTGCTGCCGAATGGGGATGAGCGGGTGCATCGCTCCCGCGGCCGCGCGCTGCCGCCTGTCGATGGCCGGAATATGCGTGCTCTGGGCACGGTGCAGGATGTCACCGAGCAGGGTGCAGCCCGTTTGGCGCTTGAACAAAGCCAGCGATTCTCCGAGCAACTGCTCGCCAACATGGCCGATGGCTTCTCGGTCGTGGACACGCAGGGGCGGCAGCAGGTCGCCAACAAAGCGCTGTGCAGGATGACCGGGTTCAGCGAGGAGGAGCAACTCGGCTGGCAACCGCCCTTCCCTTGCTGGCCGGAAGAAGAGTGCGAAGCCATCACTCAGGCGATGCAAAAAACGCTGAGTGGTGAATCCGGCGATTTCGAGCTGGTGTTCAAGCGCAAGAACGGCGAGCGGTTCCCCGTGCATCTTTCAACCGGCTCGCTGTGCGATGCCACGGGGCAGGTCACACATTACTTTGCCAATATCACCGACATCAGCGCGCGTCGCGAGGCGGAGCGTCAGCTCAAGCGCGCCCATGCCTTCCTCAATCAGACCAGTCGGGTCGCGCGCGTGGGCGGCTGGGAATATGACCTGGTCAGTGGAAAGCTCGAATGGACCGACTCCATCCGCGAAATCCACGAGGTTCCGCCGGACTTCGAACCCACTTACGAGCGGGCGATTGCCTTCTACACGCCAGAGACCGGCGCGAAACTCCAGCAGGTGATTACGCAAGCCATTGAGGACGGCACTCCCTATGATCTGGAAGTGCAGATCATCACTGCCAGCGGCAAGGTCTTGTGGGTGCGCGCCATCGGCAATGCTGAATTCGACAAGGGGCGCTGCAAGCGGCTGTTCGGCACCCTTCAGGACATCGACGAGGCCAAGAAGATTCGCGAAGCGCTCGAACAGGCGCGGGCAGAAGCGGATGCTGCCAATCGGTCCAAGTCGGAATTCCTCGCCAACATGAGCCACGAGATCCGCACCCCGCTCAATAGCGTGATTGGCTTTAGCGATCTGCTGCGCCAGTCGGAGCTGAGTGAAACTCAGCGCAATTATGTCGGCTACGTGAATCAGTCGGCCAAATCGCTGCTCGATCTGCTAAACGACATTTTGGATTTCTCCAAGATCGAGGCGGGCAAGCTCGAGCTGTCGCCGGAGCAGGTTGACCTCGATGAACTGACGCGCCAGATCATCGATGTGGTGCGCTACAAGACCAACGAGAAGGGGCTGGAACTGCTGTTGCACATCGCCTCGGAGGTGCCCCAAGTCATCCACGCCGATCCCATCCGGCTGCGTCAGGTGCTGATCAACCTGATTAGTAACGCTATTAAGTTTACTGAGGCCGGCCACATCCGCATCGACATCAGCGCAGAACCCACGCAGACACCCGGCATCAGCGAACTGGGCTTTGCCATCAGCGACACTGGGTGCGGGATTGCACTCGATCAGCAGGAACGCATTTTTGACGCCTTCACCCAGGAAGACGCCTCGACCACACGCAAGTTCGGCGGCACCGGACTGGGCTTGTCGATTTCCAACCGCCTGCTGCATTTGATGGGCAGCCGGCTTGAGCTTGACAGCGAGCCGGGTCAGGGCAGCACCTTCTCGTTTCGCGTGTGCCTGCCGAGCGAAGGCGGTCGGGCCTTTGACCAACTGGCTGATCAGGCCGTACTCGATGCCATCGAGCATGTGCTAGTGATCGATGACAATCTGAACAACGGCAAGATTATCCAAGACATGCTCGAGCTGGTCGGCGTGCCCTGCACGACGGTGGACAACGGACTGGCCGCGCTGTCCTTCTTGCAGCAGCAGGCTGTCGACATCGCCATCGTCGACTACCAGATGCCTTTCATGGACGGGCTTGAGGTGATCGGTAAGATTCGCCAGCAGCTGAATCTTGGCCCCGAGTCGCTGCGCATCATGTTGTTGCACAGCCTGGTTGAAGACGTCCAACTGCGCGCACAAGCGGACCTGCTTGGCATCCATAAAATGGCCAACAAGCCGATCGACAGCCGCCAACTCTACAATGCCCTGGTGGAGTTAAAGCAAGGCGGTGCGCTGGCTGGAACAGAGACAGCGCGCGGGGATGGAGTTGCACCCGCGAATGCTGGTGAGGATGCCAGAGGCATCGCCGGTGAGGATGCCGTCGCCGGTGGTAGCATGGCTGCCAAGATTGCAGCCAAGGCCGACGCCACGACCCAGTCTGACCTGCGGATTCTGCTGGTGGACGATCATCCGCTCAACCTCACGCTGGCACGACACCTGGTCGCCGAGGTGCTCCCCGGAGCGCACATCGAGGAAGCCAGTGGCGGTGAAGAAGCCGTGCGCCACTTTACTAAAAACACGCCGGACCTGGTCTTGATGGACGTACAAATGCCGGGGATGAACGGCTATGACGCAACCGGCCAGATCCGCGCGCGCGAAAGCGGCAGGCGAGTGCCCATCATCGCCCTGACCGCCGGCACCCTGAAAGGCGAGAAGGAACGCTGCCTGCAAGCGGGCATGGATGATTACCTGACCAAGCCCATCGCCGCCGATCAGTTGCGCGAGTGCCTGCAACACTGGTTGACGCGACAACCAGCGCCCCAATTATCCACGCCAGCTCCATCTACACCAGTTCCATCCTCGTCGGCTTCAGATGAGTTGGCTTCATCCGCGCCGCCAAAGCAGCCGCCAGCATCGTCGCCAGCAGGAGCGAATTTCATCGCCGGCAACGAGCTGCCCCATTTCGACCGCGAAGCGCTACTCGAGCGCGTCGGCGGTGCCGAAGATGCCCTCCAGGAGATGCTTAAGCTGATCATGCAAGGCGCCTTCACCGAAGGCTTGGAGCAACTTGCCCAGCTCACCGCCCAACTTACCGCCGAGCGCGGCGATCAGCGGGGCGACCAGCAGAGCATCCGCGCCGTCGCTCATCGCATTCGCGGAGTGGCCGCCAGCGGCGCCTTCGAGCGCATGGCCTGGCTTGCCGAGCAACTGGAACTGATGCAACCCTTCGATGCCACCAAGGCTGCACGTCTGACCGAGGCCATGCGCGCTGAGGAAAGTCTCCTCAGGCGTTTTCTTCAACACGAACAGCATTTGCTCGCGCCTTAGATGTTTCGGCGCGGTGCGGGTCGGGTCGGATCGAATCACAGGCACGGAAGGACATCGTGAATAGTGCTCCTGAAGTAGCACAGTCTGACTGGCTGGCGCAACTGCTCGACTGGAGTTCCCTGTGGTCGCTCGCCTTGGTGGCCGCATTGGTGAGCGGCAGCCTGCTGCTGATTCTGATCTGGCAGCGCAAGCTGGTCGCCGAGATTGCCAAGCGCAAAAACGCCGAACGCGAACTGCGCAAGCTCTCGCGCGTGATCGAGCAGAGCCCTGCTGCGGTGCTGATCACCGACACCCAGGGGCGCATTGAATACGTCAATCCCGCCTTCTGCGACGTGACCGGCTACAGCCTCGCCGAGGTGCTCGGGCGCAATCCCAGTATTCTCAACTCCGGCTTGCAGGACGCGGCCCAGTATCGTCAGCTGTGGGGGCGCATCTGCGGCGGCAAGGTGTGGCGCGGGGAACTGGCCAACAAGCGCAAGGATGGCGCCATTTTCTGGGAGCATGCCGCCATCAGTCCCATCCTTGATGAGCAGGGCGCGATCACCCACTTTTTCGCGGTCAAGGAGGACATTACCGAGCGCAAGCGCGCCGAGACCGAACTGGCGGCGAGCGAGGCACGCTTTCGTGGGCTGTTCGAGGCCGCGACCATCCCCTTGGCTGAGATGCAGGCAAGCGGGGAGATTCTGGCCTTCAATCCCATCTTTACGCAGACCTTCGGTTGGACGCTTGCGGAGATCCCCGATCTGGCGCACTGGTGGACCTGCGTCTTCCCCGATCCCGCCTATCGCGAGCGCGTGCAGGCGGACTGGACCCTGGTTAGCCAAGCATCCCTGGCCGGCGAGCAGCAACTGGCTCCCTGGGAATATCGCATGACCTGCGCCGACGGTGCGCACAAGCAGGTGCTGGTGTCCCTGCGCGCCTTTGGCGCGTCCCTGGTGGTGAGCTTTGTCGATGTGACCGAGATGCGCCGCTCCGAGCGTGCCCTGCAGGACCAGCTACGCCTGCAGGAAGCGCTAATCGACACCATCCCCAACCCGATCTTCATCAAGGATGCCGAGGCGCGTTTTATCGGTTGCAACCGCGCCTACGAGCAAGCCTTCGGCACCACACGGGAGTTCATGCGCGGCAAAACGGTGCTGGAGTTGCCCTATTTGCCAGATGAGACCCGCGCCGCCTATCAGGCCGAGGATGCCCAGGTGATTGCCGAGAGCGGGCTGCGCCACCATGAGCTGTGCATGCCCTTTGCCGACGGGCGCGAGCATGATGTGCTCTACTGGGTGGCTGGCTTCACCCTCTCCGACGGACGCTGCGGCGGACTCATTGGCATCATGGTCGACATCAGCGCGCTCAAGGAGGCCCAGCGCCTGGCCGAGGAGGCCACCCGCGCCAAGTCCGAGTTCCTCGCCAACATCAGCCATGAGATCCGCACGCCCATGACGGCCGTGCTCGGCATGGCGCACCTGGCGTTGAATACCGAGCTGAGCGCTCAGCAGCGCGACTACCTGAGCAAGCTGGAAAGCGCCGCCAAGTCGCTGCTGCGGCTGATTGACGATGTGCTCGACTACGCCAAGATCGAAGCTGGCCGTCTCGTGATCGAACCGACTGAATGCTCGCTCGATCAGTTACTCGCCGAACTCGACGCTTCGCTCGCTGCGCGCGCGGATGAGAAAGGCCTCGAGCTGCTCTATCGCATCGCCCCCGATGTGCCCCAGGCTCTGGTTGGCGATTCGGCGCGCCTTGGCCAGGTGCTCGGCAGCCTGATCGATAACGCCATCAAATTCACCGAGCGCGGGGAAGTCACCGTCACTGTCGCGCGCGTCGCGGTTGAAGGGGGTGGCGTGCGCCTGCGGTTCGAGGTCAGCGACACCGGCATCGGTGTGAGTGAGGTACAGCGCGCGCAGCTGTTTCAACCGTTCTCTCAGCTCGACGGCTCTATGACGCGAAAATATGGCGGCGCCGGGCTCGGGCTTGCCTGTTGTCAGCGCTTGGTGTCCCTGATGGGCGGCGAGATTCGTGTCGACAGTGAGCCTGGCGTTGGCAGCACCTTTTGGTTTAGCGCGCCTCTGGCTGCGGGGACAGCGCCGGGCGTCAGTCCCTGGAGCCTGCCGAGTGCCGTGCAGGCATGCCGCGCGCTCATTGTTAGCGCGCAGCCGTCGCTCGCCCTGGTCATCGGTGAGATGTTCGATGCGATGGGGCTTCTGGCCGGAGCCGCCAGCAGTGCCGCCGAGGCGCTGACGACGCTGCACAGGGCGGCTGAGTTGGCGCGCCCGTTCGACCTGCTGCTGTGCGACTGGCCGCCACCGGACATGGCCGAGGTCGAGCTGATTCGTGAGCTGGGGAAACTGCCAGAGCATGCCCGACCCAAGGTGGTGGCGCTGGCGCGCCCGCGCGATCACCAGCGGCTCCAGGCCCAGCCTGAGTCGCTTCAGCTATTCGCCGTTATCGCCAAGCCGGTGCGGCCCCAGGCGCTGGCTGACACTCTGCTTGCAATCCAGTCACCACAACGGCACCCGCAGCAGCCGACGCATCACCGCTCGAGCCCTTCGCCACTGCGACCCGACTCGCCACTGCCACCGCTGCCGGGATTCGACACCGCAAGCGCCATCGCCCGCTTGGCCGGCGAGACACTTGTCTATCGCAAGCTGTTGATCCGTTTCGCGCGGGATCAACGCGATACGCCCGTGCGCCTGCGCGCTTTAATCGATTTGGGTGACCTGGACGGCGCCGAGCATCTGGCCCATACGCTCAAGGGCGCGAGCGGCAGTTTGGGGCATGACACCCTGGCGCAAGCCGCTGCCACATTGGAGGATTGCCTGCGTGAGCGCGGGGGTGGCGGGACCGTTCAGCCTGCAAGGACACACCAGAGCGAGTCCACGTCCGCGCCCGATGTCGAGTCCAAACTAGCCGCAGCGCTTGACCAGGTCGCACAGACGCTGGTCGCGGCACTCCAAACCTTGCAGCCGCTCGCGGCCGAATCGCCCGCTGTCGTTTCCGACGCGCACCCACCAGGGCGGGAGGGCACCAAGGAGCTGCGCGCCTTGCTCGAAGCACTGCAGCCCGATGTGCGCGCGCGTCGCGCGACACGCTGCCGCGCCAGCTTGAAAACCATTGAGGCCGCCAACTGGCCTGAATCTCAGGCGGGGGATGCGTCCAAGTTGGCCAGCCAGCTGCGCAGCTATCGTTTTCAGGACGCCGGAAAGACCATTGCACGCATGCTGAGCAGGATTGAGGATGCCTCGATCACGAACAGGAAGGACTGAGATCATGACAACCACCAGCAAATGCACCATCCTCGCGGTTGACTATACCGAGGCAAACATTGACCTGCTCATGGCAAGTCCGCCCCGCTGCACGATAACGGCAAGGTGGGCATCCCCTAGCGGAGGTTTGTGCGCAATCGCTCCAGTGTCTTGGTGGCATCGGCGAAGCGATAGCCGATGATTTGGCGCTCGAGTTGGCGGTAAGCTTCTGTCTCCAGCGCGGCTTGAAGCAGGCCATGCTGGTCAAGCCAGAGATCCTCGGCACTGGGATCATAGGCTTGGGTCAGGGCATGCAGCCGCGCGAGCAGGTCGTCGACCCGCGCCTGGTCTACGGCGATGGGAGAGGTGGCGCGAGAAGGGGGCGTGCTGCCTTGGTCGCGCCAGGCGGCGATGGCGGCCAAAGCCGGTTCCAGCCGCGCGGCGAGCTGGGTGCGTGCCGCGGCGATCTCGGCACTGACTTCGGCGCCTGCTTGGGGGCTGGCTTGGGGGCTGTCTCTTAGCAGGTCTTCCAATGTCCGACCGGCGGTGCGAATCGCGACCAAACCCAGATTGGCGGCGGCGCTGGCGAGGCTGTGCGCTTCGCGCTCGGCGACCACGAAGTCGCCTTGTGCCAGCGCGGCATCGATGCGCGCCAGACTCGCGGCCTGAGTGTCACCGAACAGCCTGAGGAACTTCGGCCACAGCGACAACGATGGCCCGAGCGCAGTCTTTAGGGCGACGGGGTCGAGCCCGGGAATCGCCGGCAGGGTGGTGGCCTCCAGAAGGTGTTCGGTTTCGTCCGCCGCGCGCCCATTCAGGGTCACGCCGAGCTGCTCGGCCAGCAGTCCATAGAGCCGTGTCACATCGAGCGGTTTGCCCAAATGGGCGGTCATGCCCGCCTCCCGGGTGCAGCGAATATCTTCATCGCGCACATGGGCAGTCAGCCCAATGATGGGCAGATCGGCGCCCCCGGGCAGAACACGGATGCGCCGACTGGCTTTCAGGCCGTCCAACTCGGGCATTTGCAAATCCATCAGCACCAGGTCGAAGGCGGCGCAACCCTGGTCGCCTAACAGGACAAGGGCCGCGGCGCCGTGCTCGGCCTCGCTGACCATGATGCCGGCTTGCTCGAGCATGGCGCGCGCCACCTCGCGGTTGACCGCGTTGTCCTCAACCAGCAGCACCCGTCGTCCAGCCAGTTCCGCTGGCGGTTGGGTCAGGGCTTTTGAGCGCTCCTCGCCGACGCGCTCCCCGGGCAGCGCGCACTGGCTCCACAGGGTAAACCAGAAAGTGCTGCCTTCTCCCGGGCGACTGTCGACGCCAATGTTGCCGCCCATCATGGTCACCAGACGTTTGCAGATCGACAGACCCAGCCCGGTGCCGCCATAGCGGCGGGTGATGGAGCCGTCGGCTTGCTGGAAGGGCTGGAACAGCTTGGCGATGTCTTTTTCCTGCAGGCCGATGCCGGTATCGCACACGAGAAATTCCAGCTGCACGCGCTCCCGCGTCGCGCTGCCTTGCGCCGGCAGGCGTTGCAGCAACCGCGCCTCGATGCGAACACTGCCTTGCGCGGTGAATTTCACCGCGTTGTTGGCCAGATTGAGTAACACCTGCCCGAGGCGCAAGGCGTCGCCATGCAGGGCATCGGGCACCTCGGGCGCGCAATCGAGGAGGAATTCCAGGCCCTTGTCCTCGGCCTGGCGACCGACGATATCGAGCAGTTGATCGAACACCTGCGACAGGGCGAAGGGCCGGGCCTCGAGATGCAACTGCCCGGCCTCGATCTTGGACAGATCAAGGATGTCATTGAGCAAGCCGAGCAGCGCCTGGGCGGCAGTTTGCGCCTTGGTCAGATACTGGCGCTGGCGTTCGTCGAGCTCGGTTTCCAGGCACAGATGCTGCATGCCAAGAATGGCGTTCATGGGCGTGCGGATTTCGTGGCTCATGTTGGCGAGGAATTCGCTTTTGGCGCGATTGGCGGCCTCGGCGGCTTCCTGCGCGGCGCGCTGTTCGGTCACATCGATGAACATCACCAGATGGCGTTGGCGCAAGGTGGTGGCGTGGGCGATGAAGATGCGGGTTTGCCCATCGCCGCAGCGGATCCGGGCTTCCACCGGCTCGAGGGCGCTTTGGCTGGCCATGGCGCGCTGCATGTTTTGTTGCCATTCCATCTTGACCTGCGCACGATAGCTTGGCTCCGGATAGGCCTTGAGCCACCAGTGCTCGACATCGGGAATGTCATCGATCTCGTAGCCGAGCAGCTCGCGAAAGCGCTGATTGACCATGAGCACGCGCTCGTCGGCGCCGCTGGAAATCAAGGTGGGCAGCGGGGAGAACTCGAACAGGCTGCGGAAGTTGTCTTCCATCTCGCGCAGTTCTTCTTCCAGGCGCAAGCGCTCGGTGAGATTGACATTGAGCCCCTCGATGCGCAGCACGCGGTTGTTTTCATCCTTGACCGGGTGTGGAAAGCTCAGCAGATAGCGCGGCTCCTCACCGAGGTGGTACTTCAGCGCCACCGGCCCGGGCGACTGACCAAGCCAGCAGGTGGCGATGGCGCGCTGCCCGCGCTCCAGGGTGTCGGGCGTCCAGGCGGCGATGTCGCGCCAGTTCAGGCCCACCAGTTCCGCTTCCTCGCGGCCAAACAGCTCGCGTGAGCCGGCGCCGGCGTCAATCACCTCGCCCTGGACGTCGAGCGCGTAGAACTGCACGACCGAGCGTGCCGATTCGACCATGCCGCGATAACGCTGCTCGCTCTGGGCGAGGCGCTGCTCGGCGCGCCGGCGGCGCTGGACTTGGCGCGCCAGGCTGAGATTCCACGCCAGGATCACCACGATCACCAGGGTGGCCACCAAGATACCTTGCCAGAGCAACCGGTAGTCGATGCGCGCGCGCGGCGGCTCACCGAGCCAACGGCTTTGAATGGCTTCGCGCTCGCCGGCGGGGATGGCAGCGAGGGCGCGCTCCAAAATGCCGCTCAGGATGGACCAATCCGGGCGCGCCGCCATCGCGAGTTGATATTCATAAGCTGTTTCGCCGGCGACGCGCAGTTGAAACAGCCGCTCGTGGGCGATCGCCTGGCTGACCGCGAACAGGTTGCCGACCAGGGCATCGGCCTCACCCTGGGCCAGTTGGCGCACGGCGGCGCGCACATCCGGGGCCAGCACCAGGTCGATGTCGGGATGATCGCTGCGCAGCCACTCCTCGGTGGCATAGCCTTCGACCACCAGCACCCGCTGGCCGGCGAGGCGCTCCAGGCTGTCGATCAGGGGCGTTTCCACGGGCGCGAAGATGGCCACCGGAAAGCGGAGATAGGGCGTGGTGAAATGCAAGCCGCGCTCGCGTCGTTGCGCCGTGGCCATGGCCGCCGGGAGCAGATCCAGTTCCCCTTGGGCGAGTGCCTCCACCGCGTCTGGCCACAGCCCGAAAGCATGTGGCTCGAAGCGCACGCCGAGCAGCTCGGCGATGCGGCGCACGAAATCCGGGGCGATGCCGGCGGGCTGCCCGTCCGCATCCAGATACTCGATCGGCGCCCACTCGCCGATGCCATAGCGAATGACCTGGTGCTCGGCCAGCCAGCGGCGTTCTTCAGCGCTCAATGCCAGGCGCGCCAGGGGCTCCGTCGTTCGGGGCAAGTCACCGGCCCAGCGGGTGTAGATGCGGTTCCATTCCGACTCGCCGATGCTGGCCAGCCCCTGGTTGAGCATCTCCACCAGCGGCGCCCAGTCCTTGCGAATGGCCATGGCGAGTTGGTATTCACTGCCCTCGAGCACGGCGGCGATGCGAAAACCCGTCAGGAATTTTTGTCGCCGCCACCAGTCGAACACGCCGGCATCGACCACCACATCGAGCTGCCCGTCGAGCAAGGCGGCAGCCATGGCTTCGTGCGAGGCAAATTCGCGCGCGTCGATGCGCCCGGCCAGGGGTTCGAGCACGCTGCGGATCTGTTGATGGCCTTCCAGGCTGCCCACCCGCAAGCCTTCAAGCGCCGCCACATTCGTCCCCGGCAGCCTGTCACCGTTGCGCGTGTAGAGATACAGGTAGGTCGAAAAATACTCATCCGTCAGCAGGAACTGATCATCCCAGATCGGCAATCGCCCGACGGCCAGCAAGCCATCAATCTCCCCCGCGCGCGCCTGTGCGATCAGCGTCGGCCAGCGGGAATCCACCCGCAGGCGAATCTTGCTGCCGAGACGTTGATTGAGCCGCTCCAGCACGTCCACCATGATTCCGGACAGGCGTCCATCCTCGGCGCGAATCAGTCCCGGCGGCCATTGGTCGGTCATGCCCAGCACGATGTCCGGATGGGCATCGAGCCAGGCCCGCTGCTCGGCGCTCAAGGCGACGGCGTCGGAGGCGGCCGTCACCTGCCCATTGCCGAGGAGCAAAAGCAGGCCGGTCAGCAGGGGGAGAAGATACGCGAACCAGAAATGCCAGATCGCCGGCATCATCTCCATGGCTGCGTCCTCTCGCCGCACTGCGTGTTACTCAGCCGTCGCCACGGGCGGTATGCGCAGAAGCAGGCAGGTGCGATCCTCCACATCCGAAGTGGTCATGGTTAGCTCAAATCCCATGGTGTCGGCCATCAGCTTGGCCGAATAGGTGCCGAGACCGGTGCCACTGGTCTTGCCGTGGGTGCGGTATTTCTCGAAAAAGCACGGGCGCATCGCAGCCGGTACCGCGCCCCGGTTGCACAGCTGTAGCTCGACGCCGTCATGCTCCTGGATCGCGAGATGAATGGTCTCGCCGGGCGGCGAGGCCTCAACGGCATTGGTGAGCAAGTTGCCAAGCATGGAAGCTAACAGCCGAGCGTTGGCGGGCACCATGACCGGGCGGCGTTCACCCGCGGTCGCGATCTCCACCGGCAGGGGTTGGTCGTTGCGCAGCATCGTAAGCCTGAGTTGCTTGCGCGTGAGCGGTTGTGCCACCGAGGCACAGACATCCTTGACGATGGGCATCAAATCGATGGGATTTGCACTCACACGGAGTTGCCCAGTCTCCATTTTGAACAGATCCAGGGACAGCTCGATCATCTCGAGCATGCGCCTGCCGGATTCGCGGATGAGTTCGATATCCTCGCGGAACTCACCGCTCAGGCTGTCGTCCATTAACAGGAGATCCGGCACATTGATCACGACATTGAGCGGTGTTTTCAGATCATGGCGCATGATGCGCTCGACATCCTCCTTGATGCTTTCGAGTTCCTTGCGATCCTTGATGTCCTGCTTGACCGCCACATAGTTTTGCACCTCCCCCTGTTCGTCGAATACCGGGGAAATGGCGGCTTCCACCCAATAGAGCTGGCCTTGCTTGTTTTTGTTGATCAGTTCCCCGCGCCAGGTCTCGCCACGCAGCAGGGTATCCCACATCGCTCGGTAGAAGTCATCGTCATGTTTGCCGGATTTCAACAGGCGCGAATTCTCGCCCCGGACCTCCTCCTGGCTGAAACCCGAGAGCCGGGTGAAATGCGGGTTGACATAGAGAATGTCGCCATTGAGGTCCGTCATCGTGATGGTGACCGGCGCCTGCTCCACCGCGCGCGCCAGGGTGCGCAAACGCGCATCCAAGGCACGTTGTTCGGTCACATCGAGCGCGATGCCTTCGATCAGTTCCTGCTCGCGCTCTTGATCGAAAATCCGATAGGCATGAATCTCCAGCCGCCGCCAGTCATCATCGGGATGGCGAAAACACAGCTCAAAGCGGGCTTTCTCGCGCCCCAGGCGGAGCCAGCGACGGCTTTCATCAATCACATTGGCCAGTGACTCCGGCGACCACTCGGCCAGATTGCGCCAGGACAGACCAATGGCATCCTCGGGCGTCAGGCCACCGAGCAGCCGCTTGAAGCCCTCGGTGACGAACAGCAGCTCGCCAGCGGGCGCGTTGGTGAAGAAAAACAGCCGGTCGGCCAGTTGGGAGGTCAACCGTGCGAAGCGGGCCTGGCTTTCGCGCAGCGCCGCCTCGGCTTTCTCGCGCTCGGCGATCTCCCGCGCCAAACTGGCATTTTGGGTTTGCTGGTCGTCGCGTTCGCGGGCCACCCGTGCCACCAGCTTGTTGCTCGCCTGCACCGCCCGCCGTGCCTGCCTGAGCTGAGCGGCCAGTGCAAGTTGTGCCTTGATGCGCGCCCGCACCAGGCGCGGATTCACTGGCTTGGTGACATAATCCACCGCGCCGACCTCGAACCCGCGTTCCTCATCCTCGGGCCGATCGCGTGCGGTGAGAAAAATGACTGGTGTTTCGCTGGCAGCCGGGATGGTTTTAAGTCGCTGGCACAGCGCATAGCCATCCATTTCCGGCATCATGATGTCGAGCAGAAACAGATCTGGCGCAGGGAAGCTGCGCAACAGATCCAAGGCTTCGGCGCCTGAGTTTGCCACCCGCACGCGATAATCGGGCTTTAGCGCACTGAACAGCAGCTTGAGATTGTCGACCTGATCATCAACAACCAGAATGGATGGCGGATTGGACATGGCGGGAACTCCCTCGCGTCAGCGCTCTCATGCCAACGCCTTTTGAAAAAAAACACATAAAGTCGAATTCAAGGCTGAGCACACAGAGGATTTGCATGGATTCTATCCCGGGTCTGTCAGGAACGCCAAGGGATGAGAAGGCTGAGCAAAAATGGCCGGGGGAGCGGACACCTTTCGATTTTTGGTCAATTGGGGCTGCAAGGGATACACTGACCTTTAATCATTGCGTTATCGGTCACCAGCAACATGGCTGCCATCTCCCACTGTACTATCCTCGCCGTCGATGACACCGAGGCCAACATCGACGTGCTGATGGATACCCTCGGCCATGACTATGAGCTGATGGTGGCCATGGACGGCCCTGCTGCGCTTGAGGCCGTCGCCACCGCCATCGCCGATGGCGCGCCGCCGGATTTGATTTTGCTCGACATCATGATGCCGGGCATGAATGGCTATGCGGTGTGCGAGCGGCTCAAGGCCGATGCGACGACGGCTGACATCCCGGTGATTTTTCTCACCGCGCTCACCGAGATCGGCAGCAAAACGCGCGGCTTTCAAGTCGGCGCCGTGGACTACATGACCAAGCCGTTCGAGATTCGGGAAGTGCGTGCGCGGGTCGAGACTCATCTGTCGCTGGCCCTGGCGCGGCGGGAGTTGGCCAACCAAAATCAAATCCTCGAGCAGAAAGTGCGCGAGCGCACCCGTGAGCTGGCCCTGACCCAGGATGTGACCATTCATGCCCTGGCCAGCTTGGCCGAAACCCGCGATAACGAAACCGGCGGCCATATTCGCCGCACCCAGAATTATGTTCGGGTGTTGGCCGAGCACCTGCGCGAGCCCTTCGCGCTGGCGGACGGGGATATCGAAATGCTCTATAAATCCGCGCCGCTGCATGATATTGGCAAGGTCGGCATCCCGGATGCCATTCTGCTCAAGCCCGGGCGCCTGACCGAAGAAGAGTTCGAAGTCATGAAGTCTCACCTCACACTCGGCATGCAGGCGCTGGCGGTGGCCGAGGACGCGATGGGCAACGAGGAATGCCATTTTTTGCGCTTCGCCAAGGAGATTGCCCATTGCCATCATGAACGCTGGGATGGCGCCGGCTATCCGCAGGGACAGGCCGGGGATGCCATTCCGCTGTCCGCTCGGCTGATGGCGCTGGCCGATGTGTATGACGCGCTCATCAGTCGCCGCGTCTATAAGCCGCCCTTCCCACACGCGCGTGCGGTGGAGATGATTCTCGAAGGGCGCGGGACGCATTTCGACCCGCGCGTGACGGATGCGTTTCTCGTGCACGAGGAGGACTTCCGCCAGATCGCATTGGCCAATGCCGATCATCAGGACGAAATCGACACCCTGAGTCAAGTCTATGTCCGGGGGTAAGAGCAGGGCTTCTGTTCACATCCGCGTACTCCCCGGGCTGCTTTGGCTGGCGCTCCTCTGGGTGGTGATGGCCGCGCCCGTCACGGCGATGGGGGCTGCGGTAGGCGCTGATCAGGAAACGGCATCTGACGCGCCCGAGAAAGCCAGGGCCTTGTTGCAGGCCGACGCGAATGCCGACGCGAATGCCGATGCGAATGTCGGTTCGAATGCCAATTCCAATGCAAGGTCGCGCGCCC
Source organism: Thiorhodovibrio frisius (assembly GCF_033954835.1). Classification (NCBI taxonomy): domain Bacteria; kingdom Pseudomonadati; phylum Pseudomonadota; class Gammaproteobacteria; order Chromatiales; family Chromatiaceae; genus Thiorhodovibrio; species Thiorhodovibrio frisius. The sequence continues at coordinate 1,316,857 of NZ_CP121471.1, forward strand.
GGTCGGACAGTGGGTCTGGCGCTGCATCGCGCGCCGAGCCGAGTGTCGCCTTGAGCCCCGAGCAGCGCGCCTGGCTCGATGCCCATCCGCAGATCATCCTGGGCAGCTCGGACCAGTTTCCACCGGCGGTGATGCGCGCCCCGGACGGGCGGCTGATCGGCTTGATGATGGATATACTCCATCTGCTCAATCAGCGCCTCGGCAGCAATATCCAGGTCAGGGGCGAGCCGGCCTGGGCCGGGATCACCGAGCAGGCGCTGACTGGCGAGCTCGATGGCCTGTTAACGGTCGCGCGCCTGCCATTCTGGCGCGAGCACTTCCTGCTGACCGATACCATCGTGAAGACCCAGGTCTACATCTTCGCGCGCGATGGCGAACGTCTGGCGAGCAACCGCATCAGCGCGCTCTTCGGTCGGCGGGTTGGCGTATTTCGCGGGTTGAAGCACATCAATGGCCTGGTCGGTGCGCATCCGGACGAGATCGAGGTGGTGCGCTATGACAGCAATGAGGACATGGCTGCGGCGCTGATCGCCGGCGAGGTGGACTTTCTGGTGGCCGATGGCACCTTCGACTGGTGGCGACGCGAGAACACCCTGGTCGGTTTCGGCATGGTCGGCATCCTTGACGGAGGGGATTACGAGGTGGCCGCCGCCGTGCGCAAGGACTGGCCGGAGCTTGTGGAAATGCTCAATCTCGGACTTGCGAGCATCGGCGCCGCCGAGCATGCGGCCATTCGCGAGCGCTGGATGGGGGTTCTGGATCAGCCGGCGCCGGGCGACTTTGCCCTCCCAGTGCTGGCCGACCTGGAGCTGACCGCAGCTGAGCGCGCCTGGTTGGACGCGCATCCCGAGATCCTGCTCGGCATTAGCGACCAGTTTCTGCCCGATATCATTATCGGCCCGAATGGACGCCAGTCCGGCCTGGTGGTGGATTTTCTGCGTCTGCTCAATGTTCCCTTGAGCGGGCGCCTGAAGCTGCATGTGGAGCGCGACTGGCGGGCGGTCACCGACCAAGCCATTGCGCACGAGATCGACGGGCTGGCCAGTTCCGCGCCCAATCCCGCCTGGGATGCGCATTTTCTCTATACCGATCCGCTCTACCACGGGTTTTTCAGCTTCTACCGCTGCGCCGATGATCCGCCGATCACCCGTGTCGAGCAGCTGGACGGTCTGCGGGTGGGCTACCTGGCCGGCATGAAGAAGGTCGAGCAACTGCTGGGTGAGGTGCCAGACGCCGCCCTCGTGCCCCTGGCCAGCAATCGCGCCATGGCCACAGCGCTTATCAGTGGGGAGGTCGATGTGCTGATTGGGGCGATCGATCTCGAATGGTGGCGGCGGCAAAACAGCGCGCTGGCGTTCGGGCCCACCGGCACCCTGGCCGGCAGCGAGCACCCGGTGCTGATGTCCATCCGCGACGATTGGCCCGAGCTGGTCGGCATCCTCAACAAGGCCCTGCGTGCCATTCCCGACGACCAGCGCGCGCGCATTTACCAACGCTGGCTGGGGGAGACGCGCGCGCTGCGGGGGCCGGCTTTGGCGTTGTCGTCTGAGGCGCGCGCCTGGCTGCGGGCGCATCCGACCATTCGCTTCGCCGTCAGTCGCGACTGGGCGCCGATCGGCTTCTATGACCGCGATGACCAGCCCGCCGGCATCGCGCCCGATTATCTCGCGCGCATCGGCGAGCTGCTCGGCGTGCGCTTCGAGCCGGTGGCGGTGGCCGACTGGCCGCAGGCCATGGACGGGCTCGCGCGGGGCCGTCTTGATCTGCTGCCGGCGATGGCGCCGACCGCAGAGCGGGAGAAGCGATTTGTGTTCACGGTGCCTTATCTGGATTTTCCGGTGGCGATCTTCGCGCGTGTGGAGACGCCGTTGATCAATCGGCTCGACGCGCTCAATGGTCAGCGGGTGATCATCATCGACGGTCATGCCACCCAGGAATGGCTGCAACGCGACTATCCTGACATCCGGCTGTTGCGGGTGCGTGATGCCTATGGTGCCGTGCGCGCCCTGGCCGAAGGGCAGGGCGATGCGCTGGTGGGCAACCTGTTTGCTATCAGTCAGGCCGTCGCGCATGAGAAACTGTTTCAGATTCGCGTCGCCGGCGGGACACCCTACAGCTATCGCCTGGCGATGGCCACGCGTCCGGACTGGGCACCCTTGATCGACATCCTGGATACCGCCATGGCCGCGATTCCTGCCGCCGAGCGCGATGCCATCCAGAGCCGCTGGATGCGGGAAGTACCGTCGTCGCCGATGGATTATGGGCTGATTTGGCGGCTGGCCGCCGCTGCGGCGCTGGTGCTCGGCCTAGTGCTGCTGTGGAACCTCAGCCTGAGACGCCAGGTGCAACGCCGGCGCTTGGCCGAGCAGGTGCTGGGCCGCAGCGAGACGCTGCTGCGCAACACCCTGGATGCGACCGAGAACGGCGTGCTGGTGAGCGGCGCCGATGGCCGTCTGCTGTCTGTCAATCGGCGCTTCCAGCAGCTTTGGGATATCCCGGACGACTGGCTTGTGCCGAGCGGCGGTGACGACACGCTGCTTAGCCGGGTCAAGCAGCAACTTGTCGACCCCGAGGGTTTCCTCACGCGCGTGCGCGAGCTCTATGCCAGTGACGACGAAGCGGTGGATACGCTGGTTTTTCGCGATGGACGGGTGTTCTCGCGTTACAGCCGCCCGCTTGAGATCGGCGGCCAGCGCGCGCGGCTGTGGTCGTTTACCGACATCACTGAGCGTGAGCGGGTGATGGCCGACCTGCACCAGGCTAAGCAGGCGGCGGAGGCCGCCAGCCGTGCCAAGAGTGACTTCCTCGCCAACATGAGCCACGAAATCCGCACGCCGATGAACGCCATTCTCGGCATGCTGCACCTGGCGCTGCAGTCCGATCTCGACTTGCGCCTGCGCGGCTATCTGGACAAGGCTCAGACTGCGGCGCACAACCTGCTCGGGCTGCTCAATGACATTCTTGACCTGTCGAAGGTTGAGGCCAACCAGCTGCGCCTGGAGCAGGTGCCCTTTGCATTGAGCGAGCTGTTGGAGAACCTGAGCGCAGTTGTTGGCCAACAGGCGCGCGACAAAGGGTTGGATTTTCGTGTCGCGCGCGGGCATGACCTGCCCGATCAGTTCGTCGGTGATTCACTGCGCCTGAGTCAGATACTCACCAACCTGGCCGGCAATGGCGTCAAGTTCACCGAAGGCGGCGAAGTACGCGTTGAGGTGCGGCAGACCGCAGACATCAGCGGCAAGGGTGCTGGGCGGGTAGCGCTGGAATTTATCGTCAGCGACACCGGCATTGGTATGGACTCGGCGATGGTCGCGCGTCTGTTCGAACCCTTCCAGCAGGCCGACACGTCCACCACCCGTCGCTACGGCGGCACGGGTCTTGGGTTGTCCATCTGCAAACGTCTGGTCGACCTGATGGGTGGGGACATCCAGGTGGAGAGTGAGGTTGGCGTTGGGACTCGGTTCAGTATCAGGCTGAGCTTCGCGCGCGCCAAGGTTCAGGCTGCTGCCAAGGCTGGCGCCGGGGGCTTGGCAGCGGAAAACAGCGCCAGCCTGGTCGGGCGCCGGGTACTGGTGGTGGAGGACAATGAGGTCAATCGTGAGGTTGCCCGCGCCTTGCTCGAACGCGAGGGTCTCAATGTCAGCATCGCCGAGGATGGCCTGCAGGCGGTCGAACGGCTGGAACGCGACGGCTGTGACGCCTTCGACCTGGTGCTGATGGATGTGCAGATGCCCAATCTCGACGGCTATGGCGCGACCGCTCGCGTGCGCGCCCTGCCTGGTGGCGATGCGCTGCCCATTATCGGCGTGACGGCCCACGCCCGGCCCGAGGACATCGCGCGGGTGCTCGGGGCCGGCATGAATGCTTACATCAGCAAGCCCATCGACGTCTGGCGACTGATGGCGACAATCGCCGAACAGTTGGGCGGTCGCAGTGCCGCCCAGGTCAACGCGGCCGCGAGCACCAGCGCGGAGATTAGGGCGGACAATGGCGAACCGCTCGACCTGGCGGCGCTACTCGAAACCCTGGCCGCCAAGGCCGCGCGCAACGACGTGAGCATCGAAGATGACTTTCGCGCCGCCCGCTCGGTCCTGAGCCAAAGGCTTCCCCCGGCGGATTACCGCGCCCTGGCCGATGCCATCGCCAGCTGCCGTTTTGAGGCAGTTGACCAGTTGATCTCGCGCTGGCAGGGAATTGACGCTTCTGCCGCAGCCCGACGGTAGATGCTGTGATGGTGGATAACACGTAGACTATGCAGGGTCTTTCACTGCGCACAATTCCTTAATGTCTCCCACTGCAACCGACCGCAAGGCTAATGTCTCTATTTATCGTGCCGTCGCTGTTGGCTTTTTGCTGGTCATCTTTGCCATTAGCGCGGATGCCATGCTGGAAGGTGTCGAGCAGGGACTGGCGGCCGGCTTTGCTTATTACCTCTCCAAGCCGCTGAATTTCAACACGCTCGAGCACGCGCTTCTGGCCGTGTTGAAGCCTGCCGCATAGAAACACGGTATTCACCAACCCTGATAGGACTTGAGGATAAGATGAGCGATATCATGAGGATGACCACAAAACGACAGGTATTTCTAACAGTCTTGTTGCTCGCGACGAGCACAGTGATACCGGTGTTCGCGCAGGCAGCGACTGTGATCAATGGGCAGTCTTGTGAGCAGAATCTGGCTTGCGATATGCAAAAGACCGACCTCGCGCGTGCTGCGACGGCATCCGCGAGCTCGACGCTTGAAAACAGCCCCGAGTATGCGCCGGCAAACGCCATTGATGCGGCGCCCGATGTTGCGCCGGGCGAGTATTGGGGCAATTCGACGACTGCCTGGTGCGAGGGGGCTGCGGGCGTTGGCGTCGGGCAGACGATCCGTCTTGACTTTGCTGCGCCGCAACCCCTGGCGCTGCTCAACATATCGCCTGGCTACGAGAAGTCGCTTGATCTTTACACCAAAAATTCCCGGCTTAGAGAGGCGCATTTGACTCTTTCAGATGGCTCGGAATACCGGCTTGTTTTCGGTAAGCATTTCTACGATGCCTCGTCTCTGAAGCAGTCGTGGAAGCCAATGGATGTGCCCTACCTGGAGATGAACAGTCCTCAGGTGTTCGAAATTTCACCCGAGGGCCAGCCGCCCAAGGTGATCGACTGGATGGAGATTCGTATCCTGAAGGCCGACATGGGGTCGAAATACAGCGATACCTGCATTTCTCGTATCGAAATTGCCCCGCAGTGGGACATGGGGTTTTAGCCGGTCATGCCGCTGGCTGCCGCCGCGCTCAGGGTGGGGTTGCAGCTTAGCGGTGAGGCCGATAAGGAGAGATGAAGAAAAGCACTGTGAATGCGATCAGTGCGATCCAGGTTAGGCCGGTGCTCAGGCGATAGGTCAGGCGCCAGCCGGGATTGGATTTTTTGACGATGCGAAAGTCGCGGATGTAGATCGTTTCGCAGGCGCCATTGCCGGTATCCGTGCGGCTGATGCTGGTGCCACGGCTGAAGCCGCCGTCGTGGGAGTAGCGCGCGAGCTGGCCGGAAAAGTTGATCTGGTCGCCGATCTCGGCGGATTTGATGGCCTGGTACAAATGCGGTTCGTGGGCGAGCACATGGTTGTTGCTCAACTGTTGCCAGTGAAAGCGGTCAGCGGCGATGGGGTCGCGGGTCGAGATCCAGCAGGTCCAGGTCGAATTCTTGTAGTGCATGTCGCGGAAGGCGCCGCTGGCGACATTCTCGCCCCAGACGACGCAGAGATCGCGGATGTTCAGAAAGTCCTTCCAGTCTTTGAAATGATAGACATCGATGAAGGCGTCGCTGTCGTGCAGGCTGACGACCACGCCATTGAGTTCGTAGTCGAACAGCGGCTCGATGCGGTAACGGATGTCCTCGGCCTCGACCGCAAAGGGCTCAAGCGCGGTCGGCGTCTGTCGGGGCTCCTCAAGGCGGGTGAGATCATAAAAATCCGGCGGCGGGAATTGGTCTTTGCGCCAATGGCTCCAGAGCGCGACCGCCAGGCTGCTCAGAAACAGGAGCAAGGCGAGCTGGGTGAGGAGACGATAGGGCAGGCGCTCGGTCTCGGCGGCTGGTCGCGGCGGGGCACTGGCAGCGCGTTCTCGGCGCCGCTCGGCGGCCTGGTATTTGTCAAAGACGATGCCGCAGTGTTGGCAGATGTCACCGGGTGGCTGGGATTGACCGCATTTGGGGCACTGAATGCTGGGGCGCTCAACACCGAAATTTGACGGTCGGGAAAAGGCAGCGGTGGCTGATGTTGTCGCGAGCGCCGCCGGTTCGAGCCGGCAGCCGATGCCCGCCTGCTCGAGATAGTGGCGAATTTTCTGCGCCCGTTCGCCGGGCAAGACGCCGCCGACGCGGCGCGGTTGGCCGCGCAAGAGCGCGGCGGCCTGATCGGGCGCGAGCCGCAGCAGTTTGGCGAGCGCTGCGGCGGCCTGCTCGGGGTTGGCGTCGCGCAGTAGCTCGCCAGTCAATTCCAGAGAGAAACGATCCATCTGTTGATTGGACGATAACTCGTGCTCATGGTCCCGGCCGCCCCCGAGAATGAAGCGGCGGTTTCACCCAAACGCTCATGGTCACGGCCACCCCGGCGGATGAAGCCCGTTGTTTCACGGTAAAGCGCAAATGATCAAAACAGGCGATTTAAGCCATTGAGTGCTGCAACCCGGTAGGCCTCGGCCATGGTCGGGTAGTTGAAGGTGGTCTCGGTGAAGTATTGAATGTTGTTGGCAGGGCCGGGCTGGGACATGATGGCCTGGCCGATGTGGACAATTTCTGATGCCTGTTCGCCGAAGCAATGGATGCCGAGGATTTCGAGTGTTTCGCGATGAAACAGTAGTTTCAGCATGCCGACGGTGTGACCGGTGATTTGGGCGCGGGCAATGCTTTTGAAACTGGCCTGGCCGACTTCGTAGGGTACCTGGGCATTGGTGAGTTCGCGTTCGGTGCGCCCGACTGAGCTGATCTCGGGGACCGTGTAGATGCCAGTGGGGAATTCGTCGATCAGCGACCAGTCGCAGCGCCCGTCGGCGATGTGCGCGCCGACAAAGCGCCCCTGATCGTAGCTGGCGCTGGCCAGGGCTGGCGGGCCAACCACGTCGCCGGCGGCGTAGATGTGGGGCAGGGCGGTCTGGTAGCTTTCGTTGACCTCAAGCTGGCCGCGCGCGTTAGGCGTGAGGCCGATGGCCTCGAGACCGAGGCGGTCGGTGTTGCCGGTGCGGCCGTTGGCCCAGAGCAGAACCTCGGTCTTGAGCTTTTTGCCCGAATGGCAATGCAGTACCACGCCGTCGCCGTCTGGCTCGACCCGGTCGCAGCTTTCGTCGTGGCGGATTACCACGCCCTGCTCGCGCAGGTGGTAGCCGAGCGCGTCGGTGATTTCGTCATCGAGAAACGAAAGCAGCCGGTCGCGGGTGTTGACCAGGTTCACTTTTACGTCCAGATAGCCCATGATGGACGCATATTCGCAGCCGATCACCCCGGCGCCATAGATGGTCACCGAGCGGGGGGTGTGCTTGAGCTGGAGAATGGAATCGCTGTCGAGCACCCGTGGGTTGGAGAAGTCAACATCCGGCTGATGATAGGGGCGCGAACCCGTGGCGATGACAAAGCTCTCTGCGCTAAGCTGGTCGATCGCCCCATCCGGGCGGCGCACGGCGATGCGGTGAGGGTCGAGAAAACTGGCCTCGCCGGAGATAATCTCGACGCGATTGCGCTGATAATAGCGGTTGCGGGTGCGCACCTGATCCTCAATCACGGCATCGGCCGCTTGCAGCAGTTGAGGAAAATCGATGTCGATCAGGCCGCTGCTATGCGCGAAGAGCGGATTGCGGCGATAATCCGCCAGCATCTGGATAGAATGGCGCAGCGCCTTGCTGGGGATAGTGCCCCAGTGGGTGCAGCCGCCGCCGACGCGGGGCAGGGCATCGACCACGGCCACCTGCTGACCGGCCTTGGTCAGCTTCATGGCTGCGCCCTCGCCAGCGGGGCCGGCGCCGATGATAATGGTGTTGAACTGCTTGTCGCTCGACACGGGTCGGTGTTCCAGTTGTACCTGATTCATCGATTGAGATTAACCCAAGGCGTCAGGAAAGTCGCGGCCGATTCGCAGAGCGCGCACAGGGCTTAAGTTTGGCGGGTATTGATTTTCGTCCCGCTCTGCGCCAGTCTGCGCCTGCGCTGCCGGATGATCCGCGCGGCGAAACCGCTGCAATCCCTGCCGGGAGGAGCAACCGAACCATGGAACTGACACCGCAGGACAAAGACAAACTGCTGCTGTTTACCGCTGGCCTGTTAGCCGAGCGGCGCAAGGACCGTGGCGTTAAACTGAACTATCCCGAAGCCGTCGCCCTGATCAGTTGCGCCATCCTTGAGGGCGCCCGCGACGGGCAAAGCCCGGAGGAGGTGATTAGCGCGAGCCGCAATTTGCTCAGCCGGGACGATGTCATGGAAGGTATTGCCGAGATGCTCACAGAGGTGAAGGTCGAAGTCACTTTTCCCGATGGCGTGCGGCTGATTTGTGTGCCGAGTCCTATCGCTTCGAATCCCAGTACTTCAGATTCCGGCACTTCAGATTCCGGCACTTCAGATTCCGGCGCCCTAGATCCTGGCACAGGTCAGCCGGGTTGAGCCGACTTTGGCTCGAACCCCTGCATGGGCTCTGGCTTCAATCCATTCCGGCCGAGCCCGAGACTGACCCAACCGCGTTGCAAGCAACAGAGGCAAGCGCATGATGTCCGACCGCATGATTTCCGACAGCATCGTTCCGGGCGAAATTCTGTTCGCTCCCGATGACATCGAGCTTAATTCCGGCCAGTCTGTGCTGACCATTGAGGTGGCTAACAACGGTGATTGCGCGGTCGAGCTTGGTTCGCACTACCATATCGCCGAGGCTAACCCGGCGCTGGAGTTCAATCGCGAGGCCACGCGTGGCTATCGACTTGCCATTCCATCCGGGACGACCTTGCGTCTGGAGCCCGGGCAGCGCCGTATGCTGGATCTACTGCCCTATGGCGGAAGCCGCGAAGTCCTGGGTTTTCGCGGCGAGTTGATGGGGCCGATCGATCCGCCACCGCCGGAGCCTGATGTGGACCCGGCACAAGCGAGCGCTGAGAGTGCCTGACCGAACCCGGAGCCGACAACCCGGAGCCGATACCGAGGAGACCGCAAGATGAGCAAGATCAGCCGAGCCGAATATGCCGCGCTTTACGGTCCGACCATCGGGGATCGTGTGCGCCTGGGCGACACCAATCTGGTCGCTCAGATCGAGGAGGATCTGACCCATTACGGCGATGAAGTGCGTTTCGGGCGCGGCGGGTCCATTCGCGATGGCATGGGCCAGTGCCAGCGTCAGGCGGACTTGGTCATGGACACCGTCATCACCAATGCCTTGGTGATCGACTTCTGGGGCGTGATCAAGGCCGATATTGGCCTGAAGGACGGGCGTATCGCGGCCATTGGCAAGGCCGGTAATCCCAATATCCAAACTGGTGCCGATGTCATTATCGGCCCGGGAACTGACATCATCGCCGGCGAAGGGCACATCCTGACCGCAGGTGGCGTGGATGCCATGACCCATTTCATCAGCCCGGCGCAGGCAGAGGTCGCGCTCATGGCTGGCGTGACCACCCTGATTGGCGGCGGTACCGGTCCGAGTGCCGGGAGTCTGGCGGCGCCTAGCACTCCAGGACCCTGGAACATTCGCCGCATGCTGCAAGCCGCCGAGGGTCTGCCTGTCAATATCGGCATCCTGGCCAAAGGCAGCGGCAGTTTGCCCAATCCGCTCGAAGAACAGGTGCGCTCCGGTGCCATGGGGCTGATGCTGCATCCCGCCTGGGGTTGCGCACCCGCCGCGATTGCCCGGGCGGTCGAGATCGTCGATAAGATGGACGTGCAACTGCTGTTGCAGCCAGATACCTTAAACGAGGCCGGAACTGTCGCGGAACTGCTCGCCGTCGTCGGTGAGCGCTGCGTCAGCACTCTGCATGGCCAGCGTGATTATCAGGGACGCGATTATCACGGGGCGGAGGAGGCGCTACAGGCCCTGGGGCTGACCCATGCGCTGCCGCTCTCCGTGCTTTCTCCGCCGGTCTCAGGGATGGGGCAGGCGACCCGCGTCGGGGCGTTGGAGATGCTGCATGACCTTGGCGCCATCAGCGTGGTGGCCTCTGGTGGCCAAGGCGGTGGGCGAATTGGAGACCTGATCCGCCGCACCTGGCAGATGGCGCATTCCATGAAAGTGCGTCGCGGTCATCTGGCACCGCCGCCTTTTGCCGCCGACATCGACCGCGAGGACAATGACAATTACCGCATCAAACGCTACATCGCCAAGTATGGCATCAATCCGGCCATCAACCATGGCATCGCCCATGAGGTCGGCTCGGTCGAGGTAGGCAAGCTGGCCGATCTGGTGCTGTGGCGCCCGGCGTTCTTTGGTGTGCGCCCGAGTCTGGTGCTCAAGGGCGGTCTGATTGCTGCGGCCCCCCTGGGAGATGCGGGAGCCTCGGTGCCCGATGCGCAGCCGCTGCAATATGCGCCCATGTTTGGCGTGACTGGTGCTGCCGCGCCCATGACCTGCATGACCTTCGTCTCTCAATGGGCGTTCCAGGCTGGTGAGCCGCAGCGACTGGATTTGGCCCGGCGCATCGGCGTGGCGCGCGATGTGCGTCAGCTGCGTAAAATCGATATGATTCACAATTTTTGGCAGCCGGCCATCGAGGTCGACGCGCGCGGTACGCAGGTCCATGCCGACGGCATGCTGATGGCCTGCGAACTCCTGCCGGACGTCCCACTGGGTCAGCGATATGCGCTTTTTTGATGCAGTTCGGTGCGGGTAAAACATGGCAGGTCTAGACGGGACATGGGCTGGGAACTTTTCGGCTGGGCGGCACCTTTCCTCTTCGGGTCGGGTGCTGCGTGACTAAGAAAGATCAAGCCTCCTCTGCTGGCGCGGGCTCTGCTGGCAAGGGCTCGGGCGACGCCCCGAAGCGCCGTGCGGCCCCGCGCTGGGCAGGTGCTGCGGGCAATGCACCGCCCCCGCCCAAAGCAACGTCCAAATCGAAATCCAAATCGAAATCCAAAGCGAAGCCCAAGTCAGGCCCCCATCCCCTGGTTGCGGTGTTCGAGTGGTTTGGGCGCATGCTGGCTGGAGTGCTGGCTATTCCGCTTGATCTTGCCGTGTTTGGTCTCTTCGGTGCTGCGCTGGTGGTCTATGTCACTCTGCCGGAGTTGCCCGACATCGAGGGTCTGACCGATGTGGCCTTCGAGGAACCCTTGCGGGTGTATTCGGCCGAGGGCTCGCTGATGGCGGAGTTTGGCATCCAGCGCCGCCGCGCAGTTGCCTTCAGCGAGTTGCCGTCAAATCTGATCAATGCCTTTATCGCCACCGAGGATTCGCGTTTTTTTGCCCACGTTGGCGTGGATGCTGTTGGGCTGCTGCGCGCGGCGGTGCACGTGGCACGTACCGGAACCATGACCCAGGGCGGCAGTACCATCACCATGCAGGTGGCGCGCAACTTCTACCTGTCGCGCGACAAGACCATTCGCCGCAAGCTCGCCGAGTTGCTGCTGGCGATGCAAATCGAACAAGCGCTCACCAAAGAAGAAATCCTTGAGCTGTATCTGAATAAAATCTTCTTCGGCCACCGCGCCTATGGCGTCTCGGCGGCGGCCGAATTCTACTACCGCAAGCCGCTCGCGGAACTCACACTGGCGCAGATGGCCATGTTGGCCGGCCTCCCCAAGGCGCCCTCGTCCAATAATCCGCTGAGCAATCCTGAGCGGGCGCTTGAGCGGCGCAACTACATTCTCAGGCGCATGCGCGAACTGGGCTTGGTCAGTGAGCCGCGCTATCGCGAGGCACTGGCCGAACCCCTGACCGCCACCTACTACCGCCCGGAGATCGAGTTCGAGGCCAACTACATTGCCGAGATGGTGCGCCAGGAAGTAGTCGAGCGCTTCGGTGAGAAACAGGCTTACTCGCTGGGTCTTCAGGTCTATACCACGGTCGATGAGCGCTTGCAGCGGGCCGCCGATACCGCACTGCGCGATGGGCTTATGGCGTACAACCTGCGTCATGGCTATCACGGCCCCGAGGCAACCATCGCTGGCGCTGCCACCCTGCCCTGGAGCCAGCTCGATCTGGCCCTGGCGGAGCGTCCACCAGTGCCAGGCCTGCCGGTCGGTGTGGTCACCCATGTCGGCCCCCAGGAGGCGGAGGTCTATCTGGGTGAGGGAAAGGTGCATCAGTTGACTCGGGAGCAAGTCGCCTGGGCGCGACGCTACAAGACCGAGAACTGGCGTGGACCGGCGCCGCGGCGGGTGAGCGACGCGGTGGCGGTGGGCGATGTGATCCGCCTGCGGTTGACTGAAAAGGGCGAATGGCGCCTGGCCCAGGTCCCTTTAGTCGGTGGCGCGCTGGTCGCCATGGCACCACAGGATGGCGCGGTGCGCGCCCTCTCCGGTGGCTATGCCTTTAAGTGGAGCAAGTTCAATCGTGCGGTCGATACCAAGCGTCAGCCAGGCTCAAGCTTCAAGCCCTTTGTCTATGCCTCTGCATTCGATCACGGGTATACGCCTGCAAGTATTGTGCGCGATCAGCCATTTGAGATGCCGGGCGCGCGCGGGATGTGGCGACCGCAGAATTCCGACGGAAAATTCCTCGGTCCTATGCGTATCCGCAAAGCACTGACCAACTCGCGCAACCTGGCGATCATCGATCTGGTCAATCGCATGGGAGTGGATGTGCCACGCAATTACATCCAGCGCTTTGGATTTTCGCTCGAGTCCATGCCGGACAACATTGTCATGGCGTTGGGGGCGGGTGCAGTATCGCCGCTCGAAATGGCAACCGGGTTTAGCGTGTTTGCCAATGGCGGCTATAAAGTGGAGCCCTATCTGATTTCGCGGATCGAAGACGTGCAAGGGAACCTGCTTTTTGAGGCGAATGCTGCGCGCGCCTGCTTAGAGTGCTGGTTGGAGCCGCCAGCGGACGGCAGCGCGCGTACGCTTCCCGATGGTGCCTCGGATGCGCCTCTTGCGCCGCAGGTGGTTGATCCGCGCATTGCCTATAATATCGATTCCATTCTCAGAGATGTGGTGACCTCGGGTACCGCGACCCGCGCGCGGGTTCTCGGGCGAGCGGATATTGGCGGCAAGACCGGCACCACCAATGACTCCCGCGACTCTTGGTTTTCTGGTTTTCAGCCGGAGCTTGCGACCGTGGTCTGGATGGGGATGGACGACAACCGTCCTCTGGGCAGCCGGGAGTGGGGCGGTACCGCAGCCCTTGGCGTGTGGGTCGACTTCATGCGCGTGGCGCTGGCCGATATCCCGGTAGCCACCATCAAGCAGCCCGAGGGCATGGTTGTGGTGAGCTTGCCCGGCGGCGGCAGCGAGACGGTTCGGGTCGAATATCGCGACAAACTTGGCGGACCCGATCCGGTTTCTGGTTCCGCATCAGGGTCTGGTGCAGGGCGAGCCTCAAGCGCGCCGCGGGTCATCGACGAATTGTTCTGACAGGTTAATGGGTGTTTGATGCTGGGCTGATGGTTCTGGCTATTCGTGGAACACCACCAGGCGCTGGCTCTCTCGATCAGCCCTCGCTTGCCCTTAACTGATCGGTCAGCTTCTCGAACTCGCGCTTCATTTCCAGATTCTCGAACGGGCGCAGCGGCGGAACCTGGCGGTTCAGCAGCCCGTCGAGCAGTTGCTGGCTGGATTGCACCAGGGCGACCAGTTCGCCGGAGACGCGCACGGTTTCGTAGGTATTCCAGGCCGTGCGAATGTCCTGCTCCAGCGCCTCGCGCGCGCGCCGGACCTGCCGCGCTTGCTCAGCAAGGTAATCACGATAGCGCCCGGCGGCGCTGATGGTCATCTGCTGGGCTTCAAGATTGGCTTGAAGCACCGGGGCGCGCTCCGGTTGGGTGCGCAGCAATTCGCGCGTCTCCTTGCTGAGTTCCTGGGCGCGCTGGCGGATGCGATCAATCTGGGGGATGTATTCGGTCTCGATGCGCTGCTCCACCTCCAGATGCATCTGCTTCAGCGCCCGCAGCAGCACCACGTACAGCCCGTAGTAGCGTCGTGCGCTGGTCAGATCCTCGCCGCTTTCGCGCACCAGACGTTCCAGCTCTACCGTAATGATCTTGACATTGTCAAACACAATGCCGAGGTCGATCATGGTGTCCCCGACCACGGTCGCGAGTAGGAACTCAACCTGCTCGTCGGTCAGCTCGAGGCCAATCTCACGCAAGCGCTCGGCGAAGTCGTGCTGAATCTGCCGCAGTCGCGCCTGGCTGTCCTCGATGGCCTGCTGTTCGGCGTTGATTAGCTGGTCGTAGTCCTCGCGCGTGCGCTTGACCATGGATTGCGTCGGCGCGGCAACCCGATCACGGCGGTATTCGGCGATTTTCTCGCGGGATTTTTCAATCTCGTCGCGGATGCTGGCGATTTCGGCGCGTTCGTTCTGCAAGGGCGATAGCGACAGGGCCGCTACTGCCTGATCAAGCAGAGCATTGATGTCTTTTTCGACATCGCGTTGATCGCGCGCGAACCAGGCCTGTTCCGGCAGGTCGCGCTGAGCCTCTTGCAGAGTCAGGGTGTCTTCGATCGGGGGCAGAACTTCCGACCAAAGGTCGGCGAAGTGCTCGCGCTGGTGTGGCGCCGGGCTGTCGGTGCCCTGTTGCCAGAGATCGGATGATTTTTGCCACCATTGGGTGGCAGTGTCGCGCGAGCGCTGCCAGAGGTCGCCAGCGCCATCGACCGATTTGCGCCACATCTCGGCGCCCTCGACGCGCGATTGCTCAAGCAATTGGCTGGTCTGTTCGCTTAAGCTGGTGGTCGCGTCCTGCGCGCCGGCGTCTTCGGGGGCGGCCAGGCTGACCGAGGTCGCGCTCAGCGTGAGCACGGCGGCGCCCAGCCAGGAGCGGCATCTGTTGGTATACCAATCGCAAACGGATTTCCGGTTTTGGGTCGGGTGACGGCCACGGGGGGCTCGGCGGCAGGACGCCGCCGGGAAGCCTACAGGGAAGTGTTCAGGGCGTCCCCCGTGGTTTTCACCCGACCCAAAACGAGCCGAAATCTCAAAGGGTTTCGGTATAGACATCGCTTGGCGGGAATTCCTTGGGGAGGCGGATTCTTTGGGATGATGAGGCATGTGGGGAATTGGCACCTCCCTGTGCCGGCACAATGCGGTTGCGGCCGCAGCTGCTAGTTGGAGGCGTTCGCGCCGACGATGTTGACTTCAACTCGCGAGCGGGTCAGTACCTTCTGCAGCGCGACGCGGGTGTCGGTATTGATCAGAATGGGCCCGGCGATGTTGGCATGCACGCGCGGTTCGCCCGGCTTGCCTTCTTCGTTTTTGGCCAGGATCAATAGCACCAGGATCTGGTTAGGATCGGAGGATTGCAGCAGTGCCTGCTCCTCGTCGGTCAGGTCAATGACATAGTTTAGCCCGTAAAGAGTAGGGTCCACGACAGTGAAGCCAACATCGGGGTTGTCGAGTGACTCGAGCCAGAACAGCTTGCTGTCCTCTTGTTTTTCGCCCTCGCTGTGGAACATCGAGAAGCGGTGGTCATCCTCGAACCCCGGCAGGCCCTGAGGAAAGGTAATGATTTTGTTCGGGTCGATCTGAGGTTGGTCTGGGGCAGTCGTCATGATGGTCTGTCTCCTTGCTATGTCGCGAAAGCCCTTGCCTGAGGCGTGCTGCCCGCGGCCAGCTCAGGCTGGCGCAGCTCGGGGCCTGTCATAAATATGGGCAATGTAAAAACTGCCCGACTCAATGCCTACTATAGACGTAAATGCGCATGCGCGCGGTGGAAAACGTCCGATTTTGTTTCATCTCAGGCTGTCTGCCGTGCGCGCCAGGCCGCAACCCGATTTACTCCGAGGAGCACCAGCGCACCGGCGGCCATGCCGATGAGCGCATGGACTAGCAAAGGCGTCAGCCAATGCATGATGCCGCCGCGCGCGGGAAGATGGCCCATGATTTCGGCAAAATGGTGAATAGGGCTGTGCAGAGCGGGGATGCCGTGGGCGATGATGCCGCCGCCGACCAGAAACATCGCAATGGTGCCAGCCACGGATAGAAGCTTCATTAGCCAGGGTGCCAGAGCCAGAATGAAGCGGCCGAAGGCGCGTTGCAGGCGGATACCGAGCGTCTCGCCATCGCGCTGGGCCAGCAGGGCACCGCCGTCATCGAGCTTAACGATCCCCGCAACCAGCCCATAAACCCCAACAGTCATCAGCACGGCAATGCCGATCAGGACCAGCACCTGGGACAGGAAGTTGGCCTCCGCCACCGTGCGGAGGGTGATGACAATGATCTCTGCCGACAGAATAAAATCCGTGCGAATGGCGCCCTTGATTTTCTTCTGTTCCAGGCTGGCCAGATCGACCTTCGGGTCGCGCAGCGCGGCACTGAGTTCGGCCTGATGCGCGGCCTTTTCCTCCGGCGAATGCAGGAACCTGTGCGCGATCTTCTCGACCCCCTCGAAGCACAGATAAAGCCCACCAAGCATGAGCAGCGGCAGGATGGCCCAGGGCGCGAGCGCGCTGATCAAAAGCGCGGCGGGCACCAGGATCGCCTTGTTCACCAGCGACCCCTTGCCCACCGCCCAGACCACCGGCAGCTCGCGATCGGCGCGCACTCCTGTGACCTGTTGAGCATTCAGGGCCAGATCATCGCCAAGCACACTAGCGGTCTTGCGTGCAGCGACCTTGGTCAGCAGGGAAACGTCATCCAGAACGGACGCGATATCGTCGATCAGGGCAAGCAGCGTGGTGGCCATGGCCGGGTGTCCTCAAGGGGGAAAGTGTTCTCGCGCGCATCATAATCGAGCTTGGGACTCGAACCAAGATGCCAGACCAGGGCTCGTGGTCGGTTTCGTTCTATCACAAATCGTTGAAAAAACTTGAGCAGGTCAGCACGCGGCACCAGGGTTCAGTGTGATGACGCCACCGGGGGTATCGCTGCGGTTCGAGTGTTTTTGTCAATTAGGCTGCTTTCCACCGGTTGCCGCTGTCAGCGCGCTGGGTTAGGGTGGAGGGCTGAATTCGCGCCTGATGATCCCATATCGGCAGGGGTGGCTTGATCTGCGCATCAGCGGATGATCCATCGTCCTGTTCCCGCTATGTTTCCAGTAGCAGAAGTTTCCCTCGCGACAGATTTCTCCTCATACCACCCGTTTCGGCCAAGCGCTTTTGTACGCATCCATGTCCGCACTCATCGCTCGCGATCTGCGAAAAATCTATCCTTCCGGTCTTGAGGCTCTGAAAGGCGTCGATCTGAGGGTCGAGGCAGGCGACTTTTTCGCCCTGCTCGGGCCCAATGGCGCGGGTAAGTCGACGCTGATCGGGATTCTGACATCGCTGGTGAACAAGACCGGCGGCAACGTGCAGGTGTTTGGTCATGACCTTGACCGCGAGCCGGAGCGGGTACGTGCCTTGCTTGGTGTGGTGCCGCAAGAGTTTAACTTTAATCTGTTTCTGCCGGTGTTGGAGGTGGTCATCAACCAGGCAGGATACTTTGGCATTCCGCGGCGCGAGGCGCGGGTGCGCGCCGAGCATTATCTGCGCAAGCTCGATCTCTGGGACAGACGCGAGACCCAGATGCGCCAGCTTTCGGGCGGGCTCAAGCGGCGGCTGATGATTGCGCGCGCGCTGGTGCATCAGCCACGGGTACTCATTCTTGACGAGCCCACGGCCGGGGTGGATATCGAAATTCGCCGCGCCATGTGGCACTACCTGCGCGAATTAAACGCCGGTGGCACCACCATTATCCTGACCACCCACTATCTGGAAGAAGCCGAAAGTCTGTGCCGACATCTGGCCATCATTAACCAGGGCGAGATCGCCGCGACCGCCGATATTGCAGAGATGCTCAAGGGACTGCGCTCGGAGACCTTTGTGCTCAATCTGCGCGGTCGGCTGACGGAACTCCCAACACTGGACGGTTTTGTGCTGGGTACCATTGATGAGAGCACCCTGGAGGTGGAAGTGAGCCGCGATCACAGTATCAACGGCCTGTTCGAGGCCCTGTCGCGCTCCGGGATTGAAGTCATCAGCATGCGCAACAAGCAGAATCGGCTGGAGAAGCTGTTTTTGGATATGGTCGATAATCCAGATCTCGGTCAGTCTGGGACAGCCTCAGATGCCTGGTCGGGAGTTCAGGCATGAATCGCTGGCAGCGGTACTGGGTGGCCTATGAGACCTTGGTCGCCAAAGAGGCATTACGCTTTGTGCGCATCTGGATACAGACGCTCTTGCCGTCGGTCATTACTACCATGCTCTATTTTGTGATTTTCGGCCGGCTGATTGGCGAGCGCATTGGCCCGATGGAGGGCTTCAGCTACCTGAACTTTATTGTGCCCGGGCTGGTCCTAATGGCGGTGATCACCAATTCCTATTCCAACGTGGTCTCATCTTTCTACAGCAGCAAATTCTCGCACTACATTGAAGAACTGCTGGTGTCGCCGACACCCAACTGGGTGATTCTGGCCGGTTACGTAACAGGAGGTGTATTGCGGGGGCTGAGCGTCGGTGTTGCGGTGACCTTGGTCGCCTTTATTTTTACCGACCTGGACATCCACAGCTATGGGATTACCCTGCTCATTGTTCTGATGACGGCTATTTTGTTCTCCCTGGGTGGTTTCATCAATGCCGTCTTCGCAAACAGCTTCGATGATATTTCCATTGTTCCAACCTTTGTGCTGACGCCGCTTACCTATCTGGGTGGGGTGTTCTATTCTATCGATTTGCTGCCAGGGTTTTGGCAGGATTTGTCTCTGCTCAATCCCATTCTCTACATGGTCAATGCCTTTCGCTATGGGCTTTTAGGGGTCAGCGATATTCCGCTCTGGGTCGCTTTCACTCTGGTGGCCTGCTGCATCGCTGTGCTGACCTGGTTCAGCCTGGAGTTGCTGCGCCGGGGCATTGGCATCAAGAGTTGAGCGGAATTTCTGCGGGCTCAGCTTGAGCTATGTGCGCGGCGGTGGGATGATTCCTGTTATGAATAAGCTGTGCCGGTACTCTTCCCCTTTGTTTTTTAGGCGTTCGCAGCGCAGCACTCACGCTCGCGCGCAGCGCGGCGGTTTCTGGCGGTTTCTGCTGGGCGTTGTGGTCTTGCTCGGGATTGGCGGCGTCGGCGTGCTGGGCATCTACGCGCTGCAACTCGATGATGTCGTTCGCTCCAAGTTTGAGGGCAAGCGCTGGGCGCTGCCGGCGCGCGTTTATGCACGCCCGCTCGAGCTTTACCAGGGCCGCACGCTGGCGCCCGAGGCGCTGGTGGCGGAGCTTGAGCGGCTGAAGTATCTGCCCGTCACTGAGGTCGACCGCCCAGGCACCTACCACCGGGATGGGAACAAGGTGCGTTTCTACACCCATGGCTTTCGCTTCTGGGATGGCGCCGAGCGCTCGGCACTGCTTGAGGTGACCTTTGCCGAGGGCGAAGTAAGCGCGGTTGCGACGCTCGATCAGGGCCCGGCGATCACCCTGGTGCGGCTCGACCCGGCGCTGATCGCCAGCGTTTACCCTACCCACAACGAGGACCGGGTCTTGCTGCGCCGGGCGCAGCTGCCCGATCTTCTCGTCAAAACGCTGCTCGCGGTTGAGGACCGCAAGTTCTACCGCCACTTTGGGGTCGATCCCAAGGGCATTGTCCGGGCGGCCTTCAAGAACCTGATGGCCGGGCGCACGGTGGAAGGTGCCAGTACCCTGACCCAGCAGTTGGTCAAGAATTTCTATCTGAATCAAGAGCGCACCCTTGAGCGGAAGCTCAACGAAGCGCTGATGGCAATGTTGCTTGAGCTGCGCTACGCCAAGGACGACATCCTGACCGCCTATGCCAACGAGGTCTACATGGGCCAGGATGGCAGTCGTGGCATTCATGGCTTTGGTCTCGCCAGTCGGTTTTATTTCGACCGTGCGCTCTCGGAGCTTGACGTGGCCGATACCGCGCTCTTGGTTGCGGTACTCAAGGGACCGTCCGAATACAATCCGCGTCGCCACCCCGAGAAGACGCTGGAACGGCGCAATCTGGTGATCGACATCATGGCGCATCATCAGATCATTTCGCTCGCCGAGGCCGAACAGGCCAAGGCAGCGCCCTTGGGATTGCGCGAGGGCGGTGCGCGACCAAGCGGTGATTACCCGGCCTTTGTGCAACTGGTGCGGCGGCAATTGCAGCGAGATTACCGCGAAGAGGATCTGCGCTCGGAAGGGCTGAAAATTTTCACCACGCTCGACCCGCTGATTCAAACCGCCGCCGAACAGGCCATTCGCGACCGCTTGCCCAAGCTTGAAAAACAGCGCGGTTATTCCTCGGGCACCTTCGAGTCTGCGGCGGTGGTGACCTCCGTGGCCCAGGGTGAGGTTCTGGCCCTGGTGGGCAGCCGCAATGCCGCCTTCGAAGGCTTTAATCGCGCGCTCGACGCGGTGCGCTCCATCGGCTCTGCGGTCAAACCGGTGATCTACCTCACCGCCCTTGAGCGCCCGGAGCAATTCTCTCTGGCGACCTCGATTCCCGACCAGCCCGTTAGTCTGCGCATTGGCGCCAATGTGTGGGAGCCGAAAAACTACGATCATCGCGTGCACGGTAATGTGCCTCTGTACCGGGCGCTGGCCAAGTCCTACAATCTCGCCGCAGTCAATCTGGGGCTTGAGCTTGGCGTCGATGAGGTCGCTCAGACGCTCAGGCGCCTGGGTGCGATGCGCCAGATCAATGCGGTACCGGCCATGCTGCTGGGTTCCGTGTCCCTGGCTCCCATCGAGCTTGCGCAGGTCTACCAGACCATCGCCGCCGGTGGCTTTCGCACGCCGCTGCGCGCCATTCGCGAGGTGTTGGACTCCTCCGGTCGCCCCTTGACGCGCTATCCGCTCGCTGTGGAACCGGTGGTGCGCGGCGACGCGGCCTTCATGACCCAATGGGCCATGCGCCAAGTGGTGGAGCAGGGCACCGCTGTGTGGCTTAAGCAGCGCTTGCCCCAAGGCTTGAGCGTGGCGGGCAAGACCGGTACCACCAATGATCTGCGCGACAGTTGGTTTGCCGGTTTTAGTGGCGACAAAGTGGCGGTCGTATGGGTTGGGCGCGATAATAATAAATCGACAGGACTGACTGGCTCCAGCGGTGCGCTGCGCGTCTGGGGCGATCTGATGGCGAACATCGACAACCAGCCACTGAGCGACATTCCGCCCGATGGCGTGATCCTGGCCCAGGGGTGTGGTGGTCTGACGATGCCGGTCAACGCCGAGTTTGCCGAGATGGCTGCCTGTCGCGAACCTAGCGGTCAACCCGGCGGCGAAGCGGTGGCCGAGGCTGACAGCGGCACCGATACTGACCCCGAGGAATCTGGGCCGAGTCGCGAGCAGTCCCGACCCGCGTCGGACCGCGAGGATCGCGGTTCGCGCAATCTTTTTCTCAGCGATTTTTATGGTGACTGATGACTGAGCACAGGCGATTCATCTCTCTTTTTGCGATGCCGATGGCCGCGATGCCAATGGCTCTGGTCCCAATGGCCTTGATGACAGCAGCGGCAATCAGCGGCTGCGCGACCACACAGCGCCAGGAGCCGCCAGCGCCCATTGTCGATGCCCGGGTCGCGCCTGCGCCGACCAATCGTGCTGAGCAAACCCCAGAGCCAACCACTCCGCCCGAGCCGGCGCGGATCTACGCCTACCAGCCGGTGACCACGGCGCCGCCTGCGGGCGCGGACTCCATGGCGCCCGGTGCAGCCAGTGCGCAGACGGGCGCGGCAGAGAATGCCGCCGGCAGTGCGACAACACCCGCCGCCGCGTTGCCGGCAACTGAATCGCCCGCGCAACTCCCCGCCGATGCGAACGCCGAGGCGGCTGGCAATGCGCCGGCGGTGGTCGGGCCAGGCTCAACCACGCCCGCTTTACCGGCCCCCGAAACGCAGCTCGCCTCGGCCTCCGCGTTGCAAACACCACAACTGGCACCGGCGGTTGACGCCCTGGCCAAGCAGGCCGAGGGTCAGCGCCAGAGTGGCGACTATGCTGGCGCCGCTGCAACGCTAGAGCGCGCTCTGCGCCTGCAATCGCGCGAAGGTTACCTGTGGAATCGCCTCGCGCATGTGCGCCTGGAGCAGGGCCTTGCGAGCCAAGCGGCCAACCTGGCCGCGCGCGCGAACGCGCTCTCCGGCGATAGCGACAGCCTCAAGCGCGACAACTGGCTGGTGATTTCCGACGCGCGCCGACGCACCGGTGATCTCGAGGGCGCGCAGGAAGCCCAGCGCAAAGCCTCGGGAGGCTAGGCGCACGCTTGCGGCAACTGGTGGGACAGCCATTTCAGCGCGATGAGAAAGCCCCGGCGGCGCCTGCCGCTGGCGGACTGGCTAGCATTTTTGGTCCGCAGGGGCAGCTTGCCCGGCACTTACACCATTTTGGTGCCAGGCCGCAGCAATTGGCCATGGCGACTCGGGTTGCCGATGTCATCGCCGCTGGTGCTAGCCTGATCTGCGAGGCCGGCACTGGCACCGGCAAGACGCTGGCCTACCTGATTCCTGCCCTGCTGTGCGGGCGCAAGGTCGTCATTTCCACCGGCACCCGCACGTTGCAAGATCAACTCTTTCATCAGGATTTGCCGCTGGCTCGGCGTCTGCTCGGTATCCCGGTGCGGGTGGCACTGCTCAAGGGACGTGCCAATTACCTGTGCGTGCAGCGACTGGCGCAGACTGGTGCCAGTCGCGCCATGGCCGATGCCAGCCTGCGTGCGGAGCTTGCGCGGGTGCGCGACTGGGCGCAGGTCACGCGCAGCGGCGATGTGGCCGAGGCCGGGCTGTCCGAGCATTCGCCAGTGTGGCCACTGGTCACCTCCACCGCCGACAATTGCCTGGGGCAGGACTGCGCGCACTTAAACGACTGCCATCTGGTGGCCGCACGGCGCCAGGCGCAGGAGGCCGACTTGGTGGTCATCAACCACCATCTGCTGTGCGCCGACATGGCACTGCGTCAGCAAGGTGTTGGCGAGGTGCTGCCTGGAGCCGATTGTTTCATCATCGACGAGGCGCATCAGTTGCCTGAGGTGGCTGGGGTGTTTTTCGGCCGCTCGCTCAGCAGTTATCAATTGCTCGATTTTGCGCGCGATCTGACCGCCGACCTCGCGCGCGAGGCCCCTGGACTCATCGATCTGTCAGTGCCGCTCGCGCGGCTGCGCCCGGCGGTGCAGGCACTGCGCCTAGCGCTAGGCACCCAGGACCGTCGCGCTGCCTGGGCCGCAGTGGGCTCGGACCCGCCGGTTGGAGACGCACGCACGGAGCTGGAGCAGCTTCTCGAGCAGCTCGACCAAGGGCTTGAGCGCCTTGCCGGTCACGCCAAAGCACTCGATCACGATCAGGAACGCTGCCGCGATCTGCGCGAACGGCTGGCACTCTTCGCAGCCGAGGAGGCTAGCGACCAAGTGCGCTGGTTCGATGCGCAGGGGCACGGTTTTCGTCTGCATCAAACGCCGCTCGAGGTAGCCAGTAGCTTTCAGCAACACCGTGCGCGTCTGCCCGCTGCCTGGGTGTTCACCTCCGCCACTCTGGCGGTGGGTGGGTCTTTTGCGCATTTCGCGCGGCAGATGGGACTCGAAGATGCTGACACAGCAAGTTGGGAAAGCCCCTTCGACCACGCGCGCCAAGCGCTATGGCTAATGCCGCCGCACATGCCGGAGCCTGCGGATGCCGCCCACGATGCCAAAGTCGCCGACTTGGTGCTCGAACTCGCCCCGCTGACCCGTGGGCGGATGTTCGTGCTCTTTACCAGTCATCGCGCGCTGCAACAGGTGGCGGGATGGGTGGAAGGGCGACTCGACTACCCCTTGCTGGTGCAAGGCCAGGCGCCGCGTGCCGAACTCATCCGGCGTTTCCGCGATCATGGTCATGCCGTGCTTTTTGGCAGTTCCAGCTTCTGGGAGGGAGTCGATGTGCGCGGCGACGCTCTCTCCTGTGTGATTGTTGACAAGCTCCCTTTCGCGTCGCCGGCCGATCCACTGGTGCAGGCGCGCATTGATGCGCTGCGCGAGGCCGGCGGTCAGCCGTTTCGCGATTTTCAACTGCCGCGCGCAGTCATTGCGCTGAAGCAGGGTGTCGGGCGTTTAATCCGCGATACGAGCGACCGTGGGCTTTTCGTGCTATGCGATCCGCGCCTGGGTACCCGCTCTTATGGCGCGACCTTTGTGAAGAGTTTGCCACCAATGAGGCGCACCGAGTCCCTGGACGAGGTGCGGGCGTTCTTTTCGGCGGCGAGCTGTGCCGAGCAGACCGTTGCCCTGGCGGCGGGGTAGAGGCTGATTTTGCGGATTTTGTACCTATATGAGTTTGGGATTGAGTCGCCAAGAGGCTATAGTGTCAGCTGTTCGCCGGTTGCCGGGCGCGGCGCGTCGCAGCCGAGCACTGAAAATGCATTTTCGACAGTGATCAACCATCTGATGTTCATTCATTCGTCCATTCCGTGCTTGCGCGGCGCCTGTGGTATGGCGCAAAAAGCGCACGCCTGGTCGGTCTAACGGGGCGGGGTATGCTGGAGGAGGACTATTCGCTCAAGGAGGTCGACAGCGAGGAACTTCGCGAACTCCTCGCCGAGAGCGAAGCGCTCGAAGAGCCCGAGTCCGGGGCGAGCGCCATCTGTGATCGCATCGCCTCCCTGCGCAGTCGCGGGCTGCGTCAAGCGCTGCCGGCCTTGATGATGGAGCTCGAGCGCATCGCCCGCGAGACCCTTGGCGCCGAGGAGCGCATCACCGTGATGCACTGTGTCAAAAAACCAGTGCTGAAAGCCATTGCCAGCCTGCCCAAGCCGCACGGGCCACCTCCGAGCAGTGGCAATGCCAACACCCTTGAGCAGCGCCTGCTGCTACTGATGATTTACAACCTGCGCAAGACTCTGCATGAGATCGACCGCACCCAGAGCAGCCAATACGCCGATGATGACAGCGAGCGCATCTGGGTGTTGCAGCACCTGTTTCGCTTCTTCACCCGCCAGATTCGCTACGGAATTGACTGGGACCGCCCGCTGCCACAACACACCTGGCGCGACCTCCACGATCTTTTCGTCTATCTTGTCGTACGTGGCATGGTGCAGCTCAGCTCGGACTTCAGCGTGTCGATTTTCGACGAGGAGTTTGACGCCGAGATCGAATACAAGCGCGCCCTGCTGCTGGGGCTGGCTGATCGACTCACCAACCGCAAAGCCAAGACCGAGGATTTTTTTAAGGAGCTCAAGCGCTGGGCCAGCGAGACCCGACTGCTGGACCCCAACGGTCTGGTTGGCCAGAGCGGCCTGATCAAACTGGAGGTCACCCAGGACGATCCGCCGCTGCTGTTTGAGGGCGCGCTCGCAAAAGCCTTTCGCGGCTGGGTGGTGCGACCGCCAGAGGCTTTTCGCGAGTTTATCGACACCGTCAATCACGGCGACCGCGCGCCAGTCCAGGCCTGATGCCCATTCCCAACGCCCTTGACCGATGAAAATACTCGCGCTTGAGACCTCCGGGGTTTACTGCTCCGTGGCGCTGCTGCGCGATTGCGCCCTGTTTTCCCAACACGAACTAGCCGCGCGGCGCCATGGCGAGCGCCTGTTGCCGATGATGGAAGCCGTCCTTGCGCAGGGCGATCTGAGCCTGGCCGAGCTTGACGCCATTGCTTTCGGGCAGGGGCCTGGTTCCTTCACCGGCGTGCGCATTGCCGCAGCCGTGGCCCAGGGTGTTGCCTTCGGCGCCGGGCTGCCCGTGGTTGGTATTTCCACTCTGGCCGGCTTGGCGCATGCCGGTTGGCGTCATCACCGGCAAAGCCGCATTCTCGCCGCAGTCGATGCACGGATCGGAGAGCTTTACTGGGGCCTGTTTGACGTGGAAGGTCCGGGGCAGGTGCGCCCCTTGGGTGGCGAAAGCGTCAGTGCGCCCGAGACAGTCGGTACCTCAACCTTGGTGCCCGCTGGCGAACAACCGCCGGCAGCCGACCTTGGCGTTGGCAACGGCTGGGAGATCTATCCCGACATTCTGATGGCGCGCACGAGAATCGACCAGGAACGCATCGACGCGCATCTGGTCTGCACCGCAGCCGACATCGCCGAACTGGCCGCTGTCGCCTTGGCGAACGATCAGGCGGTGCCACCGGAGCAGGGGTGTCCGGTCTACCTGCGCGATCAAGTGGCGAGCAAGCCCTCGGCCGCCGCAGTTTTGCGCTGATTTGAGCCCTAATCCGTTCTCGCGCCCCGGCCAAGTTTCATTGGCCAAAGGGACGGCCGGGCGACTCTGAAATCTTGCGCGAATGCGCCTGTCAGCTTTGGGGGTGGCAGTTGCCGCTTTCATGCCGATGCCGGCAATGGCGGCGCAGGCAGGTCAGCACATACTGGGTTAAGGCCAGCCCAACGCTGACAAAAACCGCCGCGCTTCCTGCTACTCGTGTTACCGGCTCAGCCTGAGAAAAACTCAGTACCAGCCAGGTGAGAAAGGTCAGGATGGCGGCGAACAGGGCGACCATGGCAAAGGGCCATGGGCTGTTGGAGCACTTGGGACAGAATCTCATTAAAGGCCTCGCGATGCCTGTAAAGCAGCCGGGGCATGCCGCCTGAGTTGCCTGCATGCACCCTGGACTTGGGTCAACAACGGGTCTCGAGCAATCCAGCTTAGAATACCGCATTTTTGCCGCCGCGACGATGGCACTTGCCCCAACCCCGCAAAGCGAGAATCGCCCATGGAGACGCCGCCACCCGAGTCGATACAACAGACAATGCGCCAGCCAACCAGCCTTCAGGAAGCAGCCCAAACGGCCTTGGCTGCCTGCGTGGTCGAAGACAAGCTCGACGCCACCCAAGCCCTGGCCGCGCGCTGGCAAGCCGGCGACTTGTTATGGGATGAGCAGACCCGGCCACTGCGGCCCGAAGCCGCCGGCCGGCCGCCACAACCGCATCTGGTATCCCCGCGCGAGCTGCCCAAACGCGGGCTTGGCACGCCCGAGGGGCGCGCCGCTCTGTTGCACGCGGTGGCCCATATCGAGTTCAATGCCATCAATCTGGCGCTGGATGCGGTGCAGCGTTTTGCCGGGCTGCCAAGGGATTATTACAACGACTGGGTGCAGGTAGCCGCCGAGGAAGCCCAGCACTTCGGGCTGATGCGCAAGCGACTGCGCGCGCTTGGTTTCGACTACGGTGATTTTCCGGCGCACAACGGACTTTGGGAGATGGCGACCGCCACCGCCGATGATGTCCTCGCGCGTATGGCCCTGGTCCCGCGCGGACTCGAAGCACGCGGGCTCGATGTCACCCCTGGCATGATCGAGCGTCTGCGCGAGGTGGGCGATCACCCAAGCGCCGAGGCGCTCGGCATCATCCTGCACGACGAGGTCGGCCATGTCGCGGCTGGCTCGCGCTGGTTCGCCTACCTGTGCGCGCAGCGTGCGCTCGATCCGGCTCCCACCTACATTGCGCTGCTGCGCCAGCACATGAAGGGCCGGCTTCCCTGTCCGGTGAATTTTGCCGACCGCCGTCGCGCCGGCTTCGATCAGGCCGAACTCGAACAGCTCGCCCGACTTTGCGCCGAGGTTTAAACCCTTTTTAATCAGGCCGCGCGTGCTCGGCTCAAAGCACGTGCTGCTAGCCAGTTCGACATGGCGGCCTTGTGCTGCGGCTGCTAGAATTGACCACAGTCCAAGTGCGGATTTGCGGATCTAAAGAGGGGAAGGAAGAAAGCCGAGTTCTTGCTTCCCGACCTCTTCGGCGGAGAATGCGATGAATGAAGCTTCCAAGGTCGATCAACCCGAGATCGATCAACCCGCGCAGACGCGCCCGCGCCCGTGGCTGCTTGGCGGGACCTTCGCCGCCACTCTGATTGGCACTCTTACCGGCGCACTGCTGGCCATCTGGGGGCTGGTGACCATGGTTGGACATCAGCAGGAACCTGCCGCACCAGTGGCAGATGTCAGCGAAATCAGCACCGACCCTGAACCCTGGGGGCTGAACTGGCCGCATCAGTTCGACGGCTGGAAAGCCACTGCCGGGGACGGAGTTTTCGGCGGCAGCAGCGCCCTGCCGCAAAGCAAACTCGATACCCATCCCTGGCTGAAGCGCCTCTACGCTGGCTATGCCTTCAGCATCGATTACCGCGAGGCGCGCGGTCATGCCTACATGCTCTATGACCAAGGCGTGACCGAGCGTCTGACGAAAAAGCCCCAGCCTGGTGCCTGTCTGCATTGTCATGCTTCTACTTCGGTGCTCTACCGGCGCATCGGCATGGAGGCACTCGGCGAGGAGGTCACGCCCGAGACGCTGGCGGTCGAATTTAACCAACCGGCGGTGATGCGTGGCTTTGAGGAACTCAACGGCAAAGCCTACCAAGAAGTGCTGACGCTCTTGCTGGCCACGCCTGATGGCACGCCGGATGAAAACGAACCAGTCTTCCCCAGTGCACCGGCTGGTGGCAATAGCAGCGAAGATACCGGCGAACCGCTACCCCAGGGCCATGTCCCCAGCGGCGAGGCCCACCCGGTCACCTGCATCGACTGCCATGATCCCAAGACCATGGCAATGCGCGTTACCCGACCGGGATTCTTAAACGGCATTGCAGCGCTGGCCGCCGGAGATGCCGCCCTGCCCCATTTGCCGAGCATCGACCAATGGCGAACTGGCCCGCGTGACCAGCCCTATAACCCCAACCAACTCGCCTCGCGCCAGGAGATGCGCTCTTTCGTCTGCGGGCAGTGTCATGTCGAATACTCCGTAAGCAACAACATAACCCTGACCTACCCCTGGGCCAAGGGGCTGCGCGCCGATGACGAGGAAGCCTTCTGGGATGATTTTCGCCTCCCTGACGGCAGTGCCTTTTATGACTTCAAGAACGGCGAGACAGGTGCGCCCAGCTACAAGGCCGAGCATCCGGAGTTCGAACTATGGAGTCAGGGTATTCATGCGCGCGCCGGGGTGAGTTGCGCAGACTGCCACATGCCCAATCAGCAGGGCGAAGAGGCGATGACACTGAGCGATCACCGCGTGACCAGTCCGCTGGAGAACGTCAAAAGCGCCTGCCAGAGCTGTCATCCAGTGTCGGAAAGCGAACTGCGGGCCTGGGTCGCCACCATCCAGACCCGCACGCGGGATCTAACCCAGCGCGCCGCAGTGGCCATGACCGCGATGCTCGATGCCATTCGCGAGGCCCAGGCCGCAGGGGCCACCGACGCTGAACTGGCCGAGGTCTTCACCCACCAGCGAAAGGCCACCTGGCGGCTCGACTACATCAGCAGCGAAAATTCCAAGGGCTTTCACGCCGACCAGGAAGCCGCCCGGGTGCTGGCCGAGTCCATCGACCACAGCCGCCAGGCCCAGGCACTCGCGCTGCGCTGGCGCGCACCGGAAACACCAGACGTCAGCGTGCTCTTCAGCCGACCGGTGCGGGGCGTCACGCCCGAGCAACCACCGGAGACGGCCAACCCTTAAACAACAGCGCCTCAACCTGGCTAGGTGGTCTCACCTGGTTAGCTTCGCTCAGGCCAGCGGGTCAGCCTTCAGCATATTTTTCACTAAACCTTTGGGCTCGCGATTGACAACTTGACGACATGATTTTGCAGATATTTCCCGCAGAGCGCGACTGTTAGGAATGCTGTGTAGATAGAATATCAGCATGATTTGGAACGGGGCTACTATAGCGCAAGCCAAACTCAACTCTAAAGTCCGTCGCTTTAACTTTTGGCACGAGCTTGCTCCCATGCTTCGGCAACTCAACAATACCATATCGCTCAAGCGTCTTTAGGGTGCGGGATAAATTTGATTTCTTTCTGTGGCTAAGAGTCTCTAGTTCAGCGAGAGATCGAGGTTTGTGCTCGATAATTATTTTGAGCAATTCTTGATTATCATTGCTTAAGACCTGTGCCATTGACCCCAAAGATTCAAACCATACTTTTGGTTCGTCTCTCCTGGGCTTATATTCACCTTTAGCGATCGCAATAGTTCTTTTCATATAGTCTTGCCTGGATATGATTCCAACTTTCATTACTTTTGTAGCCATATCAATTTACCTATACAAAACCATTTATAATGCTATTTACATCATTCCAGAAGTCTTCAAGCAACTGTGCTGCACTTTCAAACTCGTATGCTGATACTATATGCTTTTCATGCTTATGATCCCACTCTAAGCGTTTTCCACAATAATTACCTCGTTTAGGCTTAATGCTGTGCGCGTTATCATATCCAATTATTCTTTTGTTGTAACTATCATGCAATGTTAACGAGTATTTCACTCCATGCGGTATTTTCTCATTGGGGACTACGACCTTGGCTTCAATCTTGGTCCAGTATCCGTTATCCATCGGGAAAACCTCGCCATTCATTTCCAGCAAGGTGGCCAGTCCTTGGTCAAAGCAGAATGTATCAGTCATTGCTTGGCAATATTATCATCGGCTGATAACTTAAATATAGCACAGTTCCATGGTTGTTCATAACTTAAGCCTAAGCCGTCCCGGAAAGTGGCGTGAGCGCACCGAGCGGCAATTGCAGCGGCCGGCCTTCAGGATTTTCTAGGACTAAACTGCCTTACCCGCGATGCCAGTAAACCATTTGACGCTATTCGTCTAGTGAGTTAAGCAAGCTGTCCCTGGAACTCCAAAAAAGCCCCGAGGCGCGAACCTCGGGGCTGAAAGGTGAAAACCAGCGATCAGGTGAAATCAGCTAGGGGACTGGGCGTCCTTGTCCGGGTGGCTCGACCCTTTGATTGCCATCCGGACACCGTTGTTCCATTTCTCGTCTTGTTGGTGATTGTTCCATGCTTTGTCCTTTTTATGGCTAACGTCGCAAATCAGGCGACCCAAAAGCGCGCTTGCACAGGGCTTAAACCTAACTGCGAGCTCGTTGCGCGCTTTTGGGATCGCCTGTATTTGCCTTGTTAAGGCATTTCTTCACCGTTTTGCCAAAGCTCATATTCGCTAATATCAATTTCCGAGTTCCAAGACACAGCGTGACCACCCGGCTCAACCGATACGTTTCTAAAGAATGCTGGGTTTTGGAGAGGCAGAAACATCTCGCGCTCCGTGAGCCGATTTATGTCGTACTTCTTCCTTTTTCCATTTGAGAATAACACAACAAGAAAATGTCCTTCTTGAGGTATCGCGCTTTGAACTTTTGGAATATTCATGGCTATTGAAGGGGTGGCAGTTTCTTGAATTCCTGTAATCTCCACATTTCTTGAAGATCAGATTTATAAGAGGTTGCCCACTCTACTACGAGCTTTCTTGCTCTTGAGGGAAGATCGCCCTCAATCATCTCCAAAGTCTCTATGTCGAAGATGGCGTTGTGCTCTCGATAGACCGCGTGAAAGTGTGGTGGCGCATGATCGCCAAAGAAGAGCTTGATGATGACTCGTAAAAACGTGAGATCTCGGGCATATTACTCTAATCTTGGCGTGCCCTAACGCGAGCCACAGCCGCCGCGAGCGAAGCGAGCGGCCGGCTGAAGGCCATCGTTAGCTGCTCTTGGCTTCAGGCGAACCAGTCTTTTACCGACCAGAGCTTGGTGTGTCTTGTAATCTTCACAGATTGCGTCCAAATCGTAATTGAACCTTTTTGAGTGCTCGTCACGAACCTGACGCACACATTCTAAGATCGGATCTTTCATAGCTCATTACCTAAGAATTCTTCGGGAGAACATATTTCAGGACAGTTCCAGCCGTTTTTTCTACGACTTGGCGAATTTGAGATCGTATGAAGGGATTGTTTATATGCTTAAAATTCCAAGTCACTATGACATCCATGCCATTGGAAGCTGCAACCGCAATATGCAAAGCATCCTCTGGGCATTTGTCCGGGATTATCTTTTGATCGAGAAGTTGACGGGCTAGTTCTTTGACCTCGTTGTCGATTCTAAGAACTGGGAATTCTTCGATCTTATTGCATCGCTGTGTTGCTTGAGTTTCGTCACCTTTTGATGCCTCTTGGATTACAATGTCTGAAATATATGCATCATAATCACTGAGCTTTTCCCAGAAATCGGAGGTCGAGGCTTGGTGAGCAGCGATTACTATGTTCTTCGATGTTCGAGCCACCAAATAGCTTAAAACGCTAGTTTCGATGTATATTTTTAGCTTCATCGCTTTTGATTGTTGCAGCTAACGTTACGCATCAGCCGGCGCAATAAGCAGAGCGAGGAACGAGCGGCGCTTATTGGGGTCGGCTGCATGCGCTCGTTAGGTGAATTGAAAGATTAGATTCAGCCTTGAAAACAAACCGAACCTAATCCGTTAGATTAATTATTACAGCCCTGTGACTTCAACATATAATTGCCCTTGATCAGTCTCCTGAGCTAAATAGGTAATCGGCAGCTTGTTGCCGTTGTTAAATCTGAGACTCGCTGAACAGGATGCTTTTTTTAACTCAACATTTTTATCATTGGTCCTAATTTCATCGAGTTTCAACCCAGCCTCTTCAACCAAATTTTCTGACTCAGCAATTATTGAAAGTACATAGTCTCTTTCAAACGTGAAGTTTGATGCAACCTCATAATTCTGAGGCGGATCATTTTTCCATTGATCAATCGAGAACCTAGAGATAGCCGTCGCGAAGATATACCCATTCTTGCTCATTAACTGCGATACAAAAACTTGATTTAGGGTCTCTTCATTTGATATATTCAATACTAATTCTTGCACATCAGAATCTGAACATGTAGGCGCTTTATTGACACCGCACGCAGCGAATTGTAATACAATGATCGCCAAATACAAACGTTTATCAATTTTCATTATTACCTCGGTTGTTACTAAGTAAAGCTAATGTTATGGCTGACCAGACCGCTTGTTAAGACCTTATATCGCGCGGTTCAGGCTAATTTGCGCCATGTTGAGCAAGAGCTATTTTCGCCGAATATGTTTCGGCTAGAAATGTTCGCCGCAGTTTCTTGAATGGCATATTCACCGCTGATAGCACCTTCCTTCAATCTTTTTCCGATTGCTGAATGCAACGTTTGGAATGGCTTGCCGCTGTCTATAGATGCCAAAGCGTTGATATATGGTTTCTGATTTTCGCTTGCTAACTTCAATATGAATTGATGGGTGTCAAATTCATACGTCATGGCCTGCAATGCCGTGCTCATTGCGCTCTCTAGGGCCTGGCTCAAATTACTCATATGTCACCTTAGGTTTTCTCTAATGGACCAAGAGTCAGGCAGGCTGCCCAACTACTACGTATTCATTTTTCGAGGGGAGAACTTTACACCGCCTTCGGTGTTTTTTCCCAAACGATGACCTGGATCAAATTTCGGCCCGATGTTTCTTCAGACTTTCGCCCATTTTCTGTGGGCATAACGTCAAAGGCTAAGGCGGCGCGCGCCTGCACGACATCGGCCAGTTCAACTCCGACCCCGAATGGCGCGCGCTCGCTCTTTGGCCGCTCGTTAGGCATTGTTTAGCGCCCCTTAGGTTCGAGAATTGAGTAAACTGTCCTTTGAACTTGAACTTGAACTTGTCGGAACTTGCTTGAACTTCAACTTCGAACTTCGGAACTTCACCCAGAACTTCGAATTTTCCGAGCTTCCCGGAACTCCCTCCCCCACGTGGGGGGTCGGAGAGTCAGCGGGTTGCGATACCGAAAGCGATAACAGATGGGGTGTCTGAACGCTTAGATATCCACATGAGCCGCTATTACTGCAAACAATTTTATCTTTCCATCAACCTCAGTAAAAAATAATTGTGTCCAATTGTAAAGACTTCCTTGGAGTTCTGCTTTGTAAACTTGGCGCTGCTTCATTTTTGAAGGGAACCATTCAGGATATTTTGCCTTTTTGACCGGTGAAATCTTGCTAAGTTTTTTGCCGATTTCGAAAGGTCATCGTAAAAAAGAACAAAAGACAATGTGCTGACATCATCGCTTCTTTCTTCGCGTATAAAAATTTCTCGGCTTACTTTAGATGGTTCATTCCCTCCAAAATCTAATGAGACGGGAAAATTGATTTTATCAATCAACTTTTCTTTATCTCCTGTTGCAATAGCAGTACGAAAGTCTTTCCAAAAGCTATTGGTACCGCTATTGTCAGCCTCCGCAGTCATAAACGCGATTTGAGATAGTAGCAATAAGCAGAAAACGATGTAACGAATCACAATTCCTCCCACAAGCGGTTGTCTAACGCCGTGCTCGGTCGAGCCGGTTGAGCGAGAGCGAAACCGGCTTTGGCTGGAGCAATTCGTTAGGCGATTTGATGGATTAACTTCGATCTTCGGAATTAAACCAAACTCGGCCCGTTTGATTTCATTCTCTCTTCTGGTAATTACCCATCATTGCACACGTAGAATTCTCTTCATCTTCTGTCTTGATGCAACTATCGCGGACATCAGCGCTATTATTTGCGAATTTTATAGTTGTAAAACACGTATTTTTTCCTTCACTTCTTGCATAAATCAATTGACGAGATTCCAATGTAGTCGTTTTATTATCGATTAAAACTTCACCTCCACAACTTCCGGTTCCAATACCAAGCCACACTTGGTATCTGTTTGGTTGTAATTCCTCAACTGTCAAGTAGCCAAATTCCCCATCGTACTCTCCTTCAATAGTGTTGGCTGCAATGCTTTGTGAACACCACGTCAACCCAAAGCAAATCGCTATTTCTGTTCTCATTTGAAACTTTCTCTTTATTTATCGACGAATCTAGTGTCGCCTAACGAAAAGGCATTTTATCCGGCGTGCGCCAGACAGTTCTCGCAGTTGACGCACCGATTTTTTAGCGCACGGCGGATAAATGTTTGTTGGACTAAACCGCCTTATGCGGGGTGCCAGTTTCGGGAACGGCCTAACTGACGGTCGAGAGTGGATCTGGCAGAGATTATGCTAAAGAGGGTATTGTATCTGCCGTCTGGTTCAGGCGGCGCGGTTCTATCTTGTTGAAAAAATGCATTTTCTTGTCTCCTGAGAGTGACAGCCTTCATCATGTTGTAACAATCCTGCCGGTCTGCGTCGCGCTATCGAATCAGACACGCCCACTTCCTTTCTCAGTGGTTTGCCGAGGATCCATATTTCCTCGTTATCGGCTTGGCGCCAAGCCCCGCCGAAGGCGGTTTAGTTCAACAGCTAACTAGACAGAATGTCGGTCTGGTGTGCTAGACAGATTCTGTCTATCACCGATAGGATGGATTCTGCCTAGCACTAGTGGTCAGGCCCCGAGTCCAATTTCTGTTGGAGCTATTTCGCCGCTTATGTTCTGCATGAATCTCTCCGCAGTGCCCGTTGGACCACCAGAAGCGGATTTGAGATAGGCAGAGAATTCCGGCTGTGGGACCCGTTGCGGTACTTTGGGATTGTGGATCATCAGCTTAACCATGTTCGAGAGGTGCCGGTGCTCGCGCTCGGCGTAGGCTGCGCTTCACACTGCGCCGTGAGGCTAGCGGTGACGTCCTGGGTAGTGGATTCGAGCATTCAGGGCCATGATCATTCTGGTGTTTTTGGTCACTTGAGTATAGTGCAACTGGCATCCTTCTGGTGATCTATATTTCGTGTTGCGGAAGACGGATATGTCCTGGAAGGGTGTCCGGCTTTGGGCCGGTCGGGGGTGAGCCGGAATCTGGCGGTGTCCGACTGAACTGCTCGGATCGGGCAAGGGAGTCTTGTGATTCTCCGGTCGTCGCTCCATCTCTCGGAGTCTGCGGGCACGCCGGTCTAACGGCTTTTCGTGCCGGCTGCTCGCGACTCAAAGGGCGGAGAAAGATGATGAAGATACTTTTGGTGCTGATGCTGGCGATTGGAGGTGGACTGATGGCAACTGAGACCATGGCGACGGGAGCGGATACGGCGGAGCAGGCTTGCGCGCCAGCGCTGGACTTCGAGATGCGCCGTCTGGCGAGCGATGAGGCGGTGCGCTTGTGCGATGAGTATCAGGGCAAGGTGGTGCTGATGGTCAATACGGCCAGTAAATGCGGCTTCACCGGCCAGTACGAGGGTTTGGAGGCGCTATATGACAAATACGGCGAGCGCGGCTTGGTGGTGCTCGGCTTTCCGTCGAATGACTTCGCCAACCAGGAGCCTGGCAGCGAGGAAAAGATTCAGGAATTTTGCCGGCTGACCTATTCGGTGGAGTTCCCGATGTTCGAGAAGTCCCACGTCAAGAAGGGCAAGGCCAGCCCGCTGTTTCAGTATCTGGCTGAGCAGACCGGGGTCTATCCCAAGTGGAACTTCTACAAGTACCTGATCAACCGCGAGGGTCAGGTCGTGCAGGTGTTCTCGAGCATGACCAATCCCAAGAGCGGCAAGATGGTCAAGGTGATCGAAAGTCTGTTGTAAGCCCTTCTCGTCGCCTGTCGCAAATCCTTCTCCCTCTGCGGGCCTTGTCGCGTTCGCGACAAGTCACCCACTGTCTTTTGACTTTTTAATCATAATCTTGCCACTCTGGCACGGGCTCTGCTTTCGAGACTCTATTAAGACCTTTGTCTGGAGTCAGCATGAAGCAGAAAGACATCGCGGCCCTGCTCGACGAGCCGGCTTGCGAACATAACGACAAGTCCAAGTCCGGTTGCGCCAAGCTCAAGCCAGGGGCCACGGCGGGTGGCTGCTCCTTTGACGGCGCGCAGATCGCGTTGCTGCCGATTGCTGATGTCGCGCACATTGTGCATGGCTCTATCGCCTGTGCCGGCAGCGCCTGGGACAATCGCGGCACGCGTTCTTCGGGGCCCAAGCTGTTTAAGGTCGGCATGACCACGGACCTGACCGAGCAGGATGTGATCATGGGACGCGGCGAGAAGCGGCTGTTCCATGGGATCAAGCAAGCCATCGATAGTTATGATCCGGCAGCGGTGTTTGTCTATAACACCTGCGTGCCGGCGCTAACCGGGGACGATGTCGGTGCTGTGTGCCGCGAGGCGGGCAAGCGCTGGGGCAAGCCGGTGATCTCGGTGGATGCAGCCGGTTTCTATGGCACCAAGAATCTCGGCAACCGGATTGCCGGTGAGGTGATGGTGCGTGATGTCTGCGGCACGCGCGAGCCCGATCCCATTCCGTCCGGTATCGAACGACCGGATTTCAAAGTCCACGATATTTGCCTGGTTGGCGAGTACAACATCGCCGGCGAGTTGTGGCATGTGCTGCCGTTGTTTGATGAGCTAGGGCTGCGGGTGCTGTGCACCCTCTCTGGCGATGCGCGCTTCCAGGAAGTTCAGACCATGCACCGCTCGCAAGCGAACATGATGGTCTGCTCCAAGGCGATGATCAATGTGGCGCGCAAGCTGCAAGAGACCTATGGCACGCCCTGGTTTGAGGGCAGCTTCTATGGTGTGGCCGATGTGTCGCACGCGCTGCGCGAATTCGCCCGCCTGCTCAATGACCCCGATCTGACCCAACGCACCGAGGCCCTGATTGCGCGCGAGGAAGCGCGCATTCATCAGGCACTGGCGCCCTGGCGAGAGAAGTTTGCCGGCAAGCGAGTGTTGCTCTACACCGGCGGGGTCAAGTCCTGGTCGGTGATCAGCGCGCTTCAGGATCTCGGGATGACGGTGGTGGCCACCGGCACGCGCAAGTCGACCGAAGACGACAAGGCGCGCATCCGCGAGTTGATGGGCGAAGAGGCGGTGATGATCGAGGACGGTAATCCGCGCGCGTTGCTCGATCTTTGTGCCAATTATCAGGTCGATATGATGATCGCCGGTGGGCGCAATCAGTACACGGCGCTTAAGGCGCGATTGCCCTTCCTGGATGTGAATCAGGAGCGCGAGTTCGGCTATGCCGGGTACGAGGGCATGCTGGAGCTGGCGCGCCAGCTCGATGTGACCCTCTCGAGCCCGATCTGGTCGCGGGTGCGCGGTGCTTCCCCGTGGCAGCAACATCCTGCCGCTGCGCATGTCGCTGAGACGGCAGAGAAACAAGAGCATGCCCCCGCGACCATCGTTAAGCGCAACAAGGCACTCTCGGTTGGTCCGTTAAAGGCCAGTGCGACTGTCGGCGCGACCCTGGCTTTTCTGGGCTTCAACCGCAGCCTGCCGATGCTCCATGGCTCTCAAGGCTGCACCGCCTTTGGCAAGATTTTCTTCATTCAGCATTTCCGTGAACCCATCCCGCTGCAAACCACGGCGCTCGATCAAGTCAGCGCCATCATGGGTAGCGATGAGAACCTGGTCGAAGGCCTGCGCACCATTTGCGACAAGCACCAGCCGGCGCTGATCGGCGTGCCGACCACGGGTCTGGTCGAGGCCCAGGGTGCTGATCCCAAGCGCGCCCTGAAAGACTTCCGCGCGCGCTATCCGCAGTATGAACAGGTCGCCATCGTGCCGGTGCATTCGCCCGACTTCGCTGGCTGTCTGGAGAGCGGCTATGCTCAGGCCATCACCAGCATCATCGAGGATCTGGTGCCCGATGCCGCAGTCGCTGGAACCCGTCCCGGTCGTCGCCAGCGGCAGGTGAATGTGCTGGTCAGTGCCGCGATGACGCCGGGGGATATCGAATACCTGAAAGACCTGCTGGAGCGGTTCCAACTGCGTCCGGTGGTGGTGCCGGATCTGTCAGACGCGCTTGACGGGCATCTGGCGGATACCGACTACAGCGCGCTCACCATCGGCGGCACCCTGATTGAAGAACTCGCGACCCTGGGCGATGCCGCCGCGACTCTGGTGATTGGCCGGTCGATGGATGCGGCGGCCGATTTGCTCAAGGATCGCACCGGGGTGCCGGATGTGCGTTTCCCGCACCTAATGGGCCTGGATGCCATGGATGCCCTGGTGTTGGCCCTGGCTGACATCAGTGCCGAGCCGGTGCCTGAGCGCATCGAGCGCCAGCGCTCGCAACTACAGGATGCCATGCTGGATGCGCATTTCTCGCTCGGTCAGGGGCGTTTTGCCATCGCGGGTGATGGCGATCTGCTGCTGGCGTTCAGCGAGCTGCTTGCCGAGATGGGCGCCGAGACCGTCGCGGCAGTGGCGCCGACGAATGCGCCCAGTCTGCGCGCGGTCAAGACCGCAGAGGTCAAGATTGGTGACCTTGAAGACCTGGAGCAACTTGCCAGCGCGCGCCAAGCCGAGGTGCTGATCTGCAACTCCCACGGCGCGGCCTCGGCCGAGCGCCTGGGGATTCCATTGCTGCGCGCCGGCTTTCCACAATATGACCTGATTGGCGGCTATCAGCGCTGCTGGATTGGCTATACAGGCGCGCGCCAGACGCTCTTTGATCTGGCCAACATCATGCTGAGTCTGGAGAAGGGCGAGATTCACCCATATCGCTCGCGGCTCAAGCAATGGCCGACTGGCGAGAATCTGGCGGCTTGAGGATAAAACGCGGAGACCCTGATGACCGTTGAACGCCGACTGAAATTGCTCAACTGCGATGCACCGCCGGCGCAGTCCAGCGCCGAGCCGGCGGTGAAGGTGGCCTTTGCCAGTGCAGATCGGCGCCGGGTCGATCAGCATTTCGGCGCGGCGGAAGCTTTTGCCATTTACGCCGTTGACCGCAATGGCTGCAAGCTGCTCGAGGTGGTGCAGTTCGGCCAGCTTGCGATGGATGGCCATGAGGACAAGCTGGCCGCCAAGCTCGATGCGCTGCAGGGCTGCGTTGCCGTCTATTGCCAGGCCGTTGGTGCCTCGGCGGTGCGGCAGTTGCGCGCTTTGGGTATTCAGCCGCTGAAAGTGCCGGCCGGCAGTCTGGTCAAGACCTTGCTGCGGGAGTTACAACGCGAACTTGCCGATGGCCCCAGTGCCTGGCTGATGCGCGCTATGGCGATGCATCAGCCAGGCGCTTCCGGGTGCGAAAAAGAGCGCTTCGATGCCATGGAAGCCGAGGGCTGGTGTGAATGATTGAACAACCCGCCCGCGTGCTCCAGGTGCTGCCGGCGACCTCCTCACAGCCAGAGCGGCTGCGCATTGAGGTTGCACGGCGCTCAGCCTGCGGCGGCTGCGCGCACGCCTCGGGCTGCGGCACGGCGGCGCTGGCCGGGCTGTTTGGCGAGCGTGCCCTGCGTTTGGAGCTACCCATGCCAGAGGCAACCAAGCCACCAGGCCCCGGCGATGACATTCAGCTTGGCATCGCGCCGCAGGCGTTGCTTGGCGCCGCTGCGCTTGCCTATGTGTTGCCCGTCCTGCTGATGCTGCTCGGCGCTGGCCTTGGCGAGCATCTGGCGGGCGATGCGCTCAGCGTGCCGCTGGCCGCACTCGGGCTGGGCGCTGGACTCGCGCTCGGCGGCCTGCTCATCCGCGCCCGCAAGGGGGCTGGCCCGCTTATTTCCGCGTCCGTGCTTCTGGCGCGGGCAGACTCTTCCCACATCAAGCGGTGACCCCAGGGGCGCCGCGACCACAACCGGAGATTTTCATGACCTCGCAAGCCAATGCCATCGATCCCGAAGATCCAGTGCTGCAAACCTCCTTTGGCGTCGAACTGGTGCGTCAAATGCGCGCCTTCGACACCTACGGGCGGCTGGAGAACAAAACCAATGCCGAACTGCTTGACCCCTTCATTCTGACAGCCGAGCGCAAGCGCGAAATCCCCATCATTGCCAATCCGGATGCGGCCGTGCTGGATCGGCTGAGCGCCTTCTACAACGCCATTGCCGCCATGATCGAGAAAGAATGCAATCTCATGGCCTCGCCGATGACCAGTCTGAGCGCCGAGGGCTTCGGTCGCGGGCTGATTATCGTCGGCAAACTGGTGGTGATGGATCGCGCGCTGCGTGATGTGCATCGCTTTGGCTTTGCCTCCCTGTCGAAGATGAAAGACGAAGCCGACAAGGTGCTGTCGGTTGCCCTGGAGTTGATCGGCAATCATTCCGAGGTCGCGGGACTTTAGGCCGCGCGGGAGAGGGAAACTGATATGAGCAACATCACTGGACTGACCCGAGGCGGCACCGAATGGACGCCAGCCTTTATCGTGGCGCTAAACCAGAACAATTGCATCGGTTGCGGGCGTTGTTACAAGGTGTGCCCGCGCGATGTTTTTGAACTGATTGATCGCGACGACCTGGATCTGGATGACGATGACGACTTCGACGACGATGACTTCGACGAAGCCCCCGGCATGGTCATGAACCTGAAAAACACCCTGGATTGCATTGGCTGCGAATCCTGCTCGCGGGTCTGTCCCAAGCAGTGCCTCAGCCACGAGCCGCACGCAATGGCGGCCTGAATGGGGTGTCTCGCGTCGCGGACTCAGTCTTTGGCGAGATAGCCGGGAACCTCCATCTCGATATCCGTTGGCGTGATACCAAGCTCCTGCAGACCGTCAGAGTCCGAGCAGACGCTGTCGATTTGCAGTGAGCGGTAATTGTCCATGGTGAAAGGCTTGCCCGGCAGGCGCTCGAACAGCCGCGCCTGGCGCCGGGCAGCCTTGTCGCTAAGCTCGATGATGCGCACCTGGCGCCCGCGCAGCGTCGCGCTGTACTCCACCAGTTCGCGTAAGCTCAGTGTTCGCGGGCCGCAGAGGTCGTAAGCGCGCCCAATGCTTTCCGGGCGGTCGATGGTGCGGACCATGGCCTCGGCGACATCTCCCACCCACACGGGCGCGAATCGAGCCCCGGAGCAAGCGAGTGGGAAAAAGCCGGGCGTCCAGTCGATCAAGCCAGCGAAGCGATTGAACAGGCTGTCATGACGGCCGAAGATGACCGAGGGGCGAAAGGCCGTGGTCGCAGGCGTTTTGGCGGCCAGGGCCAGAGCTTCCCCGGCGCCTTTGGATTTGAGGTACTCGCTCGGGGGGCTTGAAGGCGACGCCGTTGTTTCCTGCCCAGGGGGGCAGGCATGCAGGGCGCTCATGTGCAATAGACGTGGCACACCGGCTTCGCGTGCAGCGGCGAGCACCCGTTCCACCAGTTCGACATGGACTTGGCGGAAGCTGGTGCGGGCGCTTTCGTTCAGGATGCCGATCAGATTCACGACCAGGTCGCAGTTGGCGAAGGCCTCGGTCAGGCTGGCTTGGTCGAGCGTGGTGATTGGTTGCAGTGTGATGCCGGGGAGAAGCCTCAGATCGCGGTGGCGATGGACCCGGCGCGTCGGCAGTTGGCATTGATAACCGCAGGCGAGCAGGCGCAGAGCCAGTTCGCGACCGACAAAGCCGGTGCCGCCGAGAATGCAGACCTTGGGATGTTTTTTCATGGGTGTTGCAGTGCCATGTACCGGATGATTGCCGCATCGGCGCCGATTATGATCGCGGGCTGGCGGATGACCAATGGTTGATGCTGCGCCAATGGTTGGTGATGCGATGAATCCGCTATTATGCCGTCCTTTGACGCGCACCGAAACCAATGGGTTTTGGGCGGCCCAAAACGAGCCGAAACTCCAAAGGGTTTCGGTCCAAAGGGTTTGGGTATAGACCTGCCCATGGTTATTTCATTAAGTCTGCTGCTGGGGCCTGCTGGTTGAAGGGATCGCCCGGCAGGTCTTTCTCCAGCCACAGGCGGCGGTAGAGAATAAGCCTTCCCTCGGCATCGCGCAGCGCCAGGCGGCCGCCCTGGAGTGCAAACTCATAAGGGCGGGCGCTCTTGGTGGCCGGGTTGTAGAGCGCGATGCGTTGGCCGCGCGCCTGGATCAAGCCGTCGATATAGCCGGCGTTTGGTTGGTAGAGCCGAAACCGATAGTTGCGCACGATCAGCAGCCCGCCGCCGCGGCCCTCCCAAACACCGTCGAGTGCCGTTGGTTGCCAGGCCCCTAGTTTGCTGCCGAGCGCTTGCAGCGGTTGTGGCAGACCAAACTCTCGCACCGGATCGCCGAAGCCCCCAGTCCAAGCGCTGGACCAGCCATTGGTCTGCGGGTTTATCATGCCTGGCATGGCCTGGCCAGGGTTGGCGCGCGATGAGTCCCCGGATGCACCAAAGCCAAAAGCCTCCATCATGCGGGCCATGGCATTCGCCATGCGCTCGCCGCTGAGCCCGTCATCGGCGATGGCGGGCTGTGCCAGGAGCAGGCCCGCAATCAGACTCAATACCAGGTGCCCCCCGCACTTGGGTGTGAGCTGTGGTGCTGACTCAGCAGTCGGAGGCGTCGACGCAGGGCGAAAGGGGTTTGCGTTTGAGGCGCGGAAAAGTCTGGCGATGGTGGTCAGCATGGGGTATCTGTTATTCCATATTGGCCGGTCGAACCGGGCCACGCGGGCCAATCGGCGGAAGCAACTCGCTCAGTACCGGCAGCGGGCGACCCAGGCGTTGATCGTACAGCACCCGATAGGTTAGCACCCGGTCGACATAGGCGCGGGTCTCCCGATAAGGGATGGTCGCGATCCAAACATCCGCCGCCATTGGTTGTTCTTGGGACGCATCGGGCGCCTGCTGTGGCAGCCAGCGGCGCACCGCTGTCGGCCCGGCATTATAAGCGGCGGTGGCCAAGGCTTCATGGCCATCGAATACCTCATTGAGGTAAGCAAGATAGGCGCTGCCCAAGCGGATGTTGAGCGCGGGTTCGATGAGGTCCGCCGCAGCGGGAGTGGGAAGCTCAAGGCGCCCGGCAACCTCGCGCGCGGTGCTTGGCAGCAGTTGCATCAGCCCCATGGCATCGGCGGGGGAGATGGCGTCGGGGTTAAAGATGCTCTCCTGGCGGATGATTGCGAGCAGCCAGGATGGGGGCAGTCCGGTCGCCTTGGCGGCCTCTTCGGTCAGCTCGGTGTAGAGCAGCGGAAAGCGCAGCTCAAGGTCGTCCCAATAGCCGCTGCGGGCGAGGATTAAAATGGCCTGAATCCGAAATCCCAGCGCTTGTGCCAGGGCGGCGGCTTCGCGCAGGGCAATGGCGCGCGCCTCGCCCTGATGGGCGCGTTCGAGCGCGCGGGCGTATTCGCGCCATTCGCGGCGGATTTCGATGTCTTGTTGGAGTGCCTGGAGTTCTCGCAGCCGCGCGGCGCGCGGGGAGTCGAGGAGTTCTTGAAGCCGTTCCGGGTTGATGGGGATGGGGCGATGGGCGATTTTTTTTGCGACGCCGAGACGCTCTGCGGCGAGAAAGCCCCACAGGCTGCGATCATCGGCGGCGCGGCG
Source organism: Thiorhodovibrio frisius (assembly GCF_033954835.1). Lineage (NCBI taxonomy): Bacteria > Pseudomonadati > Pseudomonadota > Gammaproteobacteria > Chromatiales > Chromatiaceae > Thiorhodovibrio > Thiorhodovibrio frisius. Next base: position 1,360,730 of record NZ_CP121471.1, read on the forward strand.
ATAGGCGGCGACGGCTCCGGCGGATTTCTGATCTGTCGCATCCGCTTGCGCTGTTTGGGGCTCTGGCGGGTCAGTGTCCAGTGTTTGCTCCAGTGCCCGCCCGAGCCAGTATTGCCAAAGCGCGCGGCGGCTTTCGTCCTTGGGCAGGGCCTCAATCCACTGCGGCAGGAGTTCCCAGGCACCGAGCTTAAGCCCGGTGCGCAAGCGCTTTTGTTGCAGGGTCAGGCTGCCGGCACCGGGGGGCAGACGCTCCAGTTCTGCCAGCGCGCGCGCGCGCTCGCCGCGTGCGGCCAGGGTCAGGCCGGCAGCGGCATGCACCAGTCCAGCCTGTGCGGGCGGCAGGTCGGCGAAGGTTTTGGTTAGCAACTCAAGGGCGCTGTTCGGCTGGCGGGCGGCGAAATCGGCCAGGGCGGCGGCGATGACGCGCGCCCGATTTGGGTGTTTCCCGGCAGGCGCAGACGGGAAGCGCTCGGCTCTGGTCGCGGCCGCCAGTCGGAATGCAAGCCAGGGTTGCTCTGCTGCCGGCAAATATTGGCCTTGGAAGCGGGCGATGCTGTCATTGCCGCGCGCGAGCAACAGCTCAATGCGCCGCCAGACCAGCGCCGGGTCGAACCCCTCGGATTGCGCCCAGGCCGCAAATAGCGGATCGCAGACATCGGGCAGGGAGCCGCCGGTCAGGTAGAGATCAGCCAGACCGGCGAAGGCGGCCTCGGCATCCCCGGTGTCGCGCAGGGCACGCCGATACAGACATTCGCGCGTTTCCGAGCCATTGTCGACGTAGAGCCGTGCATACTCGGCCCAGCGCTTTTCGCGCGCGAGTCGTCCCAGCCACAGCCGGCGCAGGCGCTCGCCGGGCGCGGTGCCGGCCATGGCGGCGATTTGAGGTTCAACCGCGCTGGCCTGGGCTTGATTGAGGCGCTGCACCAGGGCCGCGATGGCCAGGTCCGGCGCGAGCGGGTAGTGCGCCAGGGATTCGCTGAGCTGGTCGAAGCGCTCCATGTCGCCGTTTTCAAGCGCCCATTGCGCTTGTCCGAAGCGCTCGCGCGCGGCGCTCAAATCTGCCGCGCTGGTGCTGTCGTCCTCACCCCCCGCAAGCGGCATGAGAGCGCAGCCGAGGGCGAAGAGACTTCCGAGAATGGCTATGCGATATTGCATGAACTGTCCTGTGGGCGGGGCTCGCTCACTGTGGGGTGCTGGCGCTTTGATCGGGCGCCCCGGCCTGAAGCAAGCTTCTGGCGCGGATTTTAAGACCGGACATTTGGATCGGCGCGCTCCTGTGCCCATGTTGCAAACTGGCACGGAAGTTTGGACAAAATTATTGTCAGGAGTCATCCGCCATCATGTTCTCTGAACCGCCGGTGAATCACATGGATTCTACCGACCTCAACAAAGAAGACCCCTCACTGGAGTCTCTCGCCGCTGTGATGCGCGAGGTCGCCCAGGCTGAAATTCTCCCGGCCTTTGGTCTTGTCCAGGCCCGGGCCAAGGCTGATGGCAGTCTGCTCACCGAGGTCGATTTGGCGGTGCAGCAGCGTCTGATCAAGGCGCTCGAGCGGTTGACGCCGGGAATTGCGGTGCTCGGCGAGGAGATGCCCGAGAGCGAGCAGCTCAGGTTGCTTGAGCGGGCATCGGCCGATGATGCGCACGCAGGTGAGGCGAGCGCGTTCTGGGCCCTGGACCCGCTTGATGGGACCAGCAATTTTGCCTGCGGTTTCCCGGCTTTCGCCATCTCCCTGGCGCTGTTCCGCAAGGGGCAGGCTGAGCTTGGCATCATTTATGATCCGGTGCGCGATGAATGCTTTAGCGCGCGCTTGGGGCAGGGCGCCTGGCTCAATGGCGACCCCTTGCAGTGTCGTCGCGACTGCCAGCGGCTGGCGGACGCCATGGCGCTGATCGACTTCAAACGCATCCCGCCCGAGCGCGTGCCGGGGCTCATTCGCACCGGCGCTTTTCGTTCCCAGCGCAATCTCGGGTCGGTGGCGCTCGACTGGTGCTGGCTCGCTTCCGGTCGTGCCCAGATTTATCTGCACGGCGCGCAGCGGCTGTGGGACTACGCCGCTGGGCGCCTGATCGCGGCCGAGGCTGGCGTTATCACCCGGATGCTCCCACCTGGGCTTGCTGAGCCAAGCGCAGGGCTCACACTCGCGCCCCGGCTGGCCATGGCCGCAGCCCATCCGGCGCTGTTCGATCAGTGGTGGGAACATGTCGGTTTGCCGTGGCGAGAGTGACCACAGAGCCTTCGCGGGAGACGCGGGCGAGGCATTTTCGCCCTGGGACTTGGTGAGCAAAAACTGACTTACTTCCCGTATCGGGTTGGCATTTTTCAGCCCCCAAACGTCTTGGATTCGACGACAACGACAACGACGACCTGCCGCCAGCGGCGGGGATGCGTTGCGGTTCATCATTGCAGGAGACCATCATGGCAGAGACCCTGACCGACCAGGATATGGAACTCAGCAGCGGCATCGCCGCTTTCGAGAGCAAGCAATTTTCGCGCGCTGTGGGCCTGCTCGCGCCCCTGGCCGAAGCTGGCCATCCCGAGGCGCAGTACCGCATGGCCATCATGGCGCAGAACGGGCTTGGCATGATGCCCAATCCGCTACAGGCTTTCAGTTATATGAAAGCCGCTGCCAAGGCTGGACTCGGCTTGGCACAGCACGGGCTGGGTTTTATGTACATGGAAGGCGAATGCACTGACAAAAATCCCCAGCGCGCGCTGGAGTGGTTTACCAAGGCGGCCGAGCAGGGGTTGGCCGGCTCCCAGACCACCCTCGCGATGATGTACGAGGAAGGTCGCGGTGTTGAAAAGAATCAGGAAGAAGCGCGCAAGTGGTATCGTCTGGCGGGGTTCGACGAGAAATAAATCGCCGATTTCAGGGCACTGCGTCCAACCCCCATCCCCTAACCCCTGGCGTCGCCGGCATCGGCTGACGCCCTCAGGATCATTTCCGTGAAGAAACTTTCGTCCTTCTTGCTCCCGGTGCTCATTATCGCCGTGGCGCTTGGCCTGTTTCGTTTTCTCAAGGCGACCAAGCCTGAACAGCCGCCGCCCAAGGTGCAAGAGCGGGTGTGGCGGGTGGCGGTTGAGGCGGTGAAGCCGCAAGCCCTTGCGCCTGAGTTGATGCTTTATGGTCAGGTCGAGACGCCCGACCTGCTCAAACTCACCGCCTCGGCCAACGCCTGGGTGGAGCGGGTTGGGGTGCGCGATGGCCAGTTGGTGACCAAGGGCGAGGTGCTGATTCAACTCGACCCGCGCGATTTCGAGCCGCGCATCGACCAGGCGCGGGCAGAGATTGCGGAACTTAAGGCCAGTATCGAGAGCGAGAACAATCGCCAGCAGTCCGATCAGCTGGCGCTTGAGCAAGAGCAGCAGCTACTTGATCTGGCTGGTCAGAGCGTGGAACGTCAGCAGCGCTTGAAAACGCAGAAGGTCGGTGCCGAGCAATCGCTCGACGAGGCCATGCAGCAGCAGGCGCAACAGGCGTTGTCGGTGTCCAATCGCAAGATGAGTATTGCCGATCACCCCAACCGGCTGCGCGGTCTGCAAGCCAAGCTGGCCAGTGCCCAAGCGCGACTCGATCAGCTCGAGCTAGAGTACGAGCGTGCCAGTTTGAGCGCACCTTACGATGGTGTGATCGCCAATGTGGAGGTCACGGCCGGCGATCAGGTCTCGCGCGGTGAGGTGCTGCTGATGCTCTATGCCCGCTCAAGCCTTGAGGTGCGTGCGCGCATTCCGGCCCCTTACCAGGACGAGATTCTCGCTGCCATGAACGCGGGCAAGACCCTGTCGGCCTCAGCACAGGTCGCCGGCGCCGAGGTTGCGCTGCGTCTTGGGCGATTGGATGGCGAGGCGCAGGCGAGTGGTATCGACGGATTGTTTCAGGTGCAGAGCAATGCCGATTTGCTTCGTATCGGCCAGCTACTGACGCTGCGCCTGGCGCGCGGCGCGCAAAGTGATGCGGTGGCCTTGCCGATGGCGGCCGTTTATGGCGGCGAGCGGGTGTATGAGATACAGACGCAGCCGCCGGAGACCCAAACCGATGGTGCGAAGACGGGCGACGAACAGCAGGCCGAGAAGCCCGCCGAGCCCACACTGCGCATGCGCTCGGTCGATATCGACATGCTCGGTACTCGCCGAGGTGCCGATGGCCGCGAACTGGCCCTGGTGCGCTCGCCCGAACTAACCGCTGGAGACCGCGTCGTAATCACCCATTTGCCCAATGCCATTGATGGCCTGCGGGTGGAGGTTGTGCAGTGAGCGCCTCCGGGCAGGACGCGCCCAAGGGTCAGGGCGCTCCCATGGGTCACAAGTCGGATCTGATCGGGCTTTTTGCCCATCACAAGGTCGCGGCAAATTTGCTCATGGTCATCATGCTGATGACCGGCATTTTCGCGATCGACCGGTTGAACGTGCAGTTCTTCCCAAGCTTCGATCTCGACATCATCACGGTGCGGGTGGTCTGGACCGGGGCCAGTGCCGAGGACATTGAGGACGGCATCACTAATCCGCTCGAGCAGCGGCTGCGCACCCTCGATAACCTCGACAAAATGACCTCGACCTCCAGTCAGGGGCTTTCCTCCATCACCCTGGAGTTCAAAGAGGGCACCGACCCGCTGCTGGCGCTCGATCAGGTGCGCCGATTTGTCGATGAGTTTCGTAATTTTCCCCAGGATGCCCAGAAGCCCGAGGTGGCCCTGGTCACGCGCTACGAGCAGGTCGCGCGACTGCTAATTACTGGCCCCGACTCGCCGGCTGAGCTGCGCCAACTCGCGCGGCGGTTCGAGACCGAGCTGATTGATCGCGGCATCGACAAGGTCGATATCAACGGCCTGCCCGAGGAAGAAATCAGCATCGAGATCGATAGCGCGCAGCTCGAAGAACTCGACCTGGGCCTTGCGCAGATCGGCGACCGGGTGGCAGCCTTCAGTCGCGACCTGCCGGCCGGCGCGATCGGGCGCGGCGAGGGCGCGCGCGAACTGCGCAGCCTCGATAAGCGCCGCGATCCGCTGGAGTTTGCCAATGTGCCGGTGGTGACAGAGGCCGACCTGCGGGTGAACCTGGGCGATATTGCCGAGGTGGAGCGCCGCCCAAGGGACGGCAGCGTGGAACTTAGCTATCGCGAGCAGCCAGCGGTGGAATTGATTGTGCAGCGTGCAGAGGCGGGGGACTCCCTGGCGGCCGCGAAGGTGTTCGATCAATGGCTACAGGACGCGCGCGCAAGCCTCACCCCGGGGGTAGAGCTGCAAGCCTACGATCAGTCCTGGACGCTGATCCGCGACCGCATCATGCTGCTGGTCAATAACGGGCTGGGTGGCTTGATCCTGGTGGTGGCGATTCTCTATCTGTTCCTCACCGGGCGGGTGGCCTTCTGGGTCGCCTGGGGTATTCCGGTGTCCTTTGCCGCGACCCTGTTCATCATGCTGCTGACTGGTGGCAGCATTAATATGATCAGCATGCTGGCGCTGATTATGGCGCTGGGTATCATTGTTGACGATGCCATTGTGGTTGGTGAGGACGCGCTCGCCCATTACCAGATGGGCGAGGACCCCTTGCTCGCGGCCGAGGGCGGTGCGCGGCGCATGATGGCGCCGGTCGTGGCCTCCTCGCTCACCACCATTGCGTCGTTTCTGCCGCTGATGCTGGTCGGCGGTCGCATCGGCAACATCCTGATCGCCATCCCCTCGGTGATCATCGCCGTCATCATCGCTTCCCTGGTGGAGAGTTTTCTGGTTCTGCCAGGGCATCTGCGCCATGCTTTCGTGCATTCGCACAAGATGAAACCCAATTCCATTCGCGCGCATCTCGACCGCGCCTTCGATCGGTTTCGCGATCAGGTGTTCCGCCCGATCGCGACCTTTTCCATTCATCATCGCTTCGCGACCATCGCCAGCGCTTTGGCGTTGCTGATTCTGGCCATCGGTCTGGTGGCCGGCGGGCGCATCAGCTTTACCTTTTTCCCCACGCCCGAGCCGCAGGTCATCTACGCCAATGCCACCTTTGCTGCCGGCACCCCGCGCGAGACCGTCGACCGGTTTCTTAACCATCTCGAGGAGCAGCTGTACCAGGCCGAGCAGTCGCTCGACGCCGGCCGGCTGATCAACCTGGCGGTGACTTATCACGGCACCAAGGCCGGACCTGGCGCGCGCGCAGCGGCCGATCAACTCGGTGCCATTCAGGTCGAGCTGCTGCCACCCGATGAGCGCGAGGTACGCAACCCTGAGTTCATCCGCGCCTGGCGAAAGCATCTTGACATGCCCGCCGGGCTTGAGCATTTGACCATCACCTCGCGCCGGGTTGGCCCGCCGGGGCGGGATCTCACCATCCGCCTGACCGGCAACAATCCTGAGCAACTCAAGAGCGCGGCGCTGGACCTGTCGGAAACTCTGTCTGGCGTGCCGGGCGTACTCGAAGTGGAGGACGACATGGCCTATGGCCGCGAGCAATTGGTCTATTCGCTCACTCCGGCGGGCGAGGCGCTCGGGCTCACGGTGGCGGATCTCGGGAACCAATTGCGCACCGCCTACGACGGACGCCTGGTGCAGATTTTTCAAGATGGCTCCGACGAGGTCGAGGTGCGGGTGCGCCTGCCGGCGGTCGAGCGCGACAGTCTGGTGAGTCTCTATCGGCTGAACATCCGCACGCCCGATGGACAGTCGGTTCCGCTCACCGCCGTGGCCGACTGGCGCGCGCGTCAGGGCTTTGAGGTGCTGCGCCATGCCGAGGGCAAGCTGGCGGTTGAAGTCACGGCCGACGTGAATACCGAAAGTGCCAATACCGACCTTGTCGTCGCTGCGCTTGAGGAGGGCACCCTGCCCGAGCTGGCGCGCACCCACGGCATCAGCTACTCCTTTGAGGGGCGCTCGGCCGATCAGCGCGAGACTCTGGGCGACATGCGCAAGGGTGCCCTGCTAGGGTTGATGCTCATCTACATTATTCTTGCCTGGGTCTTTGCATCCTACGGCTGGCCGCTGGTGGTGATGACGGCGATTCCCTTTGGCATCAGTGGCGCCTTTTTCGGCCACTGGATCATGGGCATGGACCTCACCATCCTGTCGCTCTTTGGCATGTTTGGCCTTTCCGGCATCGTGGTGAATGATTCCATCATCCTGGTCAGCTTCTACCAGCGCCTGCGCGCCGAGGGCATGGCAGTCACGGAAGCACTCATCGAGGCCTCCTGTCAGCGCTTGCGCGCCGTGCTGCTCACTTCGCTCACCACCATCGCCGGCCTCACGCCGCTTCTGTTCGAGCACTCCTACCAGGCCCAATTCCTCATCCCCATGGCCACCTCCATCGCCTTCGGGCTGGCCTTCTCGACCCTGCTGGTGCTGCTCGGCATTCCAGCACTGCTGTCGCTGCACGAGAGCATCCATCACGGCCTGATCCGGCTACGCGAGCAATGGAACGCCAGGCTGGCCTGATGTTCGTTCTGGGCCCGATCAATCACCTCAGTCTTCGGCATCTGCCCGCAACTGGCGCTCAAGCAGTTCAACCGGGTGTAGCACGGGGATCGCCAGACCGGCGTTCGCCAGTCCGCTAGCGAGATGCAAGGCGCAGCCAGTGTTGGTGGTGAGCAGATAGTCCGGTTGCAGGGTGCGCAGGGCCCCGAGCTTGGGTTCGAGCAGCGCTAAGGCGGTGTGTGAATGCTCGATTAGATAGGTGCCAGCCGCGCCGCAGCAACTGTCGTTGCCTGGCAAGGGCTGGACATCGAGCGCGGGAATCCGCCCGAGCAGCTGGTAGATCGCGCTGGCGCCTCCGGGCAGTAGGCGCTGCGAGCAGGGTTCATGCACCAATACCCGGGCTGACAGGGGGCGTGGCCTGGCCTGGGCCAGAGCCTGTGAATTGGCCAGAAACGCGCAAATCTCCTGCGCGCTTATGGCCTCGCTGGTCTGTAATTCCAGCATGCAGGCGCTGGAGAAGCCAATGACCCTGCGCTCGCCAAAGGCCTTGGCATTCACGGCTAATTGCCGATTTGCAGCCGCGGTAAAACCATGATGGCGGTGCAGGGCACCGCAGCAGCCTTGGGCCGAAGGCTCATCGAAGGGAATGCCCAACTGCGCCAGCAGTCGGCGCGCGGCGTCGATGCTGGCGCCCTGGGTAGCGCGCGCAATGCAGCCGAGAAAAAGCCCCACAGGTGGCGCGCTGGCAGCTGTTGTCGGGGCGGATAAGTCGCTTGAGAGGGCGCGGGACGAGTCGTGCGGCGAGCTGTTTGACGAGTGTTCGGCTTGCGACGGCATTGACGCGCCTACTCGGCGCGGTGCATGCACGGCGGCGCCCAGGCGCAGCAGCAGGCTTGGCCATGACCGGCTGGAAGGGTTGGAAAGACGCCCGATGCCGGCTTTTCTTAGCAGCAACCCCAGGGGCGCGAGCAATAGAAGCCAACGCGGCTGGCTCAACAAGTCAAGCCAGGCCAATCGCGGCCAGCGTCGCCACCAGGGGCTGCGGGCTTGGCGCAGCGTCCGGGCGCCGTCCATCAGGCGACCAAAGTGCACCAGAGACGGGCAGGCGGCCTCGCAGGCGCGACACTCCAGGCATTGGTCGAGATGTCGCAGTAGGACCGGTGAGGCCGGCAGGGAGTCTGTCAGCCAGCCCTGAATCAAGGCAATGCGCCCGCGCGGGGATTCCGCCTCGGTGTGCTCCAGGCGAAAGGTCGGGCAGACTGGCAGGCAGTACCCGCACTTGACGCACTGATCGGCGAGTTGTAGCAGGGTATCTGGTTCGGGCGCGGCAAGCCTAGGGGGCTGCGCGAGGAAACGGACCTGACGGGAAAGCGACAAGGGAGGATGTGCGGCGGATGCGGGGAGGATTTGGAGCGGATGCGGGAACGGACGTATTGGTCGGAATGGGCGCGAGATGCCCCCAGTTGGCCAGTGGCCGTTAAACTGCTATAAATGGCGCGCCCGGCAGGATTCGAACCTGCGACCCCAGCCTTCGGAGGGCTGTACTCTATCCAACTGAGCTACGGGCGCGTTGTGTGGCCCGTTGTACGAGCCGATTGGCAAAGCATAGCGAGACCTTAGTGTTGGCGGCAGGTGAAATTTTGCGCCGTCTCGGGTCCATCTCAATGCTCGCTCGCTATTATGTGATCTGACGCTGTTGCTGTCCATGCTTTCTTGTCGTGGCCTGATAATATGACTGAGTTTAACCAAATGCCGAGGTTTCGCCGGTTTCGCCGGAGGGGGTAAAGCGAATGACTGTCGATACCGAGGTGGCGCAAGCGCCACTGGATTTAAGTGTTTGTGAAGCGGAGCCTATTCATCTCGCGGGCGCGATTCAACCGCATGGGGTCCTTCTGGCCCTGACCATCGATGGGCTTGAGATCGTTCAGGCCACGCCCAGCTGTCGGCAGCATCTGGGCATTGAAGTCGCCGATTTGCTCGGACGCCCCCTTGCCGATGCGCTGGGGATGGCCTTGGTGGACCTGGTGCGTGAGGGGTCCAGGTGTTTTCGCTGCCAGCCAACGGAGCCTGTGTCCTTTCGCTGGACAGTGCCGAGTGCAGCAGAGGGTGCGGCGGCTGAATTCACCGGCTATGTGCACGAGGCATCGACGACCGAGGGGTGGGGTCTGCTGGTGCTTGAGCTGTTGCCTGTGCTGGAACAAGACCTGGAGCTTGGGGATGCGCTTGGCGAAGCGGTGCGCGGCTTTCAGCCGGTGCGCGTGCAGGCTGAGCTGGATAAAAAATTGCAAACCGCAGCCGAGCTGTTTCGGCGTTTAACCGGCTATGACCGGGTGATGATCTACCGCTTTGATGAGCTGGACTGGCACGGCGAGGTGGTGGCCGAGTCCAAGACGTCTGCGCTCTCGCCTTATCTTGGTCTGCATTTTCCCGCCTCGGACATTCCGGCGCAGGCGCGGCATCTGTACGTGGTGAACCGCACCCGAGTGATTGTCGATGCCAACTATGTGCCTTCGCCACTGATGGCCAGCGCCAAGGCGCCTGAGTCCTTATCGCTCGATCTGTCGCTCAGCCTGCTGCGCAGCGTCTCACCCGTGCATCGGGAATATATGCGCAACATGGGCGTGGCGGCCTCGCTGACACTGTCTTTGCTGCGTGATGGCGAGCTCTGGGGGCTCATTGCCTGTCATCATCGCAGCCCGCGTCCCATCTCGCTTGAGGTGCGCGAAATTGCCGACTGGATGGCGCAGGATCTCTCCACCCAGATCACCCTGAGCGAACAAAACCGCCGCCGCCGCGAGCGCGCGAACCTGAAACAATGTCGTGAACAGGTGTTGCAGGCCATGCGCCAGGGCGCGCGCCTGACCGATGTGGTGCGCGGTCCGGGGCGGGAGGATCTGCTGTGCGCGGTTGATGCCGATGGTGTCGCACTGGTGCGTGGCCGGGAGGTGGTGCTGGGCGGGCAGTCGCCGCCCGAATCCCAGGTGCTGGAGATTCTGGAGCGACTGCGCGAGCTGCGCCCCGCTGAGATGTCTCCGCTGTTCGTGACCGACTGTCTGAGCGAGCATCTGCCGGACATGGCCGCTTGGGCGGGGCAGGCCGCCGGGGTGGCCATGCTCTCGTTCGACGCGGTCAGCCAGCTGACGCTGCTGTGGTTTCGCGGTGAACAGTTGCGCAAAATCACCTGGGGCGGGGATCCGGACAAGGCGGCGGAGTTGAGCAATGACGGGCGCATCAATCCACGTAAATCGTTTGAACAATGGAGCCAGACGGTGCGTTTTCACAGCCACCGCTGGTGGTTGGCGCAACGCCAGTCGGCGCTCGAACTGGGCGGGCTGATCGACATCGAGTTGCGCAAGGATGCCGAGGAACGTCTGCACCGTACCGAGATTGTCCTTAAGGCGGCGATCGAAACCATCGGCGAGGGCTTTGTGGTTTACGACGCGCAGGACCGCCTGGTGCATTGCAACCGGGAGTATCGCAATCTCTATCGGACCTCGGCGCCTGTTCTCGAACCGGGGCGGAGTTTTGAGGAAATCCTCCGCTATGGCCTCGCGCGCGGGCAATACCCCGAGGCGGTCGGACGCGAGGAAGAATGGCTTAAGGACCGGCTGCGCGAGCATCATAAGGACAGCTCCGAGATCTTGCAGCAGCTTGATGATGATCGCTGGCTCAAGGTGCGGGAGCGGCGCACGCCCGATGGTTTTCATGTCGGGATTCGGGTTGATGTTACCGAATTGCATCAGGCCCGATTGGCGGCAGAGTCGGCCAATATTGCAAAAAGCCGCTTCGTGGCCACCATCAGTCACGAAATTCGCACACCGCTCAATGGCATTACGGGCATGGCACAATTGCTGGCGCGCCCGGATATCAATGATGCCGAGCGAGTCGACTACGCCAACACGCTACTAAATTCAAGCAAATCCCTGCTGGCGCTGCTGAACGACATTCTTGATCTGTCAAAGGTTGAAGCCGGAAAACTCAAGATCGATGCCGTGCACTTCAAGCCGGCTATTCTGCTGCGTGAATTGCACTGGCTGTTTTCAGAATCGGTGAGAGATAAGGGGTTGACCTACACTGTGGTCTGGAATGACGACAGCCCTGGTCGCTTCTATCGCGCCGACGCGCATCGGCTGCGACAGATGCTCATCAATTTGGTGAACAACGCGATCAAGTTCACGGTGGCTGGCTTTGTTCGCATTGAAGGGCGGGAGTTGCCTCCCGCCGATACCCCGGTGAGCCAGCCCGATAGCCGCAAGCCGCTATTGGAGTTTGCCGTGGTTGACAGTGGTCCGGGGATTCCGGCGGATCGGCAGCGGGAGCTGTTTCAGCCGTTCTCGCAGATTGGTAGTTCTACCGCCCGGCTTTATGGCGGCACAGGGTTGGGCTTGTCTATCGTCAAGCGGCTTGCGCGGCTCATGGGTGGCGAGGCCGGTGTGGAGAGCGAAGAAGGGCAGGGCGCGCGCTTCTGGTTGCGGATACCGGCTGAGCGGGTGAGCGAAGCTGACGCGCCGCCGTTAACCCGGGCCGAGGAGCGCGGGCAGCACCTGGTCGGGTCAGCATCTGCTGAAAGCCGACCGAATACATCCCAACCAAAGACGAGTGCTAAGCCCCAACCTGGCAGGGAGCGCCCGACATTGAAAACCGGCGCGTCGTCCGACACCCTGATTTTCGTTGTTGATGACGAGCCGACTAACCGTAAGCTCATGCGCGCGCTTTTGAGCAAGCTCAATTTCAGCGTGGTCGAGGCCGATAATGGTCAGCAGTGTGTGGACCGGCTCAACGCGGGGCTGGCTCCGGATGTCATTTTGATGGACTGCCGGATGCCCGAGTTGGACGGTTACCAGGCCACGCAGGCGATTCGTGCAGCTGAGCAGGAGAAGGCGTGCCCGCGCGTGCCGGTCATTGCGCTCACCGCAGCCGCCTATGCAGAAGATCGTGAGCGGGCAATGGCGGCCGGCATGGATGACATGCTGGCCAAGCCGGTGATGTTTGAGGAGCTGAGCGACAAACTGGCCGAGTGGCTCGCGAAAGCCTGATGGTGGGGCTCAAGGCGAGAGGAGATCGGCATTAATGTCGCGCAGCAGCAGACTGCGGAATTTGCGCGCGCGCAGCAGATCGCTGCTCGACCAGGGCTCGGAATGCCCGGTGGTGGTTTCCACCCAATGCTCAAAGGATGCGCGTGGCGAGAGCATCTGCTGGCCCTGATCGCTGAGCGCGCTTTTGCGCGGATCACCGGCCCAGGTGACTGTTTGCGGTTGCTCTGGGCGCCACCACAGGAACAGGCGCTCGCCCGGATCGGAAAAATGCCGCACCCGCACCGCCAGCAGGCCACTGGCCCTGTCCACATAAGCCCGCGCCGGCGGGAACAGCTCGGGCAGATGATTGGTGGCGAAGATGTGTTCTTCTGACTGCTCCAGCAGCCACGCGACCTGGGCGCGAATGGCCGCAGGCTCTGGCACCTGAGCGAAACTGGTAAAGCTGTTCCCGTCAACCAGGGCCGCGCCGCTGGCGCCAACCAGTTCAAGCAACAACTTGCCCAAGGCTGGTGTCGCGTCCGTCTCGTGGCCTCGGGCATAGTCCTCGTCGGACTGACGCATGGTCTCATGCAGGCGCGTGATGTACTCCTCGCTGGCGGATAGCTCCAGCAGCCGCTGTGCGCCCTGAAAGCCGGAAATCGCCAGAGACAATGCCTGACACATGGCCACGCAGCGCTCGCGCAGTGGCAGGGGCAGGTCGCGCGGTTCGCGATGATGACAGGCGATCAGACCCCACAGGCGCTCGCCAACCACAATGGAAAAGGACAGGGACGCGGTCACGTCCATGTTCTTTAAATACTCCAGATGCACCGGGGAGACGGCACGCAGGTCGGATAGGCTGAGGTCGAGCAGTGGTGATCTGGTCTCGCCTGGGCCTGTCTCGCTGAGAATTGCCACCGGCTCGGCGCGGCGGTCGGGAATCTGCCGGTGGGAGTTGGCCAGGTAAAGATCGCGCGCGGTCTGCGGAATATCGGAGGCCGGATAGCGCAGACCGAGGTAGGGCTCCAGGCCGGGCTCCAGGCTCTCGGTAATGACTTCGCCGCTGTCATCGTCGCGAAAGCGATAAATCATCACCCGCTCGAAGCCGGTGGCTTCGCGCAGGGTGTCGGCCAGAAACTGGCCGTAGCGCGTCCATTCCGATTCGCTGCTGGGCATGCGAAACAGCCGGTGGGGAATGGGGCGGTAGGCAGCGAGGCGCTGGGATTCGGGCAGGGCAGGCTCAAGCTCCAGCAGCCAGTTGTTGTCGTTGCATGACAGCCAGCCGTCGAGCAACCCGGCCGGACCAGAGCACAACCCGGGAAACAGCTGTTTATCTGCACTGGGGTACATCCAGCGCACGGCCTGGTCGCTGGCCGTGGTGTCGGGCGGAAACTCTGGGAAGCAATCGGTCAGGGCCTGGCCAAGCAGGGTCTCGGGCTGGCGCCCAAGCCACTCGGCGGCATTGGCGCTGAGGTGGCGGATGCGCGCGTCGCCTGCTGTGCCGGCCAGCAGCAGGCCGGAGGGCTGAATGAAGCGCGTCAGATGCAGTTGTTCGCGCTCGCACTCATCGATGAAGCCTTGCAGGGGTTTTTCGCTCATGGCTGGTCATCCCGCGATGATGGGTGTGGCTTAGGGTCCGCCGAAGCCAGCGACGCGCGCCGGCCAGCGGGCAACAAGAGCACCTGAGTATAAGGGTTTTTTGGGGCTGATTGGGTCGCGCATGCGCTGAGCGCTGCTCTCAAGATCGCGGGCTGGCCGTATTGACAAGTCACAATCAATTGGCCACTCTAATCGGCTGAGTTGTTCCATCGAGTCCACTCGCCGCATGTCTTCAGTCTCGCCCGAGCTACCTTCTTCAGCTTCTCCTGTTGCTGATCGGCCCAATCTCGAGCCATCTGCCCAGGCCTCCCCTCAGTCCTCCCCTCAGTCCTCCCCTCAGTCCTCCCCGGAACTTCTCGGCCTGCTGGAATTGATGACCAACATCCTGCGCCGTTTCGCTGGACTGGCCGATCAGGATGTCGATTCTGGTATTCAGAGCGCGCTCGCCGCCATTGGCGAATTCGCCGGGGTTGATCGCAGCTACCTGTTTCTGCTTGATGATCAGGCGGAATATCTGCGTAACACCCACGAGTGGTGCGCATCGGCGATTCGCCCCGAGATTGACAACCTACAATCCGTCCCCTTCGCGGAAATCCACTTCTGGAAGGATGCACTCCTGCGCGGCGATAGCATCTATGTGCCCAAGGTGGCGGACTTGCCCGACGCGCGCCGCTTTGAGCGCGAGATTCTGACCCAACAGGACGTGCAATCGGTGCTGGTCGTGCCCCTGGTCGGGCCAGACCGGCTGCGCGGTTTTATCGGGTTTGACGCCGTGCGTCAGTCGCGCACCTGGTCGCACGCTGCCACCCTGCTGCTGCGCGCTGTCGCTGATGTGTTTGTTGGCGCCATCATGCGCCGTGAGGCATACCTGGCCTTGGTAACCAGCGAACGCCGCTACCGGGCCCTCGCGCGGCATTCAACCGACGCGGTGTTGATTCTCGACGCAGATTTCCGCTTGAGCTATCTAAGCCCCTCGGTTGAACGCATGCTTGGCTGGCGCATTGATGCCTGGCTTGGGCGGCGGTTCTTCGCTGCCTGTCATCCTGGGGATGTCGATCAGGTTGCTGCGGCCTTGTCGGCCGCCAGCGCGACGCCCGGCACGGGCTCGGCGGTGCCGGATCACCGGCTGCTGCACGCGCGCAACGACTGGGTCTGGTTTCTTGGCACGGCCACCGACCTGCGCGCTGACCCCGCCATCGGCGGCATTGTGCTAAACGCACACGATATCACGCAGCGCAAAGCGGCCGAACTCGCCCTGCAACACCAGGCGCTGCACGATCCCCTCACCGGCCTGCCTAATCGCGCGCTGCTGATGGACCGGATGGCGCAGTCCATCGTTCATGCGCGGCGCAGCGGTCATCTGCTGGCAGTGGTCTTCATTGATCTGGACCATTTCAAGCTGATCAACGACGCCATGGGCCATCAGGCCGGCGACCGTCTGCTGATCGACGCCGCCCAGCGTTTGATCGAGATATTGCGTGCCGGTGATACGGTTGCGCGCTTCGGCGGCGATGAATTTGTCATGGTGTTGGAGGGCAACTCGGATCAGCCCGAGACTCTGGTCAGTGCGGCCGAGCGCATTCTGGCCGTCTTCGAGCGTCCGTTTCTGGCCAACGCCGTGGAGCAGGTCGTCACTGCTAGCGCCGGGTTGGTGATTGCCGATGGCAATGCCGATCCGGACGAAGTGCTGCGTGATGCCGATGCCGCCATGTATCTGGCCAAGGAGCGCGGTCGCGCCTGCTTGCAACGCTTCGATGCGCCCATGCGTGACCATTTGCTCGACCGCCTGGAACTGGTCTCGGATCTGCGCCATGCCGAAGAAGAGGGCCAGCTGCTGCTGCATTACCAGCCGCTGTTCGGGGCCCGCAGTCGTCGCTTGCGTGGCTGCGAGGCGCTGGTGCGCTGGCAGCATCCGAGCCGCGGCCTGGTGGGACCGACGCGGTTCATCCCCGCGGCGGAGGAGACTGGCCTGATCGTGCCGATCGGCACCTGGGTGCTGAACGAGGCGCTGCGCCAGATGCGCGCCTGGCTGGATGCCTGGCCCGATGCCGGGTCTGAAGCTGTACCCGATGCCGTGATACCCGCTGGGATAGCCGCTGGGCCTGGGGCTGGCCCGGGCGGGAAGGGGCTGTTCGTGGCGGTGAATCTCTCGGTGCGTCAACTCAACGAGCCGCGTCTGGTCGAGACGGTGCAGGCACTGCTCGAACGCTGGC
Source organism: Thiorhodovibrio frisius (assembly GCF_033954835.1). NCBI lineage: Bacteria > Pseudomonadati > Pseudomonadota > Gammaproteobacteria > Chromatiales > Chromatiaceae > Thiorhodovibrio > Thiorhodovibrio frisius. The sequence continues at coordinate 1,376,955 of NZ_CP121471.1, forward strand.
GCCTGCCCGCGTCGGTGCTTTGCCTGGAACTCACAGAGAGCTCCCTGATGGCCGAGCCTGACCATTGCGTCGCGGTGCTCTCACGCCTGCGCGATCTGGGCGTGACTCTGGCCATCGATGATTTTGGCACCGGCTATTCGTCTCTGGCGTATTTGCGTGACTTGCCGGTCTCCAAGCTCAAGATCGACCGTAGCTTTGTCGCCAGCATGCAAAACGACCACAGCGGGCGCAACATCGTCGCCGCCATCCGCACCCTGGCGCGCGAGTTCGGCATGGAAACCGTCGCCGAGGGCGTTGAGACCGAGGCTCAGTACCAGGCCCTGCGCCTAATCGGCTGCGACATGGTGCAGGGCTTTCACCTGGCCCGCCCCGGCCCGGCGGAGGCGATGGAAGTTTTTCTCAGCGGCGGGATACCCTGACCACATGAAGCTCTTACTCAAACCCTGGTTGGCTCTGGCGATCTGGACCACCCTGGTGCTGGGTTCCCTGGGGTGGAATCTGCATCAGGCGCAGGCCGCGCGCGCCGAGCTGGCGCTCAAGACCGCGCGGTCGTTTTTTGATCAGGTGGTGCTCACCCGGCGCTGGAACGCGCGCCATGGTGGGGTCTATGTGCGGGTGACCGAAGATACCCAGCCCAATCCCTACTTGAAGATTCCCAAGCGCGACATTCGCGTTTCGGATGATCTGATGCTGACGGCGGTCAACCCGGCCTATATGACTCGCCAACTGGCGGAACTTGCCGATCAGACCAATGGCGTGCAGTTTCATATCACCAGTCTCGACCCCATTCGCCCGGAAAACCGGCCGGAAACCTGGGAGCGGCTGGCCCTTCAGCGCTTCGAGCAGGGGGAGGCAGAAACCGGCGAGTTCTTCAGCAACGGCGACCATGAGGCCTATCGCTACATGGCCCCGCTGATCACCGAGGAACCCTGTCTGAACTGCCATGCCGAGCAAGGGTACAAGGTTGACGACGTGCGCGGCGGCATCAGCGTGATGCTGCCGGATGTTGCGGCTCTGCCGTGGCTGTCGCTGACAGTGAGCCATCTACTAATCGGTCTGGTCGGCGGCGGGCTCATTCTGCTCAGCACCCGATTGCTGCAACAGGCGCATGATCGCCTGCGCCAGCAGGCAGTGTTCGATACCCTGACATCCATCCCCAACCGGCGCTACTTTGTCGAAAATTTGGTCGAAGAATTTCGCCGTGGTCGGCGCCAGCGCCTGCCCCTGTCGCTGATTATCTGCGATATCGACAACTTCAAGAGCTACAACGACAACTTCGGCCATCCCGCCGGCGACCGTTGCCTGCGTGCCGTGGCTCAGGCCTTGCAGGATGGGCTCAAGCGCGGCGGCGATTTCTGCGCCCGCTACGGCGGCGAGGAGTTCGTGGTGGTGCTGCCTGATACGCCATTGCCCAATGCTGTCAAGGTGGCCGAGGACATGCGTGAGGCCATTGCCGGTCTGGGAATGCGCCATCCGGGGGCGAGCGATGGAATCGTCACCATCAGCATGGGGGTGGCCACCGATGATCCGCGCAATCCCGATCACGAGGCGCTGATCCGTCAGGCCGACGAGGCGCTTTATCGCGCCAAGGAACTCGGGCGCAATCGGGTCGAGGCCCATCATCCCGAGCAGTCGGCGGGCATGAGCGATTTGGGGGAAGAGTCGGGGAAAGGTCTGGGAGCCGACTCAGGAGAAGAACTGGGAACGGGTTTGGGTGAGAGGCCGGTCGGTGCGAAATCCTGACCGCGATGGTCGGGAATTTTTGCGGTTGATCATTGCATCGGCAAAATCTGCCTCCATCCCTTAGCCCTGTGAGGCTGGGTTGCGGCAGGTCGGGCGCCATGCCACCTGTCGAATGCAAACGAAGCCGAATCCAAGCCAAATCCAAATCAACCTCATATTTTCACCTCAGCTAACAGGATATTTCGCCATGAATCATTCAACGACTTCCATTGCTACTCTGGTCGGTGTCGCGCTGGCCGGTTCCATTGGTCTGGCCCAAGCCGAAGGCAATCCCTTCGCGGCGCAGGATATGGACGCAGGCTACATGCAACTTGCCGAGGCGGACTCCGACGGCAAGAGTGGCGAAGGGAAATGCGGCGGCTCCAGCAGTGATGCGGATGACGCCAAGGGCGGCGAAGGCAAATGCGGCAGTTCTGATAGCGATGAGGATGGCGACAAGGATGAAGCCAAGGGCGGCGAGGGCAAATGTGGCAGCGGTAACTGATCTCGCCGATCAGTCACCCATGCTTTGACCATAGCCGTGACAATGGACAGCCAACTAGCCTGTTCGCTGCACGGCGCCGGACTTGGCCTGCGGCGCTCCTTTTTGAGCGCCCTGGCCGAGTCACTGCCAGTTGATCAAGCAGATTTTTACGAAATCGCGCCCGAGAACTGGATCGGTTTCGGCGGTCGCAAAGGGCGAGCACTGCGATCACTGACCGAGCAATATCCTTTCGTCTGCCACGGGCTGTCGTTATCTATTGGCGGTCCTGCGCCGCTGGACACCAATTTTCTGCGCCAGGTCAAGCAATTCCTGGACGACCACGGCATTCGCGACTACAGCGAACATCTCACCTACTGTTCCGACAGCGGTCAACTCTACGACTTGCTGCCCATCCCCTTTACTGAAGAAGCCGTGCACCATGTTGCCGGGCGCGTGCGTCAGGCCCAAGACATTCTCGAGCGCCGCATCGCGCTGGAAAATGCCTCCTATTACGCGGCACCGGGCCAGGAAATGGCCGAGAGCGAGTTCATCCGCGCCGTGCTCGCGGAGGCCGACTGCGATTTGCTGCTCGATGTGAACAATATCTACGTCAATGCCATCAACCACGGCTATGACGCATTGACCTTCTTGAACGCGCTGCCAGGCGAGCGGATTCGCTACGGCCATATCGCCGGACACGCCGTCGAAGCCGAGGACCTGCGCATCGACACCCATGGCGCTGCCGTCATCGACCCGGTCTGGGAACTGCTCGACCAGGCCTATCAGACCTTCGGCGTCTTTCCCACGCTGTTAGAGCGTGATTTCAACATCCCGCCGCTGAGCGAATTGCTGCGGGAAGTCGACGGCATCCGCGCCATCCAACGGCCTTACACCAGCCAGGCGACAGCCCCCTCCGCCGCGACACAGCGCGTTACCCAGCAACCCGCGCTGGCGGCTTGCTGAGGCACTGCATGATCAGCTGATCAAGAATGACTTCCCCAACTCCCCAGTCAGCCATGCCGGACTTCATGCGCCAGCAGCAGCGCTTTAGCGCCCATCTGCGCGACCCCGAGCGCGCAAGTGCGCCAGCAGACATCGAAGACCGCCGCATGAAGATCTATCGCGACCTGATCTTCAACAACCTCTCCTCTCTGCTCGCCGGCAACTTCCCGGTCATTCACCGCCTGCTACCGCGCGAGCATTGGCGCGAGTTGGTGCGCGATTTTCTGCGCCGCCATCGTGCCGTCTCACCGCTGTTCCCCGAACTGCCGCGCGAGTTTCTTGACTTCCTCAGCCATCACCGTCGCGATGACCCGCGCGACCCGCCCTTCCTGCTCGAACTGGCGCACTACGAGTGGGTCGAAATGGCCCTGCAGATCAGCGACGGCGCGCCAAATGAACCACCGGCTGATCTGATGCCCGATGGCGACTTGCTCGCCGGGCGCCCCGTGCTATCGCCGCTCGCCTGGAACCTGAGCTACCGTTACCCCGTGCATCGCATCGGCCCCGACTACCAACCCCAGCAAGCCCCGGAACAGCCAACCCATCTGCTCGTCTATCTCGACCGCAACGAGCAAGTGCGCTTCATGGAACTTAACGCCGTCACCCAGCGCCTGCTCATACTGCTGCAACAGCAACCCGCCCCCAACGGCCAGGACGCGCTCGCCCAAATCGCCACCGAACTCGGCCATCTGCAACCGCAACAAGTCATCGCCTTCGGCACCAACCTGCTCATAGATCTACGTGTGCGCGGCGTGATCCTCGGAGCACTGCGTGGGGTTTAGATTAAATGGGAATCTGAGACAAACAAACAAATCGCCTGCAAAATGCTGATCAGCGCTGCGCTGTGGGCGATCAGCGGCGCCTCGCAGGCAAGGAACGCCGCGATGAGAGCTGGTTGGGATAATTAGCTGTTAAACTGCGACGACAAGAGCACTGATCCCCTTGCAGGCACGGAAGGGCGCTTCAGGTGGCCGAAATCCAACACCAGGAGAAGAAACCGCTTTGGCAGAACGCGAACGTCTCAAGACTCAAATCTTGGAACAAAACGTCAAGCCCAATTAATAGTAAGGCGCCACAATAGTCTGATATGAATCATCTAGCGTGAGGAGGCAAAAATGGAATGGTCGGAAGTCGTCGATAATCCCATGTTCGCCAATTTGCCCTTCAAGATTGAGTTAACTCAATTTGGCAAGCTCTTGATGAGTCCGGCATCGAACGAGCACGGCAGAATTCAGAGTAGGCTCTGCGCAAAACTACTTGAGAAACAAACTGGCGGCGAGGTCGTAACCGAGTGTTCAGTCGCGACGATTGATGGTGTGAAAGTGGCTGATGTAGCCTGGCTTTCAAACGAGTTTGTGAGCCGCTACGGTTTTGTTACTCCATACCCCGCAGCCCCAGAGCTTTGCATTGAGATACTGTCACCATCCAACTCAATGTTGGAGATGCAGGAGAAAGTCGAGCTATATTTAAAGACTGGTGCTGTGGAAGTCTGGCTAGTTCGGGATCTCGGATCAATGGAATTTTTTGACTGTTATGGAAAATTATCGAAAAGTACTTTGTTTCCGTCGTTAGACTGAACAGAAAAACTCTACAGGTGAAAAGGCATGATTGCAGAGGGGGGGGCGAGGTGCAGATGCCTCACCTGATCGCTGAGCATCGGGTGAATCCGGATTTTGACGATGGATTATGGGCGGCAGTCGATGTCGACGTTGCGCGCTACGAAGTCGCTGATCCCAATACGGTCGTCTCTGGCCTACTGTGGAAAGGCGCACCGCAATAGATTATTTTAAATCAAAGAGAACAGGCACGATTGGTTTTTCAAGCCGCTCGGGCAAGGGCACCTGGTCCCTGATTGAGCCCGCCTAAATTTCGCGCTGCCTCTGCCGGGGCCGTAAGGAGTGGATTGTAAAGGATACCGATGAACTCGTGGGCATTGTGACCATTTCCGTCCAAGATGCTTCGCAACGCCAGCGCATTCGCCAAAACCAACGCGACCAGATGCGCCACAGCGAGCTATGCGATGGTGAAAGTTTGGCTCGCGCCTTGGAGCACAGCGTCGAGCAAATGCTCGCCCGCTGGCGGCATACCCGAGTCTGGTTTTGATCAATCAATCCGCCATGCCAACACTGCTCGACCCCACCAACGACTACGTCTTCAAGCGCCTGTTCGTCGAAGCTCCTGACCTACTGATCGCGCTCATCAACGACCTGCGCCCGGACCCGCCCAAGGCCGACCGTCTTGGACACCCACCGGGACCATTGCGCGCCTGGATCACCTTTTTCAAACACTGGCAGGAGGAGCCCACCATGGCCACCGTCGCCCATGAACCCGTCAAGCAAGCCATGAGCCGCATACGCGAACTCAGCGCCGACGAAGAAGCCCGCCGTCTCGCCTTCGTGCGCGAGCGCGCCTTGCATGACGAAGTCTCCTTCCTGAATGAAGCCAGGCGGAAAGGGTTGCAGCAGGGATTGCAGAACGGTCGCGAAGAGGTCGCGCGCAATCTGATGACCCACCGGCTACCGAAGGCTACGGCGCGCGGCACACCAGCACCCAAATCCGCCCAGGAACAGTTCAACGGCGCCGAGGTTGCGTGATGAGCGCGCACGAATGCAGGAACCTAAAGCGCAAGGCCGAGAAGCGTGCGGACCAAAATTATGAGGTCCCTGTGCTAATCTGAGCCTCTCAGCTGTGGATAAATACCAAAATCCATTAGGCCCGATCAGAGGTGAAAGTCATGCCAACGCATCGCTATGAGAACGATTTTTATGCCTGGTCTCAAGAGCAAGCTGTCCTTTTGCGAGCGGGGCGCTGGTCAGAATTGCAAATCGGGCCGTTGAGCGAGGAGATTGAGGATTTGGGGAAACGCGAGCGTCGCGCACTGGAAAGTCGGCTGGTTGTCTTAATTGGGCATCTGCTCAAATGGGTACTGCAACCCGACTATCCGTATCGCAAGAGCTGGCGCGCGACAATTAACGAACAACGGCGCAACGTTGCGCGGCTACTCGCCGAGAATCCAAGCCTACAACCCTTGCTGCCTGAGTTGGTCACCGCTGCTTACGCCGATAGTCGCGATTTGGTCGTGCGCGAAACGCCGCTGGATTATGACGTCCTGCCGACAACCTGCCCCTTTACGATTGCGCGCATTCTCGATAATGCCTTTTGGCCGGTTTCTTATTAACAAACAGGTGCGCAGTGGGAGATTGCCAACAGTTATGTGAGTCTGGTCTTGATCAATCAATCCGCCATGCCAACACTGCTCGACCCCACCAACGACTACGTCTTCAAGCGCCTGTTCGTCGAAGCTCCCGACCTACTGGTCGTGCTCATCAATGACCTGCGCCCGGACCCGCCCAAGGCCGACCGTCTTGGACACCCACCGGGACCCTTGCGCGCCTGGATCACCTTTTTCAAACACTGGCAGGAGGAGCTCACCATGGCCACCGTCGCCCATGAACCCGTCAAGCAAGCCATGAGCCGCATCCGCGAGCTCAGCGCCGACGAAGAAGCCCGCCGCCTCGCCTTCGTGCGCGAGCGCGCCTTGCACGACGAGGTCTCTTTCGTGAATGAAGCCAAGCGGGAAGGGGTGGAGCAGGGATTGGAGCAGGGACTGCGGAACGGCCGCGAAGAGGTCGCGCGTAACCTAATGACCATGAAGCTATTGACAGACGAGCAGATAGCAGCCGCCTCCGGCTTAGCGCAGGACGAGGTCAAGGCGCTGCGTGATGCAAACAAGCCTCAAGCCTGAGCCCACCGGGTTTATCTGACGGTGGTCTGGCAATTCTCGGCGTCACCCTCAAGCTGGCCGATATCTTAATCACCCACTGAGCTTCCACCAAGGCGACCAACAGCAGCTCCAAACCGCCGCCGAGCACTACCTCACCCAATGGCCTGATTGCCCCACCGGCTGGACCATCCTCGCCAAAGCCTGGGAGCGCGAGCGCGACTGGAACGCCGCTGCACGCTGAAAAGTGCGCCCATGATGGCGGAAGCCTGGAACAACCTTGGCACCGCCTGCGCGATCTCGACCGCCTCGATGAAAGCATGCTCGCCTTTCGCCAAGCGCTGGCCCTGGCTCCGGAGAATGGGCGGGCACGCAGCAATCTCTTATTCTCGCAAGCCTATACCGCCGCACTAACGCCGGAGCGTCAACGCCAGGAAGCCCAACGTTGGGAACGCGAAGTCCTGAGTGCCGAGGCACGGGCCGAGGCACGCCGGCGCTCGTTCTCCCCTGCGCCGTTGCGCGATCGACGCCTGCGCTTGGGCCTGATATCGGCGGAATTCGGCAGTCACCCGGTCGGGCATTTTCTGCTGAGTTGGCTACGCGCCCTCAACAGCGAACGCTTCGCGCTCTACTGCTACCCCAGCCTCGAGCGCCCGGAGCCAGAATCCGCGCGCTTTCGCGAATTGGCCGATGTCTGGTTGCCCATTGATGGCTTGAGCGATGCCCAAGCCGTGCAACAGATTCGCAGCGACAAAATCGACGTGCTGATTGAAACCAGGGGCCACACCGAGAACAACCGCCTCGGCATCATCGCCCGGCGCGCGGCACCGGTGCAATGTCACTACATCGGCTACTTCGCCACTACCGGCCTCACGGAGATGGATTATTTCATCGGTGACGCCGTGCTGATCCCGCCCGAGCACGACAGCCACTTCACCGAACAAGTCTGGAGACTGCCACGCACCCGCTATGCCTACGAGCCCCTGCTGCAGGCCCCGACCCGCGTTGGCAACCACACCCGCAGGGACAGCTTCGCCTCGGCAGTTTCAATTCGAGATGATGTTAAATGCTTGGTTTGAACATAGATCGTTCAAGTATCCAAAATCGTGAAAAAAAGCTGCAAATTGAACAATGAAAGTGCAGCTATCCAGGCACGCTAGGCGGCAGGCGAAAGGTTGTCAGCTTTCGCTTCCTATAATTGTCCCTAAAAGGCCATGGGTTAAAAGATGATTAGGCTAAAGGCATTGTCGCTGCGTATTGCCGCTTCGGGTGATGCGGAAATCGAAATCAAGCACGGCATTTACACTGTCCCGAAATGCAGAATTGACATTCATGCTTGATCTGCTGCCGTACGTCTGCGACGCCGCGCCCTCCAAACAATGCCGCTACTTGGCCGGCAGCCGCATCCCGATCAACCCGCCGACGGCGCTGCGCGAGGCGCCACTGGACGCGGTGCTGATTTTGCCCTGGAATATTGCCGAGGAGGTGAAGGCGCAACTGGCCGATCTGGCTGAACGGGGCACGCGTTTTTTCACCGCAGTGCCCGCGCTTCGCGTACAGGCGAATTGACAGCTTCATTCAAGCACTCATGCTAGAACTGCCCATTAGGGACTATTTCCGCGACAATGTCCTGGTTAAGCGACCCTATATCCAGCGCGAATGGTGCGAGACTGCCGTTTGCGATCCCATTCGCCGGGAAGTGCAAGCGGACGACGGGCGCATCCGGCACTGGATATGGATCGATGCCTTAGATCGTTACCTGCGAGTGGTGACCCTGGCCGATGGGCAGACAATCCACAACGCCTTTCCAGACCGAAGATTCCGGCCATGAAGATTAACTACGACGCCGCGACGGACTCGCTTTACATCCACCTGAGCGACCGTGCCTCCGTCGATTCCGACGAAATTGCCAATGGCGTGGTCCTCGACTACGACGCCGCCGGCGCGCTGGTCGGCATCGACATTCAACACGCCAGCCACCAGGCCGACCTAGCCAAGCTTTCGGTCAACTGCTTGCCTTTGACTCAGCTTGACGCGGCTTGATGCGCGCTAAATGAAACCCTGCATCAGCTACACCCAGCCTTCCAGACCAGCGGCGGCCGACGCTTCAAATCCGCGACTGCCTCGACTTGCGCGAGGCCTGTCGGTAGATTGCCGAAGTCGCGCTCGGCGAACAACAGGGGCCGGTCAACATCTGCTCCGGCATCCCCATCACCGTGCGCCAGTTAGCCGAGCACATCGCCGACGAGGTCGGTCGCCGCAACCTGCTGCGCTTTGGCATGCGGCCCGTCCATCCGTTCGATGCTCCGTGCGTGATCGGGCTTCCCTGGCAGCCAGATCTGGCTTAAAGCCATGCGCGCGATAATATGTGAGGTTGAATATGAAGCCGTTTGAACAGGAGCAAGCCATGCTTAACATCGAAATACCTGATCGTTTGAGGGAAAAGATCGCTGCCATCGCTACTCTTGCGGAGCAAACGCCCGAGCAATTGGCTCTGGAGATGCTTGAAGAGCGGATTGATCACCAGAGTGCGTATCTTGAAACCGCGTATCTGAAAAGCTCGGCACGCAACCGCGAGCGACTTGATCAGGCAATTGGGGAAATCAGACGCGGGCGCTTCGAGGAACGGGCCTTGATTGATGATTAGCTGGCATCCCCAAGCATGGGAGGATTATTTGTATTGGCAGCAAGAAGATAAACGTATCTTGAAGCGTGTCAACGCATTGGTTAAGGATGTCCAGCGCAACCCCTTCGAGGGAATCGGAAAACCCGAGCCACTTAAACATGAATGGTCAGGTTTTTGGAGTCGGCGAATCAATGACGAACATCGTTTAGTATACACTTACCAAGATGGTCATGCATAGCCACGGCATCAGCCGCGAGCGAATCGGCTTCTTTTCCCGCACCCCCTCCTGGAGCGAGCACATGTCGCCTTACAACCAAATCGACATCGCACTGGATACCATACCTTTCAACAGCGCCAGCACCGCCTGCGACGCCCTCTGGATGGGCACCCCACTGGTCACCCTGCTTGGCGATCAACTCGCCGGACGCCAGGCGGCCTCTATCCTCACCGGACTCGGGTGCCCGGAGTGGAATCATGGGGGCGTGTGCTAATCTGAGCCTGTCAGCCGCAGATACATGCCATAATCCACTCAGTCGCCGGATATTCTTTATCTGACAGGAATCAACCATGACTGCAATATCTTTCGATACGCTCAGATTCGTTGAAACGCTTAAAGACCATGGGTTGAATGATGAGCAAGCAAAAGGCATTGCTGCTGCCTACCGTGACGCATCCGGCGAGGCGGAGATCGCGACGAAACGGGACATCGAACGCTTAGAGGCACAGCTGATCAGGGTCGATACGCGATTCGCAGGCGAAATGACGCTCATGAAATGGATGTTGGGTATTTTACTTGGGGGCGTCGTGGCATTGATCTTAAAATCGTTTTTCCCTTGAGCTGGGAGATGTCAATTCGTCGACAGCGTGGCCGCTCTTGCTCAAGATGCCGCGCAGCGTCAGCATATTCGCCAAAACCATTCCCTTCAACAGCGCCACCACCGCAGCGCTCGCCGATCACTGGCACACCCTGCTCAACCAGTCCGCGAGACCCAGCGGCAGCGGATGCGCGCGAGCGAGCTCTGCGATGGCCGGGGATTGGCGCGTGCGCTGGAACCGGCGTTCGAGACCATGTTTGATCGCTGGTTCCAGGGCGGCGGTGGCGATACCCTTGCCAAACAAAACACTTGAAAAGTGCAATGGATCCATGCTTTTCGCTGAGGAAAACCCGTCGCTCCGAAAGACGCCACATTGAACGAAACGGAGACCGAAAATGTCATCTCAGCCCCTCTTGCGTGAGACGTTTGAAGACTGGCTCGCCGGGGAGCGCCTGCAAACCGAAGGGCGCACTGAATACGTTCGCGGGGAAGTGTTTGCCATGTCCGGTGGCTCGCGCGAGCACAATCTGATCGTGACCAATATCGTCAGGGAGTTGGGCAATCAGTTTAAGGGCCGCCCTTGCTGCGTCTATTCCGGCGATTTGAAAGTCCGCATGGAAGCCGCAGACGCCAGCGCCTATCCAGATGTGATGGCAATCTGCGGCGAACATCAGTATTTCGACGGGCGCCGGGATGTGGTCACTAACCCGGTGCTGATCGTCGAAGTTCTGTCCGATTCCACCGAGGCCTATGATCGTGGCGACAAATTCGCTCAATACCGGACACTGCCGAGCGTGATGACCTATCTTCTCGTCGCGCAGGATCGGGTACAGGCCGAACTCTACACCCGCGCCGATGACGGCGCCTGGTTGCTGCGAAGCTACGACCAACTCGCGCAGCAGGTGCCGCTCGTGGCGATCGGCGCGCATCTGTTGCTGGCCGAAGTCTACGATAAGATCGAGAGGCCCCAACATCGAGCATGACGGAGGCGGCATTTAACAACGAACAAAATTCTTTCCAGGCACATGACGTCATGAGCGCGCCCGCGGCGCAAGATGCCCCCCCTCACGGCGCCCCCCAGACTGAAGCGCGGGGTAGCCTACGCGCGCTTTTCCATCAGGGAGACCAACAGCAGCTCCGCGCCGCCGCCGAGCACTATGTCACACAATGGCCTAACTGCCCAACCGGCTGGACCATTCTCGCCAAAGCGCGCGAGCGCGACCGCGACTGGAACGCCGCTGCCACGGCCGCCCAACAACTCTGCGCGCGCGATCCACAATCAGCCTGGCACTGGTCCTACCTCGGCCTCCTGCTCAAGCGCGCCGGCCGACTGGCCGAGGCCGAGCAGGCTTTGCGCGAAGCGCTGGAACGCGCCCCCGAGGAACCAGAAACCCTCAATCTGCTCGGCATCGTGCAGATCATGCAGGGCCAGCCCGGCGCGGCCGAAACCACCCTGCGCCAGGCGCTCAAGAGCGCTCCAGAGCTGGCCGAAGCCTGGAACAACCTTGGCACCGCCCTGCGCGACCTCGACCGATTGGACGAAAGCATGCTCGCCTTTCGCCAAGCAGTGGCCCTGGCTCCCGACAACGGCCGCGCGCGCAGCAATCTCTTGTTCTCGCAGGCGTTCACCGCGGCCCTGACACCAGAGCGCCAGCGCCAAGAAGCGCAACTGTGGGAACGCGAAGTCCTGACCCCTAATGAACGGGCCGAGGCACGCCAGCGGCAATTCTCCCACCGGCCGCGGCGCGATCAACGCCTGCGCCTGGGGCTGCTGTCGGCGGAATTCGGCCACCATCCCGTCGGCCATTTTCTTCTGAGCTGGCTGCGCGCCCTTGATCGCGAGCGCTTCGTCATCTACTGCTACCCCAGCCACGAACGCCAGGAGCCAGAGTCCCAGCGCTTTCGCGACCTGGCCGATGTCTGGTCGCCCATCGACAACCTGAGCGACGCCCAGGCGGCCGAACGCATGCGGGCTGACGGGATCGATGTGCTGATCGAGACCAGCGGCCATACCGAGAACAACCGCCTCGGCGTCATCGCGCGGCGCGCGGCGCCGGTGCAATGCCATTACATCGGCTACTTCGCCACCACCGGCCTCACCGAGATGGATTATTTCATCGGGGACCCCGTGCTCATCCCGCCCGAGCACGACAGCCACTTTACCGAGCAGGTCTGGCGCCTGCCGCGCACCCGCTATGCCTACGAGCCCCTGCAACAGGCCCCAGAGCCCCGCTGGCAGCCGGATCGGCACGGGCAGCTGCGCCTCGGCAGCTTCAATAACCTGACCAAGGTCCGCCACGAAAGCCTGGTGCTGTGGAGTCAGGTGCTGCGTGCACTTCCCCAAGCCCGCCTGATCCTGAAAGACAAACGCGCCCTCGACCACAGCGTCCAAGCGCGGATTCTCGGCCCCCTGCGGGAACAAGGCATTCACCCAGACCGGGTCGAATTTCGCGGCGCCTCCGCCGCCTGGTCCGACCACATGGACGCCTACAACGACACCGACATCGCGCTCGACTCCCTGCCATTCAACAGCGCCACCACCGGTTTCGACGCCCTCTGGATGGGCACGCCCCTGATCACCCTGACCGGCGACCGCCTCGCCGGCCGCCAAGCCGCCTCCCTGCTCAGCGGCCTCGGGCGCACGGAGTGGATCGCGCGCGACGCCGATGAATTCGTGGCCATCGTGACCGGTCTCGCCCAAGATCCCGCGCGGGGGCAGCGCCTTCGCGAAATCCAGCGCGCCCAGATGCGCCAAAGCGAGCTATGCGATGGTGAAGGTCTAGCCCGCGCCTTGGAGCGGAGCATCGAGGAAATGCTTGAGTTGCGACCTTGGCGGATGGAAGTTGCCGCGCGCCGACGGTCTGAATGATCTATCTTTAAGGCGAGTCTGAGAGAAGGCCGTGGTCCTGACAGGTAACGCAGAATGATTCGGCAGACACTTTTTCGCGGCGAAGATCCGTATCGCGGCTTGTCGGTGGATCAGTCCTTGGTCGACATGGAGGGGTGGGGGTCCGACCATCCACTACTGACCTACGCCATTGATCAGCTGCGCCCCCCTTTAATCATCGAGGTAGGAAGTTGGAAGGGTCGCTCTGCCATAAATATGGCCAAGTGCTTGAAAGTGCTAGGGATACCAGGCGAGATTCTGTGCATTGATACCTGGCTAGGCTCTCCAGAACATTGGATGTTGGACTCATGGTATCAGTCGCTGAAAGTGACCAATGGCCGCCCCACAATCTACCATACATTTATCAATAATGTTATGGCTAACAATTGTTCAGACATTATTACACCCGTTTCCCTTACCAGTGATGGCGCCTATTATTTGTTGAAAAACCTTGAAGTGACCGCCAAGCTGATTTATATCGACGCTGGCCATGAGTATGAATCAGTAAAAAACGATATTGAACATTATTGGGAAATCCTTGACCCCAAGGGGGTCATGATTTTAGACGATTATCTCGGATGGCCGGGCGTGACGCGGGCAGTTAATGAATTTGGTGTGAAGAACGATATTCATCCATATGGTGAGCCGGGTAAAGCCGTCTTATCCAAGGATAGCCAATTTTTAATTACGACGAAATTAATGGCTATCACGCAGGCGCCTTAGTCTGGACAGCCGCTTTGAAGCTGGCTTACTCAAAAAATACGAGGTTCACCTAAAAGATCGGAAAAGATGTTGCCACAAGTATGAAATTTAGCGTAACAACTGAGTACGATCTGGGGGACCGAGGAGTTCTGCTCATACCTGTGGGTCGAGGAGGGCTTAGTTATTGCGCGCGATGCCTGATTGATGGATGGCCCACAAGCATTCCTTTAAGCTACCCGTGCAACCGAAAGCATTTGAGCACTATATTCCGGTGCGTCTCGATAATCCAGCCAGGGTAGTAAAATTCCTGGTCGAATGTCCAGATGAGGTTGGGACGATCGGGAGGCAAGGGAGACAAGGGAGGCAATTCGCACTCCAACATTATAGCCCATCCGCGTCAGCAACGAGGCTTCTCGATTGGATTGTTTGAAGGATAAACCTGTGTCGGAGAATGCTTCAAGGATATGCACTGATTTGTCATTGTGGCTGGCGTTATAGCGACGGGTAATCAGGAGTTTCTTATGAATCAAGGTGGATCGCATTATGAGCTAGTGCGAGTGAGCTTGCAGGCTAACCGTTTTGCAAAGGCCGAGGCGAGGTGCCGCTCGCTGCTGCAAAGCCATCCCGATGACCATCAGGCGCTTTATTATCTAGGGATTGCCATGCTCGGACAGGGACGCTTGACCGAGGCGCTCGAGAACTTGCAACACGCACTTCGTTTCGCGCCGGCAAATGGCGACTACTGGCTTAAGCTAACCGAGGTATTGCTTGAACTGGAACGTCCGGCCGAGGCGCTGGATATCCTTGACGATTTGATCGGCAAAGGGCTTGATTGGCCAAGCGCGCTAGACCTCAAGACAAGAGCGGAACAGGCACTTAGGCAAGTCTCCGAGAGGGAGATAGCAAGGGAGCAAGCTATCCAAGATGCCCGGGATGGTCCAGCGTCAAATCTCTGCGTCGGGGGGACCGAGGCAAAGCCTGGTTGGCTGATCTTGAATATTCAACCAGGACCAGATGTGGATGAAATTGGTGACATCCGTGATTTGTCGATGTTTGCCGACCAGTGTTTTGAGGAGGTCTACGCAAGCCATGTTCTCGAGCACGTCCCGCAGCAGTTCGTCATCGAAACCTTGCAAGGCTTGTATCGTATCTTGAAGCCAAACGGTCGAGTAATGATTAGCGTGCCGGACATGGATGTTCTTTGTCGTGGCTTCTTGTCGGAAAGGTTTTCCTTCGCCGACCGTGTTGAAATCATGCGAATGATGTTCGGCGGGCAAGTGAATGAGTACGACTTTCATTTCGTTGGATTTAACTATGAAATTCTTTCTCGGCTGTTGACGGCAGCGGGTTTTTCTCGGGTTCGCCGAGTGGAGCGTTTTGGGCTATTTCTGGATACGAGTGATTGCGCTCCTTATGGAGAGCCGATAAGCCTTAATTTGATCGCGTTCCGGGAAGCATGAAGCATGCGTTGTCCTGATTTAATGGAGCGTTTAGATGGTCAGGGACGAGAAAACTAGCTTGGGATTCTTGCGAGCTTTTGGAATCAATGGATAGCAAGACCTTATTGTCCGGGCGTAAGCGCGGCAGCTAAACGGTGTTTTGGTTTGTCTACGGCAAGCGAGCCCCTTTCCGCTGAATGCGACCTGTCGTCGCCGGAGCAGGCTGTTTCCATCGCCACGGCTTTTACCAAGCGTAACCCGGAACTTCCGTCGGGCTGGTCGATCCTGGCGGAAAGTCTCTGTCGTGCCGGGGATCATGAGGCGGCTGCTCTAGCGGCTGAGGAGGCTGCCCGCCTAAGTCCAGATAGCGCGTCCGCTCACTCGAACCTCGGGGTCATGCTGAAGAAACTCGGACGCCTCACCGAAGCAGAGTCAGCGTTGCACCGCGCGCTTCAGTGTGATCCTGAGTTTCCTGCCGCCTACGTCAATCTCGGTGGGGTGTTGCGCGAACTGGGGCGCTATACGGAGGCCGAGGCGGTCTGTCGCCGTGCGATTGACCTCGCCCCGGGAATGATCGAGGCGCTTTATCTTTTGGGAAACATCTACCGAGCAACCGCGCGAGAGAAAGAAGCCGAGGCACTTTACCGCGAGGTGATCGCGCGGGCATCAAACAATGGCCAGGCTCATTCGAGTCTAGGTCTCTTGCTCATGGATCAAGGTCGCCTTAGCGAGGCTGAGCCGATCTTGCGTCGGGCCAGTGAGCTTCGTCCTAATGATCCGCTGACCCATGCCCGCCTGGGTATCCTGCTCGCGAAACTCGACTGGACGGAGGCCGCTGAAAAGGCATCTCGAGCTGCTCTCGCGATCGATCCAAGCTGCGGAGCGGCATTTATCAATCTATTACACGTACTTGCGTATTCCAAATCGGGTAGTGGCGAGGCACTTTGCCAAGAGGCTCGGAAATGGTGTCAAGCCACTCTTGCCGTGGGTGCGGACCCTCAAGCAAGAAAGCAGATCACTACCCATGCACGGGCTTCAGCCCGTCCGCTGCGGGTTGGTATTCTGTCGGCGGAATTTGGTTCCCATGTGGTGGCGTGTTTTTTGAACTCCTGGTTGTGGGAGATCGATCCGAACCGCATTGAATTGCAGCTATATCCTGCTGTAATACGAAACGACCCCGATGCGGAGATGTTTCAGCGCCGCGCACTGTCGTGGACGCCGCTTGTCGGCTTGACTGACGACGAGGCCGCTGAGCGATTGCGTGCCGCCCAACTCGATGTTCTGGTCGAAACAAGTGGTCATACGGAAGGTAACCGTCTTGGCGTGTTAGCCAGGCGCGTTGCTCCCGTGCAATGTCATTATATTGGCTATTTTGCCAGCACCGGCTTGAATGCCATGGACTATTTCATGACTGACGAGATACTCATTCCGCCGTGGCACGATAGTCATTTTGTCGAGCAGGTTTGGCGTCTGCCGCGCACGCGCTACGCCTACGACCCCCTTATAGAAGCTCCGGCGCCTGCGTGGCATCAGGACCAAAACGGCCGACTAAGGCTAGGTAGCTTTAATAATCTGGCGAAGGTGGGCGAGCAGACCCTTGCGTTGTGGTCCCGTGTCATGCGAGCGCTTCCTGAATCCATGCTAATACTTAAAGGCCGCGGGGCAGAGGATGCCGCCGTCCAAACGCGGATTCTCGAGACCTTGCGGGGCCATGGTATCGAGGGGGCCCGGCTTGAGTTCTGGCCCTATACACCCTCCCGGAGTGAGCATCTGGCGCTCTACAACCAGATCGACCTCGCACTTGATACAATCCCGTTTAACAGTGCCACTACTGCTTGCGACGCGCTTTGGATGGGCACGCCGCTGGTGACTGTGCTTGGCGGTCAGCTTGCCGGTCGTCAAGCGGCTTCTATTCTAACCGGGTTGGGCCGGCCGGAGTGGATTGCACGGAATAATGATGAGTTTGTGGATGTCGTTGCATCCCTAGCAAGCGATATACCGCTGCGATGGCACCTGAGGGAATCTCTTCGTGCCCAGATGGAAACGAGCGAGTTGTGTGACGGCAGAAGTCTTGCAAGGGCACTTGAGGACAGTTTTGAGGCGATGGCAAGACAACAAAATGCAGGCAAATAAGCCCTACGAAATGTGTTGCTGGGAAAGTACCCGCAGATGCTCGTCCAAGGCAAGCCTAACTAACTGGCCAGCTGCTGTGTCGACACCCTGGCAAAGATGCCTAATCTCGCGCATGATGGCCCAATTATGGCGGACGATTTGGGAGAAAACACTAAAGGCGTTGCCTCGGCCGAGTGACTCCCAGGCGATTTTGAAACTTTCAAATGGGCTTTCCGGTCGCTCGACCGCCCCGAGCCATAGGTTCGAGAAATGCACGGTTTGCCCTTCCCGTTCGGTTTTTGGGATGCGCAGGCCGTTCTCATGAGGTTCATAATCCTCGGCTCGGCGAGCGATGACAAGACGGCAGCCATCTGGCAAGCGAAGCTGTGCGCTGACCGAAAACGCATAGTGAGAAGGGCCGGTAAACAGATAACCATCAAGGAGGCCCCATGGATCGGAGTGGTTGTATTTTGCGAAAACCTCACGGCTCGGAGAGCATAGTCCGCTCACCGTTAAGCCGGCATCTCCCACTTGGAAAGTCAAGCCCTCGGAATCATGATTGATGAAGTCGATAAAGGGCATGAGAACGAACGTCTGATTCTTGTCTTTGAGAACGCGCTCCTTTAAAAGATGGTACTTCAGTTCTTTGTCCTTGGGTGCTAGGATTTCTGAATGAGAGCCGGACCGATCTTCTTGTAACGCAGCGAGTGATTTTGAAACGAGCGAATTTGGATTTTCTTGTGCGCAAAGCGCAGGGGTTAAGCCGGAGTTGGCCAAAGTATATTTAAGTGTCGGTGGTAACCGATTAAATTCGCGTAAAAGCTGTCGTCTCTTGGTAAGGCGTCCTGGGCTCAGAATAAAGCCGAGCATATCGTCGATCAACGCCCGCCAAACACCGTTGGAGCAGGAGCTAGGTATAACCTGGTGAGCATCATCGGTTAGTTTGACGTCATCGAGGTTAACGAGTAGCTTTGCGGGTACGTGCAAAAATATCCGTTCGGAAGGGCGCTCGGCTACGACCCGGACGCCATTGTCGTCAGCAATGAAGTCGACATTTTTAAATACACATCCATGATTTGTTGCAATTGTTTTCCAGACTGCAAAACGATGGCGAAAATCAATCATTGTAGTAAGCCAGAGAGTCGTAAACCTTTTGAATTATCGAATAAAGTTTGCAGTGCAAGCCATTAGCATCTAGCTTCGCAATGTTAACTTTTTCAATTCCCTATTGTAGAGCTTATCGTGAGCAATAAAAAGTATACAGAGGCATTGAAATACTTCAATCTCGGAGATGTTACGCGTGCCGAGAAAGAGTGTCAATTGGCATTGCTCGCCGATCCGGGCGATCATGCGAGTTACCATCTTTTCGCACGAATTATGTCCCGACAACAACGGTTTGTCGAGGCGCTCGGCGCGGTAGAGAACGCGCTGAAGCTTTCGCCTGTCAATGGAGAATACTGGATTGAGTTGACAGGGTGCTTGTTAGCCCTTGGTCGACCGCGGGAAGCGCTGGAAACTATTGAAGATCTGATTGCTAAAGGTTTGGATTGGTCGAGCGCAAGACAGCTTCGTGAGCGAGCCCGCAGTGCGGCCAAAGCCAAGGAAAACGCGGTTGGATCGGTCGCTAAAGGAGGAGACGTGCCGCAAGCCATGCCTTCCTGGACCTTGACCATTGCGGACGACGTAAAAATATGTGTGCCCGCCGATATTGGAAAGATGACAACCTATATTTTGCTCGAGCAAGAGGATTGGTTCGAGCAAGAGTTGCCATTCCTTCGGGATTTGGTTGAGCCCGGAATGACAATACTCGATGTTGGAGCAAATCACGGTGTTTATTGTCTCAGCCTTGCCAAACGGCTAGGTGAAAAAGGGAAGGTTATCGCCTGTGAGCCAGCGAGCGCGCCCGCGAGCATGCTCAGGCGCAGTATTTCCGTGAATGGCTTGGAAGGCGCAGTGGCATTGCTGCAAGTAGGGCTTTCTGTTCACTCGGGAGAGGCGATGCTTCAATTGAACTCCAACAGCGAGCTGAACGCTCTGATTTCACAGGAAAATGTCGGCGAAGCCCAAGAAAGAAACGTTGAAACAATCCGCGTGACAACGCTGGATGAACTGAGTGATGAATATGGTGCATCTGGCTCCGGCGCCTTCGATATCATCAAGCTTGACGCGGAAGGAGAAGAGCTCAATATCCTAAACGGCGGGCGGGATTGTTTGTCTCGCCATTCGCCATTGGTACTGTTTGAATGGAAGAGCGGGGAGGATTATCATCCGGAACTTTTTTCCGGGTTTACCGCGCTGGGGATGGACTGTTATAGATTGATTCCCGGCCTCAACGCCTTAATACCGGCTTCGGTCGAGCATCAAATTGATTCTTTTGCGTTAAATCTGTTCGCGTGCAAGCCCGAGCGCGCGCAATGGCTGCGTGTGAAAGGGAAGCTCCTAACCGCTGGTGATTTAGGTGATACAGCGGAGCCGCCAAGGTCGGGGTGGCAGTCGCGGCTTGGCCGGGCGCTTTTTTTTGCAAGAATCATCGCAAATGGGGAGGACTTTGATTTGGATGGGGCGGCGCTTTGTCGCGTGGATGAAGAGCTTAACGACTATATTCTGGCGCTCAATTCCTATTTGAGCGCGAGCGATACCGCAGAACCGCTATCGGCGCGTTGGGCATGGTTGCAGCAGTGTCTGGCTGGCGTGGAAGCCTTGGAGCATCGTGGTGATGCGCATTGGGCAACGCAACTGCTGAAAACGCGTGTGCTCTGGGATTTGGGTGAGAGAAAGCGCGCTGTCGCAACCACACATCGGCTCGTGCAACTGTTGGAAGCTGAAAACGTGCTGAGGGTGGATCGCCCGTTCGTTCCCGCGCTGCAAGAATTTGAGTATCGTGCTCCATCCGCGCCCTTGAAGGAATGGCTGGCCGCAAGTGCTTGGGAAGCGATCGAGCGATGGCAAGCTTACTCTTCCTATTTTCATCGAAACGACAAGGCGGTCATTGAGGCGGTGCGGTATCCGAACTGCAGCCCGGAGATGCTTCGCCGTGCGGTGTTGGTGAACATTATTATGAAGGACGGACCCGGCATTCCGGTTCATCTCTTCGGGCGGATTTTGCAATCGGACGCTCCGCTAAGGAATAAAGATTGGTGGGAGTATCTCCGGCAGGCAGTGACTGAGGGAACTGCGGCGCAAGCCGCGTCGGAAAGATGCGTGCTTGAGATACTCAAGGGGGTATTGACGTCTCGCATTCGGGTGCTCGATATCGGGGCGGCGATTATGGATGGAGAAATCGAGCCCTACCGGAAACTTGCGCAAGCGGGTGTGGCCGATATTGTCGGTATCGAGCCGGATGCGGAGGAATGTGCTCGTTTAAAAGCTAGCTTCCCTGATCGGCGATATGTGAAAGCATTTATTGGTAATGGAGAAAATCAGACATTCTATAAAACCTCTTGGTCAGCGACAGGGTCTTTGTATAAGCCCAACATAGCACTTTTGGATCGGTTTAACCGTTTATCTGATTTTGTCCGTCCCGCGGGAACTCAGGCGGTAAAGACGACGCGGCTGGCCGACTTGCCCGAGGCAGAAGATATTGACTTTTTGAAAATCGATGTGCAGGGCGCGGAACTATCGGTGTTTGAGGGGGCTGGGGATCGGCTTGATAATATATTGGTCATCTGGACGGAGGTCGAGTGGGTTCCGCATTATGAGAATCAACCTTTGTTTTCCGATGTTGCACGCTTTCTTGAGGGCCGGGGATTTCTTTTGCATAACATTGATTCCTCTGAATCGTTGCAGTTTAGCAAATTCGCCGAGCATGACCTGAAGGGTCCCACCCGTGGACAAATTCTTTGGTCGGATGTGATTTTTGTGCGGGATTTTATGTCCTTGGAGTCTCTTTCGACCGACAAATTGGTCAAGCTCTCGGTTCTTCTCGACGAGGTTGTGCGGGCCGAGGACTTCTGTCTCGAGGTGCTCGGCATCATCGACCAGCGCAACGGCAGCCAGCTCTCGCAGGACTACGTGAAGATGCTGAGGGAGCGGTTTGCACAAGCGCGTGGGTGATTCAGCATGGTGCTGGCTGATGCGGGACTCCCGGTGGCGGTAGTTCCCGAGTCAGCCGAAGGACATGGGGCGGTGATTGATACCAAGAACCAGCCGGCTGGGGCACAAGCGCACGCGCTCGGTCTGGAACAGCTCGCGCTAGGCAAGCTCCCATTGGCGATGGTGCTGTTCGAGCAGGCTGTGTCTGAAGACCCGGGTGCTCTGGCTTACTGGTTATCCCTGATCGAAATCCAATTGAACCTTAAGGGCGCGAAGGCGGCTTTGGATGTCGTGAATCGTGCTATTGCCGCTGTGGGTGAGGGGCATGATGGACTCAAGCGGTTGCGGGCCGCCTTGGCGGAAGTGGCCACGGTAGCCGACCGGCCAGCTTGGGAGGAGGACCTCCACGCGCTGGCGCGGGTGTTCGAGTCCGGGGAAATGCAACCTGCGTTTGAGCAAGCGGAGCAATTCACCGCGCGCTGGCCGGAGGTGGCGGCAGGTTGGAGCCTGCTTGCGCGATGTCGACAAAGCTTAAGAGATCGCCAAGGAGCCGTTGCGGCCATGGCGCGCGCCGTCACGCTCGAGCCAGGCAATGCCCGCTGGCTCACCAATCTTGGCGTGATGCAAAAAAGCGCTGGCCTCCTTGCCGATGCGCGCCTCAACCTGTGCAAGGCGATCGCGATCAACCCGCATTTACCCGAGGCGCATCTCGCGCTTGCTGGCACTGCGCGCGCCCAAGGTCGGTTAGAGGAGGCCGAGGCTTCCTATCGTCGCGCGCTTGAATTGCGGGGGGATCAAGCCGAGGCGCATCACAATCTTGGTAATTTGCTTGAGCAGCTTGGGCGTCTTGACGAGGCAGAAGCAAGTTTCTGCCGGGCTCTCAGCCTAAAGCCGACATTGGCGGTCGCGGTCTGCAATCTCGTAACCTTACTGACGGGGCAGGGTCGGCACGACGAGGCGGAGGAAGCCTTGACAACGGCGCTCGCGTCACAGCCCGACGAAGCAGCCTTGCATTTCCACCTCGGGCGCTTGCTGCTAGCTCGAGGTCGCCCCGAAGCCGCAACAGGCGCCTATGCTGAAGCACTGCGCTTGCAGCCGGATCATGCCGAGGCATGTCTAGCGCTCGCGGAGTTGGCGCTCGATCAGGGACATTTGGGCCAGGCGGAATATCACTACCGGCAAGCACTGGAGCGCTGGCCGGACCGGGCGGATATTCTCGAACCTGTGGCAGGCTTCCTCGCCGGTATCGACGCCCTGGAAGAAGCCATGACCGTGTTTCGGCGCGCATTGCAGCTCAATCCCGACCGCGCCGAGCTTTGGTTTCTCAGTGCCAATGTGGCGGAGGTCGCGGGCCAGCTTGACTTGGCGGAAGAACACTACCGCCAAGCACTCAAGCGGAATGCGAATGATGCGTCGGCCTGGACCCACCTTGGCGAATTGCTGCGCAACTTGAATCGCCGCGAAGAGGCGCTCGAGGCCCATGCCCGCGCTTTGGAAATCGATCCCGCGCTTGCCGTGGCGCAGCAGAATCTGGGCATGCTGTTAACCGATTTGACCCGCTTCGAGGAGGCGGTCGCGGCTTTTCGCGAGGCAATCCGTTGGCAGCCGAAGTTTGCCTTGGCTATGAGTAACATGCTGTTTACCATGGGCTTTGCCGTGCATTGGCCGGGCAAGACCATGCGCCATGAGGCAAGCCGCTGGGAGCAGGTGGCGCTTTCGCCGCAGGATCGGCACATGGCGAGCGCACGGCTGTTTTCAAACCCGTCGCGCATTGGTCGACCGCTGAAGTTGGGCGTGATATCCAGTGAGCTGGGCAATCATGCTGTAGCCTATTTTCTTAAGCCGTGGCTACGTGCGATGGAGCGGCGGCGTTGCACCGTGCATCTTTATCCGACCCGCTTGCGCTCGGGGCCCTGGGCGGATTCTTTCAAGTCGCTCGCTGATGCCTGGACGCCGGTTGTTGGTCTCAATGACCGGCAAATCGCCGAACGGATACGGGCCGACGGTATCGACGTGCTGATCGAAACCAGCGGTCATACAAGCAATCATCGCTTGGCTGCTGTCGCGCATCGTGCGGCGCCGGTGCAATGTCATTATATCGGCTACTTCGCTACCACTGGTCTGACCGAGATGGACTATTTTATTGGCGACTCGGTTTTTACCCCACCATGGCTGCATGCCGATTTCACCGAAGAGCTATGGGCTTTGCCTCGCAGCCGTTATGCGTTCGAGCCCCTGGCCGAGGCGCCCGCGCCAAGCTGGTGCCCCGATCCCGCGGGGCGCCTGTGGCTTGCAAGTTTCAATCAATTCGCCAAAGTGCGGGAAGAAAGCCTGGAGCTGTGGAGCGAGATCCTGCGCGCGGTGCCGCAGGCGCATTTGTTCTTGAAGGACAAAAAGGCGGCGGACCCCATGGTGCGAGAACGCATTTTGGGCACCTTGGCCCGCCATGGTATCCACGCCGATCGGGTGAAAATGGCCAGTCGCACGAACTCCTGGAGCGATCACATGGGTCTTTATAACTATGTTGACCTTGCGCTTGACCCAACCCCCTTCACGAGCGCAACCACCGGTTTTGATGCGCTGTGGATGGGGACGCCCTTGGTCACGCTGCTCGGTGATCAGCCGGCAGGCCGTCAAGCCGCTTCCTTGCTGACTGGTTTAGGACGCACCGACTGGATTGCGTGCACACAAGAAGACTATGTACGCATCGCGCTTGATCTGCTCGACGATGTCCAGCAACGTCAGCGGCTGCGCTTCAGCCTCAGGGAGCGGATGCAAGCGGGCGAGCTCTGCGATGGCGCTGGCCTGGCCGCAACTTTGCTGGAGGCGTTCGAGAGCATGTTTGATCGTTGGTATCAGCGCGCGGAAAAGTCCGGCGACCAAGGGGCCTTGTGATGAACTCATCGGCGCAAATCGAGCAGATTGAGCGCGAGCTTGCCGAGAATCCAGGCGACATCGGCTCCTGCCTCACGCTCGTCGAGGGCTATTTACATCAGGGTGATCTCAATGCCGCGCTGAGCGCACTCGAACGAACAATCGGCGTTGTGGGCGATCACCCCGGCCTGGTCGCATTGCGGCACAGTCTGCGGGACCCGGCCCAAGGCGAGTCGCCGCCACCTTGGGAACAGGATCTCGGGCGGGTGACGACGCTTGCGCAGGCTGGAGACCTCCAAGCCGCGCTCGCGTTGAACGAGCAAGTCACTCGCGGATGGCCGCAGCAAGCCGCGGGCTGGAGGTCCCTGACCGATATCTATCGCCAGCTCGGCAGACTGCCCGATGCCATCGCGGCGGCGCGCGAGGCCATCGCGCTTGCGCCTGGGGATGCCTCTGGGCACGCTAATCTGGCGTCCTTGTTGATCTCAGGCGGCGACCTCGCGCAGGCGGATGCAAGTCTAGAACGGGCGTTGCAGCTGGATTCTCACTTGGCTTCCGCGCATGCCAACCGTGCTCGGCTGCTGCGTGCCCGCGGTGAGTTGATGGAGGCCGAGGCCAGTTACCGGCGCGCATTGGAGCTCGCCCCAGAGCAGCCAAACACCCATTACAACCTCGGCAATCTGCTCGAGGAGCTCGGTCGCGTGGATGATGCCGAGCACAGCTACCGAGAGGCCTTGCGGCTTCAGCCGCGCTTTGCCGCGGCGGCAAACAACCTCGGCGCCATCCTGCACGCGGACGGTCGCCTGGAGCAAGCGCGGGAGGCTTTCGTGCAAGCGATAGCGGATGCCCCGGATTTGGCCGATGCCCACCTTAATCTTGGCATCGTGACGCGGGAGCTAAATGAACCGGAACAGGCGCGGGGTTTACTGGAACAGGCGGTGGCTTTGGACCCCGAGTGCGGCGACGCCTGGCACCAGCTGGGCTTGACGCAAGCGCGGTTGGAGGATTTCGAGAAGGCGCGCGATAGCGTCGAGCGAGCGCTGGAATTGTCCCCCGAGAACGCGGATTGCCATCTGACGCTGGCCCAAGTGCATGTCATGCTGGAGGATTATCCTTCCGCCATCGGGTGCTACCATAATGCGTTGGCGCTGACGCCAGCGCATGCGCCGACATGGGTCGCGCTGGGAAACGCCCATACCAGCCTAGAGCAGCACACCCAAGCCGAAGAGGCTTATCGCCGGGCGATCACGGCCGACCCGAGATGTGCCCAGGCGCATGCCCAGCTTGGCTTTTGTCTTAATGGCCAGCAGCGCTACCAGGAGGCGCTCGCGGCATTGGATCAAGCGCTCGCGTTGGAGCCCGATTCGGTCCTCGCGCTAGGCACCCTTGGGCGCGTGCGGATGGAGCTTGGGCAACTGGAAGCGTCCGCCGAGGCCTATCGGCGGGCCCTGGCGCGGGAGCCCGAAAACAACCGACTGCGCAGCGCCATGTTAGGGGCCATGGCCTATTCAGGGCATTGGCCACCGGAAAAGCTGTGCGCCGAGGCCGAGCAGTGGGAGCACTACTCCTTGCCACCCAAGGACCGCCAAGCCGCCCGCGAGCGAGCCTTCCAGCGGATGTCGCGCGAAGGGCGTCGGCTGCGCCTTGGGCTGCTCTCCAATGAGCTGATTGTCCATCCGGTTGCCTGTTTTTTGCGCACCTGGCTGCGGGAGCTGGACCGCAGCCGTTTTGAAGTCGTCCTCTATCCCGCGCATGGTCGCTCCGATGACTACACCGGCGAGTTCCAGGCGCTGGCCGACCACTGGCAGCCGCTCAAGGGGCTGTCGGACGCGCGCGCGGCGGATGTGCTGCTCGGTGATCAACTCGATTTGCTAATCGATACCTCCGGGCACGAAGCGGGAAATCGTCTGGGCGTCATCGCGCGCCGCGTGGCGCCGGTGCAATGCCACTATATCGGCTATTATGCAACCACTGGCCTCTCCCAGATGGATTATTTCATCGGTGACGGCGTGCTGATTCCTCCGGAGCACGCGCGGCACTTTTCCGAGAAGATCTGGCGCCTTCCGCGCAGCCGGTACGCCTATGAACCGCATGAGTCGGTGCCCGCGCCGCGCTGGTGGCCTGATCCGGGCGGTCGCTTGTGGGTCGGTAGCTTTAACAATCTATTTAAGGTGAGAGAGGAGAGCCTGGCGCTGTGGGCGCGCGTCCTGCATGCCTTGCCGCAAGCGCACTTGGCGCTCAAGGATTTCAAGGGCGCCAATCGCGTGCATCAGTTGCGCGTGCTCAAGGCCCTGGCGGCTCAGGGGATCGATGAAAGCCGCGTGGCCTTGTTGCGCGCGACGCCGTCATGGAGTGAGCATATGGCCTATTATAATCGCCTCGACATCGCACTCGACACCTTGCCTTTCAACAGCGCCACCACGGCTTTCGATGCGCTTTGGATGGGGTGCCCGCTGGTAACCCTCGCGGGCGACCGAATGGCGGGGCTGCAAGCGGCCTCCGCCCTGAGCGGGCTTGGCAGAACGCAGTGGGTTGCCCGCGACGAGGACGACTATGTGCGTATTGCCGTGGAGCTGGCGCGCGATGTCGCCGGGCGCAAGCAGATACGTGAGACCCAGCGCGCGTGCATGCAACAAGGCGAGCTTTGTGATGGCACCGGGCTTGCGCGGGCGCTTGAGGCCGCATTCGAGGCGATGTTTGCTCGCTGGTTGTGCGCATCATCAGCCAGGCATCCCGGGGGCGACAGGTCAGCGACCCGCCGTTAAAGGATTTCTGACCCGAGCCGTTAGCATCATCAGAGCGCGGCAGAGGACCGCTCAAAACAGTAGCCCGCAACAGCTTCTTCGGCACGGGCGCGTTAACGGACCAACTTAGGAGAAATACCGTGGCACAAGTTATCAACACCAACATGCAGTCGCTCAACGCGCAGCGCAACTTGGCAACCTCGCAGAAAATGCTCGGCAACACACTCGAGCGTCTGTCGACCGGTCTGCGCATCAATAGCGCCAAGGACGACGCCGCCGGTCTGGCTATTTCCGAGCGCTTCACCTCGCAGATCAAGGGCCTCAATCAGGCCATGCGCAACGCGAACGATGGCGTTTCCTTCACCCAGACCGCCGAGGCGTCACTAAGCACCATCGGCGCCAACATGCAACGCATTCGCGAACTCGCGGTGCAGTCGACCAATGCCAGTAACTCGGCGGGTGACCGCACTGCGCTGGACAACGAGGTCCAGGGCCTGCTGAAAGAAATCCAGCGTGTCGCACTCAATACAGAGTTCAACGGTAGAGCAATCCTGGATGGCTCCGACAGCGCCAATTTCTTCCAGGTTGGCTCCAATCAGGGGCAGATGATCTCTATTTCCGGCGTCAATTCCAAATTATCCGCGCTGGGCAACCAAGAAATTGAGAGCGTGGCCTCTTACACCACCGAGGAGCTCAGGCGCATGGAGTCCCAGGGTGTCACGGTCGGCTCCGTCACCATCCAGGGGCTTGGTGGTGCCGGCAAGCTGGCCTCGGGCATTTCCTTCTCCAGTGCAAGCGCGTCGAGTCTTGAAGAGGCTGTTTCTAACATCAACAAAGCCATCCAGGACGAGATCGACAAAGGCGGAACGACTGGCGAGGGGGTCGCCGATGCCAATCTCCGCGCCTTCTTGCGCGTGGGCAATGACGGCGAGACCAGTCTGGTCATCACCGGGGATCACAACACCAACACCAGCGGCGCTGGTGTGGCGCAATTCAAGGTCAGTGGTGGATCGATTGGAGCACAGACCGGGCAAGCCAGTCAGTTCGGCGAAACCAATCTCTGGGCGAGCGCAAAAACCGCCGGAGTTCAAACGCTTGAGGACCTTGACATCATGACCCGTGAGACGGCCACGGATGCCATGGGTCGGATCGATGGTGCGCTCAATCAAATCAACGCCCTGCGGGCCGAGATTGGCGCCACCCAGGTGCGCTTCGAGCAGACCATCAGCAGCCTGAGCGTGAGTTCCGACAATATGTCTGCCGCCCGCTCACGTATCCGCGATGCAGACTTTGCGGCTGAGACCGCCGAGCTCACCCGGGTGCAGATCCTTCAACAGGCTGGCATCTCGGTGCTGTCACAGGCCAACTCCTCGCCGCAGAGCGCGCTGGCGCTGCTGCAGTAACGGATGCGGTCATGGTCGGTTGAAGACGCAAGGAGCGTCTGTC
Organism: Thiorhodovibrio frisius; assembly: GCF_033954835.1. NCBI lineage: Bacteria > Pseudomonadati > Pseudomonadota > Gammaproteobacteria > Chromatiales > Chromatiaceae > Thiorhodovibrio > Thiorhodovibrio frisius. The sequence goes on from NZ_CP121471.1 coordinate 1,405,561, forward strand.
AGCGGGGCCGCCGGTCTGACCGACCGGCGCGCCCTGGCGCTGACAAGAGGATAAAACCATGAATGACAGTGCACTCTCAATCACAACCAAGGCATTGCAGCCCGCCTATGGGCGCGGCGATGCTGCCAGCACGCGCGGGTACTCGACGCGGCAGGCGAGCACCCCTGCGGCCGAGGGGGCTTCACCGGTCGCCAATCAATCACCACTCCCGGCCAATGGCAACGAAAGCGCGAATGCTGTGGCGGCTGACCAGCAAGCCATGGGGGTAGCTTGGAACCAAGCGGTGAACCCCACCCAGCGCGCCGAGCAGGCAGCGAATGAGAAAGCCACGGATGAGACCGAGCAGCGCGCTTCAGTGCTGCCGCCGGAAGAGACCGAGTTGGATAAAGCTGTGGAATCCATCAACGACTTTTTGCAGCAAAGCAAGCGCGCACTGGAGTTCTCGGTGGACGAAACCAGCGGCCGGACGATCATTAAGGTAATGGATGCCGAGAAGGAGAAAGTCATCCGTCAGATTCCGCCGGAAACCGCCCTGGAGTTGATGCAAAAGCTGCGCGACGGCGACGGGATGGCGGCAACTGGACTGGCCGAGAAGGCCTGAGCTGTCGCGCCGGCCCCCATGGGGGCGCTGGCGCAATTCCGGGTGATCAAGGATCGCGGGCGTCACGGACAAGATGAGGAGAAAAAACAATGGCCATTAGCTCCCTTGGTGTGGGTTCCGGGCTGGATTTGTCCAGTCTGTTGCAGAATCTCGTGGCGGCTGAGCGGGCGCCGACGGAAAATCGTCTGAACAAGCAAGAAGCGACCCTTCAGGCGAAGATTTCCGCCTATGGCACCTTGCGCGGTGGGCTGAGTAGTCTTGAATCGCCGCTAAAGCGCCTGAGCGAGTTCGAGCCAAAGCAAAGCGTCACCAATTCTGATAAGACTGCGCTCACGGTTAAGGCCGACGCTGACGCGCCAAGTGGCAACTACAAGATCGACGTCAATCGTCTTGCGGCCGCGCAGTCACTCGCAACCAACGAAGCCGACGCGGCTTCGTTTACCGACAAGGCTGAAACCACGGTCGTCAATGAGGGCGACACCGCAACGCTCTCGCTTCAGGTTGGTTCTGGTACCGCGACCGAAATCAATCTGGATGCTAGCGAAGGTGCCCTGACGCTCGGCGATGTGCGCGACGCCATCAACGGCGCCGAGGCCGGAGTGACGGCGTCCATCATCAACGACGACAACGGCTCGCGGTTGGTGTTGACGTCTGATGAGACCGGGGCCGACAACACCATCAAGATGACCGCGAGCGGAACCTCCGGGTTCGATATTGCCCTGAGCATCGATGGCCAAGCAGCGGGTTCCGGTGCGGGTGAGATCACCCAGGTCGCCCAGGATGCCGAAGCGGTGATTAACGGCATTACCATCACCAGCAGCAGCAACTCGCTGGACGATGCAGTTGATGGGCTGAGTGTCACCCTCAACGCGGTCACGGAAAGCACCGCAAGCGTGACCGTCGCCGAGGACAAATCGTCCTTGCGCTCCCTGCTGAATGAGTTCGTCGGAGCCTACAACGAGCTGATCAACCAAACCAACTCCATGACGGCCTACAATGCCGACAATCAGCAGGGAGCGCTGCTGATGGGTGATAGCACGGTGCGTGGCATTCGCAGTATGCTTGGCAACTCCATGGTGCAATTTGGTCAGACCAACGACGGGGAGAATCTCGCGCTAGCCAATCTCGGCATCGTCTCAGGCAAGGACGGTAAGCTGAGCTTCGACCAGGACGTATTCAACGACGCAATGGACAGTTACGGTAGCGACAACATCGCTGCTGCGGTCAAGGGCTTTACTGGCAACTTTTACGACACCGTCACCTCCTTTACCGACAGCTCCGATGGCATGCTGGCTGCGCGAACCGATGGCCTGCGTACCACCATTGATGACATTGCCCAGCAACGGGAGGATCTCGACGAGCGGATGCTCTCGCTCGAGGAGCGATTGTCAGCCCAGTTCGCGGCGATGGACTCCCTTGTTGCCCAGATGAACAATACCAGCAACTATTTGGCGACCCAGCTCGGCAATCTCATCTCGGGTGGCAGCAAATAGTAGCCGTCTGGAAAGCTGGCATGTATGCTATAGAGATGAAAAAGAGTACTGACCAATACCGCCAAGCGGGTGTGCTGTCCGAAATATCGGTTGCCAGTCCGCATCGGATCATCCAGCTGCTATTCGAGGGCGCCCTTGAGCGCATCGCGGTCGGCAAGGGCGCGATGTTGCAGGGCAATATCGCCAAGAAGGGCGAACAGATCAGCAAAGCCATCAATATCATCGATGGCCTGCGCGGCGTGCTTGACCACGAAAAGGGTGGTGAGCTTGCCGAACGGCTGGATGCGCTCTACGAGTACATGTCCTATCAGTTGCTCCAGGCCAACCTTCGGGACAATCCCGACGCGCTTGATGAAGTGACGAAGCTCCTGCGGGAAGTCAAGTCCGGCTGGGATGAGATCCCGGAGGAACTTCGCAATTCAGCGGGCTAGGGCGCCTGTTGCATCACCGGCTTGTCTCCCGGCGGCCAACTTGCGGCAGGCTAAGATATCTGCCAATGAGTGCCAGTTCAGTGACAATCGATCAGCGTCTCGAGCAACTGCTTGTCAGGTTCAAGCAAGCAACTGTTGATCAGCCGGTCAGCGAACTCTCCGCGCTCGACGCCGAGTTGCGCGAGTTGCTGGACTCCGATGAATTCACCCAACAAGCGGCTGAAAGCGATGAATCACGCGATCAGCTGATTACCCTGCTTGAGTCAATCGAGCAGACCCATCGTGAACTCATCACCCGTGCCGAGAATCACAGCCGCGTAGTCGCGGACCAGCTGCAGCAGTTGCGGGAAGATCGGCGATCCGCAAACACCTATACCCACGTTCGTCGCCATTCCCTTTAGTCGCTGCGTAAAACCTGCGGCCTCCAGGCGCTGTCCCCGGTAGCGATTTATCGCCACTTGGGCACTTGGAGACCGTCATCTAGCGATCCCCGCAGAAAGATCCCACATCCCGCGAAAAGCGGTTTCCACGTCCCGCGCGAAGGTGAGGCCGTCGCAAAGGGGGGATTGCTCCACCGTCGACCGCAATGTCTCATGATACTGCCGGCGTCGCTGCGGTGCGGTCGCCAGAGAAATGGCAAGGGCGACGTACTCTTCCTCGTTTTTTGCAACCAGTCCCGGGCAGCCAATGGTGTTGAGAATGCTCGCGCTATGCCGTCCGGGCCAGGCACCACCATGCAGGGTAATGACTGGCACGCCCATCCATAGCGCCTCGGCAGTGGTAATTCCTCCGCCATAGGGGGTTGGGTCCAAGGCAATATCGACCCGATTGTAGGTCTCGAGCATTTCAGTGCGCGACGCTTTGCCTTCCAGTGTCAGGCGTTCCGCAGAAATACCATGCGCAGCAAAGCGCTCGAGGAGTTGTCGCCGGATTTCCGCATGCCGCAAAGAAGCATATCGCAAGAGGAGTCGGGTGTTTGGTGTTTCTCGCAAAATATGCGACCAGAGAGCGATGGTCGCGGGCGAAAGCTTAATGGTGTTGTTGAAGCTTCCAAAGGTCAGTTCTCTCGGATTGGCGTTTCTTTTCCTGATCGGGACGGCCGGCTCAGGCGGTCGAATGCACATATAGGAATGTGGCAGGCGCCAGAGCTGCTCGATGAACAAGTCCTTGTCTTGCTCTGGCGCGACAAACCGATCGGCCAGGACATAGTCCATCGCGCTAAGACCTGTGGTACCAACGTATCCGAGCCAAGATGCTTGCACTGGAGCCGGCTTTAGCGCAAACATCGATAACCTGTTGTCTGCCGTATGCCCTGAGAGATCAAGCAGAATATCAATGCTCTGGGCGCGAATACAGTCCGCCGCAGTCTCGTCATCAAGCCCAACCAGACTGTGCCAGCCATCGGCATGACTCTGAAGCTCCGCGCTGACCGAATCATACACAGTGCTCGTCGGAAAACAGATCACCCGGACTTCTTTTCGATCATGATTCGGCAGCAAAGGCTCCAGGAAATGGCCGACCGGATGGCGGCGAAAGTCCCCCGACACATAACCGATGCATAATGGCCGACGCTTGGGATGGGGCTTGGCACGCGCGTTTCGGGGGCTGTGGTGGCCAAAGCGCTCGCCGAACTGGCGCGCCGCCGAGAGGATTGGCCCTCTGGCGGAATTTTCGCGGTAATGCAAGGCAAGTAGTCGATTACTGTGTGTCGCCAAGTAGTTGGGATTGACTGAGATGGCGTGTGTATAGCCCGCGATGGCCTCGTCCAAGCGTTCAAGATCTTGCAAGGTCGTGGCCCGGTTGTGCAAAGCCTCCGCGTAATCGGCTCTGACTGCAAGCGCAGCATCATAAGCGGCAAGGGCTTTCGTGAACGGCCCGAGGCTTTTGCGACCAAGGCTTTGCAGGGCGCTGCCCCGATGGAAGTGCGCCTCCGCGAAATCGGGGGCGAGCTTCAGTGCGGTTTCGAAGGCGTCAACCGCTTCATGCAGTCGGCCAAGCTGCAGGAGTGTGGTCCCGCGGAAAAAGTGGCTTTCAGCAAGGTTCCCTTGAACGGAGAGCGCGGCATCGAATGCCGCCAAGGCATCCTCGGGTCTTTTTAGCGCGTCCAGACACAGACCACGACAGTGATAGGCCTTTGCATAATCCTCCCGGCATGCCAGTGCAGCGTCAAAGGCGGAGACTGCGTCCCGCTCTCGACCGCATTGCATCAAGGCTCTGCCGCGGTTGAAATGTGTTTCCGGGTGATTTGGCCGGTATCGCAGCGCTCTGTCATAGGCGTGAATCGCCTCACTAAAGCGTTTAAGCCGGTCAAAAATGATCCCGATATTTAAATACAGGTCGGCATCAGTCTGGGCTAACCCGGCCGCAGTGCGATAGTTGGCGAGCGCTTCTTCGAGTTTTCCCATGCTTTTGAGCAGCTCGCCGGCATGGGCATGATAACTGGCGTCCGTTGGATTTAGGCTGATGGCCTCGCTGATCGCATTCTCGGCGTCTGAGTACTGCTCTGCTTGATAGGCGGCTAGGCTAAGCAAATACCATGCATCCGCATGTCTCGGATGAACGCGTAGAAATTGTTGATAAAGAAGTATGGCGCCTTCTATCTCGCCACGCTGATGGTACTGTATTGCAGTGTCAAGATGTCCAGTTTCTAACTCAAATTGTTCAGTATCCATGCTTATTTATCCATGCTCATTTCGTCGCATTGATAGCTCGAGAAAATATTTCGCAAGCGCTATTGCTTGAGTGCCCGAGGCGCCATCGTCGTTCGGTGGCCAGCACCTGTTTTTGCGGCTCCCGAGGTGTTAGGCTGCTCGAAAAGACAGGAGGCCACATTGTTAGCTGTTCGAAGTTTCGGAGGCCGGTAGCATGTCTCGACCACAAGAGTCCTTAGATCACATCCTAAGAAAAGCAACCCAACATCACGAAAGTGGGAACCTAGAAGCAGCCGTAGCAGGCTACCAGGTGGTCCTTGGCGCGAGACCAGACTTGGCGAGCGTCCATAATAATCTAGGAAATGCCTTGTTGTCGCTTGGCCGTCCGCAGGACGCCTTGGGTGCCTTCGATTCGGCGGTGGCCTTGGAGCCCGAGGACGCGATCCTCAGATTTAATCGGGGCAACCTGTTGCGCCAGCTTGGCCGTTACGACCAAGCGATTCTTGCCTTTGAAGCGGCGATTAACCTGCAACCGAACTTTGCCGAGGGCTACCTGAACCTGGGTCTGACGTTAAAGGACTTGGAGCGCTACGACTTGGCTCTAGCCGCTTTTGACAGGGTGCTGCGGTTGAAACCCGGCTTTGCGGCGGCTCACAACAACCGCGGCATTGTTCTCAAGGAACTGGGCAGATTGGAAGAAGCGCTCACAGCGTACGACACCGCGCTCAGCCTGCGGCCTGATTTTGCCAAAGCGCATAATAACCGTGGCTTTGTACTGAAGGACCTCGGTCGATACACCGATGCGCTAGCCGCCTGTGATGCCGCGCTGCAATTGCAGCCCGATTTGGCCGATGCATATAATACGCGTGGTTATGTGCTGAAAGACATGGGACGAATCGCAGAGGCACTGGCTGCATGCGAGACGGGACTGGAGTTACAGCCGGATTTGGTCGACGCGCATAACAACAGAGGCGGCCTGCTTCAGGCGCTGGGTTATCAGAATGAGGCAATAGCATCCTATTGCGAAGCGATTCGTATCAAACCGGATTACTCTCTTGCTCACAATAATCGCCTTTTTGCCCTGCATTATGGAGAGCGAACACCGTCAGGCGCGATATGGGCGGCCGCCTGTGAGTTTGGGGACAAATTCGGTAAGCCTCGTTTTTTTGACCAAGAACCATTCAGAGGCAAGTCAGATGGACGCGTTCATATTGGCTATGTATCAGGCGATTTTCACAACCACCCGGTCGGGTACTTCCTTGAGAGCGTGCTAAAAAATCACGACCACAAGAAGTTTTCAGTTCATTGCTACGATACCCAGGGTGCGCAAGATGACCTGACTGCGCGTCTTAAACGTCATGCGCAGGTGTGGAGAAGTCTTGTCGGGATAAACGACGCCGGGGCCGCCGAACAGATCCGCTCAGACGAAATTGATATATTGATCGATCTTTCTGGTCATACCGCGCATAACCGATTGTTAGTGTTCGCCCAGCGCCCCGCGCCGGTCCAAGTGACCTGGCTAGGGTACTTCGGTACCACGGGGTTGCCAACGATTGACTATATATTAGCGGATCGCTATGTGGTAACTGAAACGGACGAGCAGTTTTTTTCTGAGAAGATCGTGCGACTGCCGCATAGTTATCTCTGCTTCACGCCGCCAACTGAAAACGTGGGCATCAAGCCGTGTCGCTCAGCTCGTAATTTTATCAAGTTCGCAAGCTTTAACAATATTGCAAAGTTGTCCGATCAGACCATCTGGTTATGGGCGCAAATTATTCTGAGAGTGCCAAATTCACAATTGGTTATCCGCGATAAGGCGCTTGGTGATGCAACAGTTCGGCAGAGAATTATCGACCGTTTCGCAATCCAGGGCGTTGTCCAGGAGCGCCTGGATATTAAACCAAGTCTGCGTCGCGAGGAGTACCTTGAATCCTATAACGATGTCGATATCTCGTTGAGTCCGACGCCGTTCGGCGGTGGCACGACGACAGCCGAAGCCCTGTGGATGGGAGTGCCCGTTGTTTGTTTGCGTGGAGGTACGTGGGTTGGGCGGATCAGTGAAAGCATTATCAAAACCGTGGGTTTGCGGGACTTGGTTGCGGAAACCGAGGAAGAGTACATTCATATCGCCACATCGTTGGCAACTCGTGCTGATCAGCTTCACGAAATGCGTTCTGGCTTACGATCAAGGTTGGAGAACTCCCCTTTCTGTGACTGTCCAGCTTTCACGCGCGATTTGGAAGAAGCGTTTCTAGGCATGCTGGATAGCTGGCGGCGACCATGCGCCTCGCCTCCGTTTGGGCAATAGAACCGAAGGCCCACCTAAACTGAAAAATCTGGAACAATTTTTGGATCGATTTTAGCCATAATGGGAAGAACGCGCACAGCAAAAGCGCTTTTAGATGATGCGGTGGCAAAACACCGCCGGGGAGATCTTGCGGGAGCGATAGCTGGTTACAAGGAACTGCTGAATCAAGCTCCAAACCACGCGGACGCGCTCCATCTTCTCGGTCTCGCGTTTTATCAACAGGGGGAAAACGAGCAGGCGGCGCGTCTGATTGATCGCGCAATTCAGTCTGACAGTCAAGTTGCGCTTTTTTACAATCATTATGGTCTTGTCCTCTATGCCCTGTCTCGAACCGAAGAAGCCCTTGCGGCATTTGACGCAGCTTTGAAATTGAACCCGGGGTTCGTGAAGGCCCATAATAATAGGGGCGCTGTCTTAATGGGGGCTGGCCGCCTAAAGGAAGCGCTCGCCGCTTTTAATAATGCAGTGGGTTTGGAGCCTGGTAACCAAGAAGGGCACGTGAATCGAGCGAAAGTGCTAGGGGAGCTTGGCCATCTTGGTGAATCGGTGGAGTCTTTTCAGACCGCAATAGCAATTGATCCTTGTCTTTCGGATGCCCATTTTCAACTTGGAAATGTTTTGAGGATGCTCGGGCGCATGCAGGATGCGCTGTCAGCTTATGATCATGCGCTTAAATTGGACGACAAAGATGCTTCAGTCTATGCCAACCGTGGAAATGTGTTGGTTGAATTAGGACGGTTAAAGGAAGCCGAAGAGTCCTATAGGAAAGCCTTGGCAGTAGATCAGGACCATATCGTAACACTTAATAATTGGGCGAGCCTATTGCTCAAACAAGGGAAATCGCGAGAGGCTATTTGCGTATTCGAAACAGCCTTGGCAATCAACCCCAAAAACCCGGAGGTGAATAATAACTACGGTGCAGCGCTAAGGGATGTTGGCGAGTTAAATGAAGCAATAGCGGCATTTAAACAGGCAATTACATCAGAACCGAGTTACTACCAAGCACATAGCAACCGCATAATGGCGTTACATTATCGGGAGGAAAATCCAGATCAGCGAATTGCGAGAGCAATCAGGCAATTTGCTGCCCGGTTCGAGCAAGAGGAAATCTGTCGCCCCTCCATGTTGGCACGAACGCTCAGGCGGAAAATGCGGATTGGATATGTCTCCGGTGACTTTCGTGAACATCCAGTGGGGTATTTTCTCGAGGGCGCCATGTTGCATCATGATCGTGCTGAACTAGAGATATATTGTTACAGTAATAACCGAGTACGCGACCGTCTCACTGCGCGTTTGCAGGCTTGCGCCAACAAATGGCGAACAATTGAAAATTTGCCAGACAAGGCTGCGCTCGAGTGTATTCGCACAGATGGAATTGATATCCTCGTCGATCTTTCCGGGCATACCGCGAACAATCGCCTTTCTCTGTTTGCGCTGCGGCCGGCTCCGGTTCAAGTGACTTGGCTTGGCTACTTTGGTACAACGGGTCTGAAAGCGATTGACTTCATCCTCGCAGATCGATTTGTGATTCGCGACGGTGAGGAAGAAAAATTCTCTGAACGGGTATGGCGTCTCCCGGAAAGCTACCTATGCTTCACACCGCCCGTCACTAGAAGCGAGATTGACTCAAAGTGTGCAATGCCGGACTCTGTTACCTTTGCCAGCTTCAACAACATTCTCAAACTCTCGGAACGAACAATCAGGCTCTGGTCCCGTGTTTTGAAAGAGGTCCCTGGATCTAATCTGTTGATACGGGATAAAGTGCTGGCCGACCCGGGCGTCCGCGCTAAAGTTCTTGGAGAATTTGTGAAATCTGGAACATGCCCCGAGCAACTGGTTATGGAGTCCAGCGTTTCTCGCGAGGAATATCTTCGGGAATATTGCGATGTGGACATCTCTTTAAGCCCCACTCCCTTTGGGGGCGGCACCACGACCGCAGAAGCTCTCTGGATGGGGGTCCCAGTGGTTTTTTTAAGTGGTGGAACCTGGGCAGGGCGGATCGGTGAAAGTATTCTCCGCACTGTTGGTTTGCCAGAGTTAGTGGCTCAGGATGAGGAACGATACGTTGGAATCGCGACAGCCCTTGCCGGTGACGTCAAGCGAAGAAGAGAATTGAGAAATGATCTGCGGGGGATGGTCCAAAACTCGCCGCTGTGCGATTTTACAACCTTCACTTATGAGTTGGAGCGTGCCTATCGGGAGATGTGGAAAGATATTACCGAGCGGGTTGCACATGGATATGGCGATTGGCATTAACCTGAAAAACAATGCGATAAGAAATGGCAGATAAAGACGATCTGGAAATTCTTGCGCCCGTACTTGAGGCTCTAAACGGAGATGACTTGAATGTTGCTCTTCGGGCTTATGATGGCTTGGTGAGGGATGCTCCGGAAGTCAGCGGCTATCATGTGAACCGGGGTAATATCCTGCAAGCCTTGGGGCGCCCAAATGAAGCGCTCGAAGCCTTCGATTGGGCCATCAGGGTATCGCCGAGTGATCCGGTTTCGCATTTTAATCGGGGGAACCTTCTTCGTGCCATTGGGAGGGCAGCGGAAGCCATTGAAGCATATGGTAGGGCAATCACTTTTAATTCACATTTTGCCGAGGCATTTCTTAATCGCGGCATTGTTCTCAAAGGCATGGGCCGAAATCAGGAGGCACTGGAGGCCTATGATAACGCCGTCGCTGAAAACCCAAGCCTCTTTCTTGCCCATTACAACCGGGGAGTTCTGCTGCAAGAACTTGGTAAGCACGAAGATGCGCTGCGGGCTTTTGAAGCGTCAATTGATATCAATCCGAGATATGCAAAAGCGCAGAATAATCGAGGAAACCTTCTGAGGGTATTCGGGCGTAATGAAGAGGCAGTGCAGGCGTTTCGGTTGGCACTGGAGATTGATGGAAAGTGCATTGAGGCGCTGATTAATTACGGGAACTTCTTGCGCAGTCAAGGAATGTTGCAGCAGGCGCTGGGATATCTTGACTCGGCAATTCACCTGAATCCTGCCTCTACTGAGGCGCATCTCAACCGTAGCGCCACTTTGCAGGAAATGGGGTATTTTCATCGAGCGCTTGAAGCGTGCGATTCGGCTTTGGCACGAGATCCGGATTCAATTTCCGCGCGCCTTAATCGTGCTGGAATTTTGAAGGATCTCGGATTGTCTCAGAAGGCCATGGATGAATACGACTGGGTGATAGCACGTAAGCCGGACCTAGCTGTTGGACATTCCAATCGCTTATTTTCCCTGCACTACTGGGAAGAGAACGTGCAAAGAGCAATTTTCCCTGCTGCACTTGAGTATGGCCGTGAATTTGGTTACGCGGCGAACGAAGGACCTTATACGAAGAATAAAAGAAATCAAGCTAAATTGCGTGTCGGCTATGTGTCGGCCGATTTCCGCTGTCACTCCGTCGGGTTTTTCTTGCAGCAGGTGTTTGCTCACCATGACCTTCAGCAGATTGAGCTATTTGTCTACAATAACGGTGAGGTCAGGGATAATCTAACCGAGGCGCTGTCGGGAAAAGTAACGCATTGGGTCGATATTCTCGGTCTTCCGGATGATAGCGTGGCAGATCGTATTAGAGCAGATGGTATTGATATCCTGGTCGATCTCTCGGGGCATTCGGCGGGGAATCGTCTGCCTGTATTCGCTATGCGCCCGTCCCCGGTCCAAGTCAGCTGGCTTGGGTATTTCGGAACCACTGGCCTCAGCGCGATGGATTATGTGATCGGGGATGGGGTCGTGACACCAGCCGGATGCGAAAAATACTTTGTCGAAAGAATATACCGGCTTCCGGGTTGTTATCTTTGCTACACGCCACCCGCGCTGGATATTGATACCAGTCGCCTTGGAGGCAAGGCAAGGGAAATCACTTTCGGAAGTTTCAATAATGTCGCAAAGATTTCAGATTCTACGATTAAACTTTGGGCACGGGTGTTGGATGAGTCAAAAGATAGTCGATTGGTCCTTCGCGATAAGTCATTCACCGAACTGTCAATGAGGAAGCGGATGCTGGCGCGTTTTGGGAGTTTTGGGCTCGCGGCGGAGCGTTTGAGCTTAGAGCCAGCTTTGGGTCGGAGGGAATATTTAGAGTCCTATCGGCACATCGATGTTGCTCTCGATCCTACACCCTATGGTGGGGGTACGACTACGGCAGACGCTTTGTGGATGGGGGTGCCTGTTGTTACGCTTCGCGGAAAGACGTGGGCTGGCAGAATCAGTACCAGTATTCTGAATGCCCTAGGAATTCCCGAGTTTTCAGCTCAGGATGAAAACGAGTACGTGTCCATTGCGTCTTCATTGGCGAGAGATAGAGAAAAAAAGGAGAAACTGGCAAGGGAATTGAGAAGGAAGATGCTTTCGTCGGGCTTTTGTGACGGTGCTTGGTTTACGCAAACGCTTGAAGCAGCTTACCGAACAATGTGGTCGGATTGGTTTACTACGTGAATATATTTCAGATAATAGGCTTTTGTTTCGTTTTGCTAGATCGGGCATTTTCGTTGTAACCAAATTGTGCTTTGTACAGTGTTTTGGATTCACGAATTCAATGCCTTTTCTAGGTCCGTGAGGAATTTTTTGTAATTTCGCCAATGGGATATTCTCGTTGTGTATATTGGCTTTCTAACCTGTTCAGCACTTGCTGTTTTGATTTCCCGCTTATTCAAGTGGGGGGTCAGGCATTCAGAATGAAAAGGGAGACTGCAGTGGGTAAGCAAGCCTCTAATCACAGGTTCTGGTTCGCGGACGAGAGATTCGTAGTCGACGTGATGAATCTTTAACGGAAGCACTGTCTCCCAATGTTTCATGACCTTGAGGTATTCGCTGTAATAGCGTCCGAGCATTAAAAAACTATTGGCATAGCCATGGCCATTTTCAAAGGGATTGGTGAAAATCGACCAACAGGTGGCCATCGGGTTGCGCCGGCAATGGATAATGGTTGCCTTTGGGAAAAGTTTAACGATGAACCATAAGTAAGCAAAATTATGACAGTTTTTGTCGACGACGTGTTTGGCTTTGTTATCGAATGTGTCGAGGTAATTCAGATACCCGTTCGCGATGGCTTTGACTTGATTTTCAGGGATATCTTCAAGGCGGGTTCCGCCATTCCGCTCCTGTTGGACGAGGAGGTCCGTTTTTTCGGATATCCACCCAAGTTCACCCGCGCCATGTACAAGGGGATGGCAGTCAAGCATTTGCTCGACCAGGCTTGTACCGGAGCGTGGCATACCTACCACGAAGATTGGTCGTCTAGTTGGATGCGCGGTGGACCCATGGCTTGAAAAGAATGATCGTGTGATCCGAGACCGAATCCATCGGATGTAAGTATAGCCGTTGTCGTGGCTTATGCCTTCGTCTTTCTGGTGATATTCGCGCGCGATGCTGTAATGCCGAAACGCGCGGGCATAGTCGGCTTTCTGCTCGTAGAGAGACGCAAGCATAAGATGCCCTGTTCTGAAATCAGTAACCTGGCATTGGCTCGCTTTCAATGCTAGGTGACATTCGGTGATGGCATCCTCTATTCGGCCCGGCTTTTTCAGGCATACCGCAAGTTGGAGTCGGACGTTGGCGTTATCCGGGTCAATGGAGAGCGCAGCCCGAAAATCATTGATTGCAGCGCACCAACGAGATTGGGCTTTTCTTACTGTGGCGCGGTTGATATAGGCAGCCGCGTAGAAAGGGTTTAGTGAAATAGCTTGACTGAAAGCTTTGATCGCTTTTTCAATTTGGTTAGTACGTTTGCAGGCGACTCCGAGAGTGTTTAGAAGTCTCGCTTGATCCTCCCCTGTTGTTTCTGCTTGGCGACATATGCTAATAGCATCGTCGTATTGGCCCTTGTCAATGAGCAGGTTGGCATAGCTCAAGGCGGACGAGTGGTTGGTTGGGTCTAGGGAGAGAGCTCGTTGATAGGCGAGAGAGGCATCATCGGTGCGGTTGGTTTCCTCGAGTAACAGGCCGTATGCGCGATGGTAGTCTGCAACCGAGGGATTTACTTCAATGGCCGTGCGCAGGTATTTCTCACTTTCTTGGTAATCGGCATGGCGGAGCAAGATAGTTCCTAAGAGGTAGGCGACACGGCCGCGTTGCGAGAGCGGGAGAAAGGGAAATGCTTCCCTATACAGGTCAACGGCCTGATGGAGGTCTCCTTGTTCGTGGCATATCAATGCCTTCTCTAGTGCGTTCGCCATGTCGAGCGGAGTGTCTAGCAGTCGGTTTTGTGATGTAGGCGCATCCATCGATATCAAAACTTTTGTACTCGTGAGTTGGCGCGTTGTAGGCATTGATGTGTCTCTTTGGGACTGAGTTCTTTAACTTCCAGTTCTGACCACAGTTACCGTTAGAGCGAGCAGTTGTGCGTAAAAACAGGCATGGCGTTCTGGTTTTATAACCCGTTTAGCGAAGAGACAAAGTTTTGGATGTCAGCCTCGCAATTTTGCGACAAACTAAGAATCTGCGGGAGGTGTGCTGCATATTCTAGGTAATCGATTTCGATCCACTTGTCGATTAGTCCCTGCAGATTTTCCGATAGGTGGCGGGAGGTGGGGTCCAAATTTCTAACCAGGGCGAGACCGCTGGGAAAACTCGGGATTGTCATGATGACAAGGTCGGGTCTTTCCTGTTTGAGCAGCGGCACGATTTTCCAGGTGTCGCCGACCCAAAACTTTGTTTGACGCTGGCGCGATGCGGTGATCGGGTCAAGCGGGTAAATGTCATGGAAAAGAATCAGCGAGCGGGGGTGACTGCTAGCTTCGACATGAATGAAATCGCGGAGAGCTTGATCGAAACTGTGATAGCCATCTATAAAGCAGAAATCAATCGGCGAGTCGTCAAGTAATTTGGTTACTGTGTTTTGGCGAAAGAAGTCGTCGCTGGTTTGAGCGAATATTTTTGTCCAGGCTGTGATCGAAGTGTTAAGAATTGGCGCTGGATCAACACCAATACAACGCGTTGGTGGTCGGGCTTTTGCAAGGGAGGAGCCGGTCTCAATGCCAATTTCAAGGTAAGTTTCGGGTTGTAAATTGATGTGTAGCCATTCCAACCAATGATTGTAGGGCGGGCCGGGTAAACGTTGTTGGGCGAGTTGAATGTGATACTGAAAGAGTTCTTCGGAGTTATTGTTGATCTGTTCGCGAATACCCGCTAAAACGCTTTCTTGGATTCTTGCTTTCTCTGCCGCGAGGAGCTGTGCGCTCGCTTCGTCAAAGTCGCCATGTTTTATCAGGGTTTCAACGTAACTTTGCCAGAAGTGTCCTTCCGTTGGATTAGCGTGAACGGCTGCGCGGAACAAATCAATCGCGGTGTCGAGCTGGCCAGTGTCCGCGGCGATCACTCCCAAATTGTGATTGGCCTCGGCATGATTGGGTTGTTCGCGCAATATTTGGTGGTAAAGCGCCACGGCGTTTTCGAGTTTTCCGGCAGAGTGATAAGTGGCGGCTTCCCGAAATAGATGTTTAGGGTTTGCCCGGTCATTCTGGGGGGGGGGCTTCTTGTGGTGACTCGGATTCGTGTTTCACGGGTTTCTCCGAGATGGATTGGAATGGAGATCAGGAAAGCAGTCAAAAAGTTTAGCAAGTGGACTAATCATTGTTTGCGGGCTTCAAAAATGAGCTGTTAGCGAGACGCTGATTTATTCGACTTCGGGGACTTGGTTGTGTGCTAAGTGGCTGATAGGTCAAGGCCTTGATTTTTATAAACTGGATAATCAGCGTTTCCTTGGCGAATGTGTCGTAAGAGTGTGTTACATCGGGACTTCGGACAGAATTCGGTGGCGGTGATCAACTCATTTAACCTAAATGCGCTAATCATTGCTTTTGCTCCTCAATTGTCAATGAATCCAGAATGTGGATGGTTTTGCGCGTGGATTCGGCATTCCTAGTGAGACGCTGCCGATGCTTACAACTGCTTGTGCGAGAATCCAGTGTGCCATGGTGAGCGGTGGTTATGCTAGCGCGCCCCCATGGTCTTGCTTTCGCGACGCGGGACTGACAGCGGTCGCCATCTGGTCTGCCTGCCCGACTGTGGTAGCCTTCGTTAGGCTGATGACGCACTTTACGTGAAACAACAAGCCTCATCCTTCGGGGCGGTCGTTACCATGATCGTTAGGTCCACTTTGTGTTGCGATACAGTGTGCGAATACCGCCAGCAGGTTGGGGGTAGCCAAAGGATGCCGCTGCGTTGTCACCAATCAAGACCGAGGATGATATGACGCCTTGGTGGCGCGGATGGATGAAGGCATCAACGCCAACCATGAGGTGAATCGAGCCTCACACCTGGGCGTAACATGACCGCTTAGCGGCTCCAGCCTCGATCAAGGCAATCGGCCATGCAAACACTGCTCGACCCCACCAACGACTATGTCTTCAAACGCCTTTTTGTCGAGGCGCCCGAACTGCTGGTGGCGTTGATCAACGACCTGCGGCCCGATCTGCCCACGATTAGCTCGGTCAAAATCCTCAATCCCAACATTGAGCCCAGCGAACTCAGTGGCAAATACATCATCCTCGATGTGCTCGCTCGCGACGCCGAGGGCCACTGCTACAATGTCGAGATTCAGGTCCGCCGTTATGGCGCCTGGCACAAACGCGGGCTGTTCTACCTTGCGCGCACTCTCGGCGGTCAGCTGCTGGCTGGGGAAGACTACCAGGAACTTCGCAGCTCGGTCGGCCTGCACCTGCTGGCTTTCGACCTTTTTACCTCCACCGAAAGCGAGCGCCAGCAAGCCCTTTGGCGCTTTGAGATGCGCGATGAAACCCAGCCCCAGGTTTCGTTGGGGAACATCCTGCAAATGAACCTGATCGAACTCAACAAGGCTGATCGTCTTGGGCTCCCACCTGGGCCGCTGCGCGCCTGGATCACCTTTTTCAAGCACTGGCAGGAGGAACTCACCATGGCCGCTGTCGCTCACGAACCCGTCCAACAAGCCATGAACCGCATCCGCGTGCTCAGCGCCGATGAAGAAGCCCGCCGCCTCGCCTTCGTGCGCGAACGCGCGCTGCATGATGAGGTCTCTTTTCTGAATGAGGCAAAGCGTGAAGGTCATCGGGAAGGCCATCACGCCGGCATGGGCACCATGCTCAGGAAGCAAGTTGCCCTGAAGTTTGGCGCCTTACCCGACTGGGTGGACAAGCAACTCGCATCAGCGACAGATTCACAGCTGGAAGATTGGGTGGTGGGTGTATTGACGGCAGATTCGCTGGAAGACGTGTTTCACCAATAGGCCGAGGTCGAATCGCTGGCGCGCCTGGAGGCCGGGCAAAAGGCGCTGGAGCTGCTCGTGTTGCGGAGCTTTTCGATGCTTTGACGCGCCTTGATCGGAATCAGCAACCTGAAGGGGTGTTCCGGAAAATTCTCAAGAATCGCCGCTTAGTGTTCAATATCAAGGGTAACGATTACCGGCTGGTGGTGTCTGTTGTTTACTGCTATCAAGCGGTCTATGTGAAATTCATCGGTACCCATCGGGAATACGATGCCATAGCTGGTTGACTGATATGGTTTGGTGGCCGTTGCAAACTTTCAGGGGATAGCCATGACGCGTCTATCGCTGCCCATCGGTATCCAGACCTTCGCCGAGATTCGCGAAGGAGGGTACTACTATGTCGACAAAACGGGCTTTGCGTTGCGGCTGTTCTCCGAAGGGAAATACTATTTTCTCTCTCGACCGCGCCGTTTTGGCAAGTCGTTGTTTCTGGATACCCTGGCGGAGTTGTTGGGTGGCAACCGAGAGTTGTTCGCTGGCCTTGAGGCGGAGCATAAATGGGACTGGAGTCGGCGTCATCCGGTGATTCGGCTGAGTTTCGGCGGTGGGGTGCTGCACAGCCGTGCCAAGCTCGATGAAAAGATCGATGAATTGCTCACGGACAACCTCGACCGCCTGGGCGTGAGCGCCACGCACCGCAGCCCATCCGGGCGTTTGCAGCAGTTAATCAAAAGCGCCGCGACTGCTTACGGGGAAAAGGTTGTGGTCCTGGTGGACGAATACGACAAGCCGATTCTGGATAATCTCGGGGACAAGGAAGCCGCGCGGGCCATGCGCGATGGGCTGCGCGATCTGTATTCGGTCATCAAGGACTCGGATGCCCACCTGCGCTTTGTCTTCCTGACCGGAGTGAGCAAATTTAGCAAGGTGAGCTTGTTTTCCGGGTTGAATAATCTGAAGGATATCACCGTCGATGCGCGCTACTCTGCGCTCTGCGGTTATACCGAAGAGGATCTGGATGGCGTCTTCGCTCCCGAGCTGGCAGGTTTGGACCGCGAACAGATTCGCGCCTGGTATAACGGCTACAACTGGACCGGCGATGCCGTTTACAACCCCTTTGACGTGCTGCTGCTATTCGACAGCCGGCTGTTCCGGCCATGGTGGTTTGAGACCGCCACGCCAACGTTTCTCATCGATGTCTTGAAGGACAGACACACCTGGCTGCCGGCACTCGGTGACTTGCGCGCCGATAGCGAACTGCTCTCCGCTTTCGATGTCGGCCATATCAGCACAGAGGCACTGCTGTGGCAGACCGGTTATCTGACGATCGACAGCCAAGAATTTGTCTTTGGCGAATATCGCTATCGGCTGCGCTATCCCAACCGCGAGGTCTACCAAAGCCTCAACAACAGCCTGCTACGCGCCTGGACCGCCGACGGGCAGACAACCCTGGCCAACAAGACCCGCCTGGGCGACCTGCTGCTGGCCAATGACTTTGACGGCTTGAAAGACCTCATCACTGCCTTCTATGCCAGCATTCCGCACGACTGGTATCGCAACAACCCGATTTCCCAATACGAGGGCTACTATGCCAGCGTTTTCTATGCCTACTTTGCCAGCCTGGGGCTTGATCTGACGCCAGAAGAGAGCAGCAATGCTGGTAGGCTGGATTTGGCGGTCAAGTTCAATGGTCAGATTTACCTGATCGAATTCAAGGTGGTCGAGCACAGTGGCGAAGGCGCGGCCATGGCGCAGCTCAAGGCAAAGGGCTATGCCGATAAATACCGTAGCCAGGGCCAGTTGACTCATCTGATCGGGGTGGAATTCAGCGCCGAACAGCGCGCGGTAGTGGGCTTCGAGGTCGAGACGCTGAGTTGACGTGTGGTCTGGCCCAGGGCAAAACCCGGCCAGCCTGCTAGACTGCGACCGCAAGCAGAGATAACGGCCACTCGCCTCAGGTCCGCCTATGTCGCGCAAGAAGCTTCCAATCGGTGTTCAGACCTTCGCCAAGATTCGCGAAGACGATTACTACTATGTCGACAAGACCGGCTTCGCGCTGCGGCTGATCGAGGAAGGTAGTCATTATTTTCTGTCCCGCCCGCGCCGTTTTGGCAAGTCGTTGTTTCTGGATACTCTGGCGGAGCTTCTCAGTGGCAATAGGGAGCTTTTCGCTGGCCTTGAGGCGGAGCATAAGTGGGACTGGAGCCGGCGTCATCCGGTGATTCGGCTGAGTTTCGGCGCCGGAGTCGCTCGCGAGCCAGCCGCGCTGGAGGAAAAGATTTGGGAGCAGTTGCGTGTCAATCAAAAGGCACTGGGCATCCGCTGCTCGGAGCCAACTGCGCAGGGCTGCTTTGCGGAGCTGATTCGGGAAGCCAAGGTCCAGGCTGGAGCGCCGGCAGTGGTCCTGGTTGACGAATACGACAAGCCGATTCTGGACAATCTGCACGATCCTGAAATCGCACGGGCGATGCGCGACGGGCTGCGCGATCTCTACTCCGTGATCAAGGATTCGGATGCGCATCTGCGCTTTGTCTTCCTCACCGGAGTGAGTAAGTTCAGTAAGTTCAGTAAGGTCAGTTTGTTCTCGGGGCTCAATAATCTCAAGGATATTACCGTCGATGCGCGTTACTCCGCGCTCTGCGGCTATACCGAGAACGATCTGGACCAGGTTTTCGCTCCGGAGCTCAAGGACCTGGATCGCGACCGGGTTCGCGCCTGGTACAATGGCTATAACTGGACCGGGGATGCGGTCTATAACCCGTTCGATGTCTTGTTATTGTTCGACAGCGGGTTGTTCCGCCCTTGGTGGTTCGAAACCGCCACGCCAAGCTTTCTGATCGACGTGCTAACCACGCGTCAGACATTTGCGCCGAAACTGGATCGACTCATTGCCAATGATCGGTTGCTGTCGGCCTTCGACGTCGACTACATCGCCACTGAAGCGCTGCTTTTTCAGACCGGTTACTTGACCATCGATAGCATGCGCGAGCGCGGTGCAACGACGGAATACCGGCTGCGATATCCCAATTTGGAAGTGCGCGCCAGTCTTAATGGTGCTCTGCTCGATGCGCTGAGCGCGCGCAGTTCCGCAGTGGCCGAACACAGCTCTCGCCTCTACGATCTGTTGCTTGCCAATGACTTCAGCGGTCTGGAACAGCTCTTTACGGCTTTCTTCGCCAGCATCCCGCACGACTGGTATCGCAACAACCCGATCTCTCAATACGAGGGCTACTACGCCAGCGTCTTCTATGCTTACTTTGCCAGTCTTGGCCTTGATCTGACGCCGGAAGAGAGCAGCAACGCCGGGCGGCTGGATTTGGCGGTCAAGTTCAATAGCCAGGTGTATCTGATCGAATTCAAGGTGGTCGAGCACAGCGGCGAGGGAGCGGCCATGGCGCAGCTCAAGGCCAAAGGCTACGCCGACAAATATCGTGGCCGAGGCCAGCCAGTTCATCTCATCGGTGTGGAGTTCAGTGCCGAGCAGCGCGCCGTGGTGGGGTTTGCCGTCGAGACCCTAGCCGGCTAAGCCGAGCGGCTTCGTTGCGGTGGCTTGGCTGAGCTGTTCAGCTGCTAGAATCAAAGCATGGAGTCTTCGGGAGACTGGTCACATGAATCACTGCCAGCAAATATCTTGCGCCCTCGTGCTTGCCGGCATGAGCCTGGGGGCTTATGGCGTTGACACCGCGCCGCGCATTTCAGATCGCGAGATCATCGAGTCGCTCGCGCGTCTGGAGGCTGGGCAAAAGGCGCTGGCGGAACAGACCGACCAGCGTTTCAAGGCGATGGAAGCGGGCATCGACCACCGTTTCGCGGCTGTCGATCAGCGTTTCGCGGCCATCGAAAAGCGCCTTGATGATCAGATGTTGGTCATGCTCTCGATGTTCTCCGCCTTGATTCTGCTCATTGTTGCACTCTTTGGCTATATCGTTTGGGATCGGCGCACCGCGCTGCGTCCGCTCGAAGCTCGGCTTGCGGAGCTTGAGCAGGACTTGGAGCGCGATCTGCAACTCCGCCACGAGCAGGGCTCGCTGCCAACGCGGTTGCTAAATGTGTTGCGGCAACTGGCGAGGGAGGATGAAAAGCTCGCCGGTGTGTTGCGGAGCTTTTCGATGCTTTGACGCGCCTTTTACGGACTCAGCAACCTGACACGGCGTTCGGCAAGAATCTGATGTTGCGCAAGAAGCTTCCGATTGGTGTTCAGACCTTCGCCAAGATTCGCGAAGACGATTACTACTATGTCGACAAGACCGGCTTCGCCCTGCGGCTGATTGAGGACGGTAGCCATTATTTTCTCTCCCGTCCGCGCCGCTTTGGCAAGTCGCTGTTTCTGGATACCCTGGCGGAGCTTCTCAGTGGCAATAGGGAGCTGTTCACTGGCCTTGAGGCGGAGCACAAGTGGGACTGGAGTCGGCGTCATCCTGTGATTCGGCTGAGTTTCGGCGGTGGGGTGCTGCATAGCTGCGCCAGGCTCGATGAAAAGATCGATGAATTGCTCACGGACAACCTCGAACGCCTAGGCGTGAGCGCCACGCACCGCAGCCCATCCGGGCGTTTACAGCAGTTAATCAAAAGCACCGCGACTGCTTACGGGGAAAAGGTTGTGGTCCTGGTGGACGAATACGACAAGCCGATTCTGGATAATCTCGGGGACATGGAAACAGCGCGGGCGATGCGCGATGGGCTGCGCGATCTGTATTCAGTCATCAAGGACTCGGATGCCCACGTGGGCTTTGTCTTTTTGACCGGGGTGAGCAAATTTAGCAAGGTCAGCTTGTTCTCGGGGCTTAATAACCTCAAGGACATCACCGTCGATGAACGTTACTCGGCGCTCTGCGGCTATACCGAGAACGATCTGGACCAAGTCTTTGCTCCCGAGTTGGAAGGTCTGGACCGCGAACAGATTCGCGCCTGGTATAACGGCTACAACTGGACCGGCGATGCCGTTTACAACCCCTTTGACGTGCTGCTGCTATTCGACAGCCGGCAATTTCGCTCCTGGTGGTTCGAGACCGCCACGCCGACTTTCTTGATCGAGGTGCTGGCCGGGCGGCATACGTTCGCACCCAGTTTGGAACGCCTGTTGACGGACGAACAGCTTCTTTCGACCTTCGATGTCGACTACATTGCCACGGAGGCTTTGCTGTTCCAGACCGGCTATTTGACTATCGATCACATGCGCCAGCACGGAGCGGTGACTCAGTATGTCTTGCGCTACCCAAATCTGGAAGTTCGCTCCAGTCTGAACAATGCCTTGCTGCATCAGCTGCGCGGTCGCGCGTCAGACACGCCAAGTCAGGCCGCACGCCTCTACAACCTGCTCGAAGTGAATGATTTCAGTGGTTTGAAAGATCTCTTTACCGCCTTTTTCGCCAGCATTCCGCACGATTGGTATCGCAACAACCCGATCGCCCAATATGAGGGTTACTACGCCAGCGTCTTCTATGCTTATTTCGCCAGCTTGGGATTTGACCTGACGCCAGAGGAGAGCAGCAACGCCGGTCGGCTGGATTTGACCGTCAAGTTCAACGGCCAGATTTATCTGATCGAATTCAAGTTGGTCGAGCACAGTGGCGAAGGCGCGGCCATGGCGCAGCTCGAGGCGAAAGGTTATGCCGACAAATATCTTGGTCAAGGCCAGTCGATTCATCTGATTGGGGTGGAATTCAGCGCAGAACAACGCGCAGTGGTGGGGTTCGAGGTCGAGACGCTGAATTGAGTTGCGGTCTGGCCCAGGGCAAAAGCCGGCCAGCCTGCTAGACTGCGATCGCATCCAGAGAGAACGGCCACTCGCCTCAGGTTCGCCTATGTCGCGCAAAAAGCTTCCAATCGGTGTTCAGACCTTCGCCGAGATTCGGGAAGGCGGGTATTACTATGTCGACAAATCGGGCTTCGCCTTTCGGCTGGTCTCCGAAGGGAAATACTATTTCCTTTCCCGTCCGCGCCGCTTTGGCAAGTCGCTGTTTCTCGATACCCTGGCGGAGCTTCTCAGTGGCAACCAGGAGTTATTCACTGGCCTTGCGGCGGAGCACAAATGGAACTGGAACCTGCGCCATCCGGTGATTCGGCTGAGTTTCGGCGGTGGGGTGGCGCGCGAGCCTGCGGATCTGAAGGAGAAGATTTGGGAGCAGTTGCGCGTCAATCAAAAGGCGCTGGGTATCCGTTGCTCTGAGCCAACTGCGCAGGGCTGCTTTGCGGAGCTGATTCGGGAAGCCAAGGTCCAGGCTGGAGCGCCGGCGGTGGTGTTGGTTGACGAATACGATAAGCCGATTCTGGATAATCTCGGGGACAAGGAAACCGCGCGGGCCATGCGCGATGGACTGCGCGATCTCTACTCCGTAATCAAGGACTCGGATGCCCATCTGCGCTTTGTCTTCCTCACCGGGGTGAGCAAATTTAGCAAGGTCAGCTTGTTCTCGGGGCTCAACAACCTTAAAGACATCACCGTCGACGAACGTTACTCCGCGCTGTGCGGTTATACCGAAGAGGATTTGGACCAGGTCTTCGCTCCCGAGCTGGCAGGTCTGGACCGCGAACAGATTCGCGCCTGGTATAACGGCTACAACTGGACCGGCGATGCCGTCTACAACCCCTTTGACGTGCTGCTGCTATTCGACAGCCGGTTGTTCCGCCCCTGGTGGTTTGAGACCGCCACGCCAACGTTTCTCATCGATGTCTTGAAGGACAGACACACCTGGCTGCCGGCACTCGGTGACTTGCGCGCCGATAGCGAACTGCTCTCCGCTTTCGATGTCGGCCATATCAGCACAGAGGCACTGCTGTGGCAGACCGGTTATCTGACGATCGACAGCCAAGAATTTGTCTTTGGCGAATATCGCTATCGGCTGCGCTATCCCAACCGCGAGGTCTACCAAAGCCTCAACAACAGCCTGCTACGCGCCTGGACCGCCGACGGGCAGACAACCCTGGCCAACAAGACCCGCCTGGGCGACCTGCTGCTGGCCAATGACTTTGACGGCTTGAAAGACCTCATCACTGCCTTCTATGCCAGCATTCCGCACGACTGGTATCGCAACAACCCGATTTCCCAATACGAGGGCTACTATGCCAGCGTTTTCTATGCCTACTTTGCCAGCCTGGGGCTTGATCTGACGCCAGAAGAGAGCAGCAATGCTGGTAGGCTGGATTTGGCGGTCAAGTTCAATGGTCAGATTTACCTGATCGAATTCAAGGTGGTCGAGCACAGTGGCGAAGGCGCGGCCATGGCGCAGCTCAAGGCAAAGGGCTATGCCGATAAATACCGTAGCCAGGGCCAGTTGACTCATCTGATCGGGGTGGAATTCAGCGCCGAACAGCGCGCGGTAGTGGGCTTCGAGGTCGAGACGCTGAGTTGACGTGTGGTCTGGCCCAGGGCAAAACCCGGCCAGCCTGCTAGACTGCGACCGCAAGCAGAGATAACGGCCACTCGCCTCAGGTCCGCCTATGTCGCGCAAGAAGCTTCCAATCGGTGTTCAGACCTTCGCCAAGATTCGCGAAGACGATTACTACTATGTCGACAAGACCGGCTTCGCGCTGCGGCTGATCGAGGAAGGTAGTCATTATTTTCTGTCCCGCCCGCGCCGTTTTGGCAAGTCGTTGTTTCTGGATACTCTGGCGGAGCTTCTCAGTGGCAATAGGGAGCTGTTCGCTGGCCTTAAGGCGGAGCACAAATGGAACTGGGACCGGCGCCATCCGGTGATTCGGCTGAGTTTCGGCGCCGGAGTCGCTCGCGAGCCAGCCGCGCTGGAGGAAAAGATTTGGGAGCAGTTGCGCGTCAATCAAAAGGCGCTGGGTATCCGCTGCTCTGAGCCAACTGCGCAGGGCTGCTTTGCGGAGCTGATTCGGGAAGCCAAGGTCCAGGCTGGAGCGCCGGCGGTGGTGTTGGTTGACGAATACGACAAGCCGATTCTGGATAATCTCGGGGACAAGGAAACCGCGCGGGCCATGCGCGATGGACTGCGCGATCTCTACTCCGTAATCAAGGACTCCGATGCCCATCTGCGCTTTGTCTTCCTCACCGGGGTGAGCAAATTTAGCAAGGTCAGCTTGTTCTCGGGGCTTAATAACCTCAAGGACATCACCGTCGATGAACGTTACTCGGCGCTCTGCGGCTATACCGAGAACGATCTGGACCAAGTCTTTGCTCCCGAGTTGGAAGGTCTGGACCGCGAACAGATTCGCGCCTGGTATAACGGCTACAACTGGACCGGCGATGCCGTTTACAACCCCTTTGACGTGCTGCTGCTATTCGACAGCCGGCAATTTCGCTCCTGGTGGTTCGAGACCGCCACGCCGACTTTCTTGATCGAGGTGCTGGCCGGGCGGCATACGTTCGCACCCAGTTTGGAACGCCTGTTGACGGATGAACAGCTTCTTTCGACCTTCGATGTCGACTATATCGCCACGGAGGCTTTGCTGTTCCAGACCGGCTATTTGACGATCGATCACATGCGCCAGCACGGAGCGGTGACTCAGTATGTCTTGCGCTACCCAAATCTGGAAGTTCGCTCCAGTCTGAACAATGCCTTGCTGCATCAGCTGCGCGGTCGTGCGTCAGACACGCCAAGTCAGGCCGCACGCCTCTACGACCTGCTCGAAGCGAATGATTTCAGTGGTTTGAAAGACCTCTTCACCGCCTTTTTCGCCAGCATTCCGCACGACTGGTATCGCAACAACCCGATCGCCCAATACGAGGGTTACTACGCCAGCGTCTTCTATGCTTATTTCGCCAGCTTGGGATTTGACCTGACGCCAGAGGAGAGCAGCAACGCCGGTCGGCTGGATTTGACCGTCAAGTTCAACGGCCAGATTTATCTGATCGACTTCAAGTTGGTCGAGCACAGCGGCGAGGGCGCGGCCATGGCGCAGCTCAAGGCCAAGGGCTATGCGGAAAAATACCGCAACCAAGGGCAGCCGATTCATCTGATTGGGGTGGAATTTAGCGCCGAACAACGTGCAGTGGTGGAGCTCGAGGTCGAGACGCTGAATTAGCGCCTTGCGGGCTGTGCCTTGCTGGACTTACCTGTCGATTGCGACCACATCCAGAGAAGATTTCAGAACATATTCACTCGCCACAGGTCCGAAGATGTCGCGCAAGAAGCTTCCAATTGGTGTTCAGACCTTCGCCACGATGCGCGAAGACGATTACTACTATGTCGACAAGACCGGCTTCGCCCTGCGTCTGATCGACGAAGGTAGCCATTATTTTCTCTCCCGTCCGCGCCGTTTTGGCAAGTCGTTGTTTCTCGATACCTTGGCGGAATTGTTCAGTGGTAACAGGGAATTCTTCAACGGGCTCGTGGCGGAAAACCAATGGGACTGGAGTCGGCGTCATCCGGTCATTCGGCTGAGTTTCGGCGGTGGGGTGTTGCGTAGCCGCGCCAAGCTCGAGGAAAAGATCGACGAATTGCTCACGGACAACCTCGAACGTCTCGGTCTGAGCGCCACGCACCGCAGCCCATCTGGCCGTCTCCAGCAGTTAATCAAAAGCGCCGCGACTGCTTACGGGGAAAAGGTTGTGGTCCTGGTGGACGAATACGACAAGCCCATTCTGGATAATCTCGGGGACAAAGAAACCGCGCGGGCCATGCGCGATGGGCTGCGCGATCTGTATTCAGTCATTAAGGACTCTGATGCTCATCTGCGCTTTGTTTTTCTGACCGGGGTAAGCAAATTCAGCAAGGTGAGCTTGTTTTCGGGGTTGAACAACCTGAAGGACATCACAGTCGACTCGCGTTACTCCGCGCTCTGTGGCTACACCGAAAAGGATATGGACGAGGTCTTCGGCCCCGAGTTGGAAGGTCTGGATCGGGAAAAGATTCGCGCCTGGTACAACGGCTACAACTGGACTGGTGATGCCGTTTATAACCCCTTCGACGTGTTGCTGCTCTTTGACAGCCGGTTGTTTCGACCCTGGTGGTTCGAAACTGCCACGCCAAGCTTTTTGATCGAAGTGCTGACCGCCCGTCAGACATTTGCGCCGAAACTCGGCCGGCTGATTGCCAATGACCGGCTGCTGTCAGCCTTCGACGTCGACTACATCGCCACTGAGGCGCTGCTCTTTCAGACCGGTTACTTGACCATCGATAGCATGCGCGAACGCGGTGCCACGACGGAATACCGGCTGCGATATCCCAATTTGGAAGTGCGCGCCAGTCTTAATGGTGCTCTGCTCGATGCGCTGAGCGCGCGCAGTTCCGCAGTGGCCGAACACAGCTCTCGTCTCTACGATCTGTTGCTTGCCAATGACTTCAGCGGTCTGGAACAGCTCTTTACGGCTTTCTTCGCCAGCATTCCGCACGACTGGTATCGCAACAACCCGATCGCTCAATATGAGGGTTACTACGCCAGCGTCTTCTATGCCTATTTTGCCAGCCTGGGGCTTGACTTGACGCCGGAAGAAAGCAGCAACGCTGGTCGGCTGGATTTGGCGGTCAAGTTCAATGGTCAGATTTACCTGATCGAATTCAAGGTCATCGAGCACAGTGGCGAGGGCGCGGCCATGGCGCAACTCAAAGAAAAAGGCTATGCCGACGCATATCGCGGCCGAGGCCAGCCAGTTCATCTCATCGGTGTGGAATTCAGCGCCGAGCAGCGCGCAGTGGTGGGCTTCGAGGTTGAAACCCTGGACTAACGCGGCTGGTGCGTTGCCGGCCCGGAAGTTTCGTCCCTTTGGGTTCAGTTCAAGACGGTGGCCGGATGCCTGGACTCCAGGCAACTCCGGGATGTTACCTTTCGCGCCCTGGGATCAGCACTTGCGTCGAGCCGGTCGGCAATTCCTGCCGCAACGCATCGCGCAGCGCCGCCTTGGCGTCGGTGTCGCCATGGACCAGGCGGATTTCCTGCGGCGGCGCCGGAATGTCCTTGACGAAATCGATCAGATTGCGCTGATCGGCATGTGCGGAGTAGCCGCCGATGGCGTGAATCTGCGCGCGGATGTCGTGGCGCTCGCCATCAAGCATCACATAGCCGCCGCGTGGGCCATAGCGCTGGATGTCGCGTCCCGGGGTGCCGGCGGCCTGGTAGCCGACAAAAAGAACGTCATGGCGGGGGTCGCCGAGCATGGCTTTGAGGTAATTGACCATGCGCCCGCCGGCGCACATGCCGCTGGCGGCGATGACCACGGCTGGTTGGCGGCTGTGGGCGAGGTAGTTGACCATGCGCTGGTGGGCGTCGTGGGTATCGACGGTGATCAGCTGCTCGAACGCCAGCGGGTGGCGGCCTTGGCGAATGCGCGACTTGGCCTCCGCATCCCAGTGCTTGCGCAGGCGCTGGTAGCCGCGGGTGAAGTCGGCGGCCAGAGGCGAGTCCAAGACGATTTGTAAGTCGCGCCAGGTGGCCGCTGTCTCGCCTAGCTGGTGAAACAGCTCTTCCAGCTCATAAAGCAGTTCCTGGGTGCGGCCGATGCTGAAGGCGGGGATGAGCACGGTGCCGCCGTCGGCCAAGGCATGCTCGATGGCCGCGCGCAGGCGCTCGACGCGGGCGGAGCAGTCCTGGTGGTTGTGATCGCCATAGGTGCTCTCCAGCACCAACACATCGGCGCGCTCGGGTGGCTGTGGGCCGGGCAGCAGCGGCGTGTCGGGTGCGCCCAGATCGCCGGAGAAAACCACACGCCTCCCGGACTTGTCGCCACTCCCGTCCATGGCCGAGCGCATGCCTTTATCGGAGTCATGGACATCGCACTCCACATAGGCCGAGCCAAGAATATGCCCAGCCGGTTGCAGGCGGATTCGCAGCTTGTCGGTGACCTGATGCCATTGGCCATAGGGCAGGGCGATGGTGCGCTCCTTGACCACCGCCAGCACTTGTTCGATCAGCTTGCGGTTGCGGGTGACGCCGATCTCGAGCGCATCTTCGAGCACCAACGGCAGCAGCTCACTTGATGCCGGGCTGCACAGGATGGGGCCGCGATAGCCTGCGGCGAGCAGATAGGGTAGGCGACCGCAGTGGTCGATGTGCACATGTGTCAGCACCAGGGCGCGAACGGGTGCGACATCGAAGCCGATCTCAAGATGCGCGGCGCCGGCGCCATCTGCTCCGGCCTCCGCGCCTTGAAACAGTCCGCAGTCGATCAGCAGCGAGCTGCCGTCTTCCAACCCCAGCTCGTGGCAGGAGCCAGTCACGCCATTGATGGCGCCGTGGTGTTTAATGTGCATAGAGGTCACTCCCTGACCAAGACCATCTATCAGGATCGATCAGGCGCCAGAATCGATCAAGCCTCCTCGGGCACCCGCTCCGGCTTGCTGGCCGCAGGCGGCGGTGTCGGCATGGCGACCTGGGCGCTGCTTGGCTCCGGGCGCGGGCCGGTGCCGCCGCAGCCGCCGGGCTGGCATTTGGCGGTACCTGGGGGCAGGTCGCTGATGTCTTCAAGCTGCTGATTGCCGCCGCCGCAGGCTTTGGGCATGGCGCCAGAAATCGTCGGTGCCGGTGTGCCTGCGGGGGCGCTACCCGGACGCTTGGCTGGCGGGGCCTTTTTCCAGGCATTGTGGTCGGGCTCGACGATCTTCGTCTTGTTCTTGTCGTAATCGAACTTGATGAGCTTCTTGAACATCGGCCCCCAGTAGTTCTGCTTGCCGAGCTGATAGAAGCGACGCTCCATGGCGCTCTTGAGGAACGCCTTGATGCAGCCGATCAGATACTTGCGACGGAAGGGGTCGCGCACCCAAGGATATTGGAAGAACATCCGCTTCATGTAGAAGCGCCGGTAGTTGGCCATGACGCCGTCGAGCAGCTCGGCGCGGTCGATGTTGTCGGGCTTCATGATCGGCGAGACGAAGTTGTACTTGGAGTAGTCGAACACCTCGACCTTGTCGCCCATCTCGGTGAACATGTCCGAGAATGGCCAGGGGGTGTACATTGACCAGTTGGCCATGTCCGCGCCCCAGTCCATGACCATGTTATAGGTTTCTTCCAGGGTCTCGCGGGTCTCGTTCTCCAGACCGACGATGAACTGCGCCTCGGTGACGATGCCGTTTTCCTGCAACAGCCGCACCGCGCGCTTGTTCTGCTCGATCGTGGTCTCCTTGACGAAGCGATCCAGATTGAGCTGCGCGGCGGCTTCGGTGCCGAGCGACACATGCACCAGACCGGCCTTGCGGTAGAAGGGCAGCAGATCCTCGTCGCGCATCACGTCGGTGACGCGGGTGTTGATGCCCCAGTGGATGCCCAGATCGCGGTCGATGAGTTCCTGACAGAAGTCAACGAACATCTTCTTGTTGATCTGGGGTTCTTCGTCGGCCAGGATGAAGAATCCCACCCCGTGGACCTTCACCAGCTCCTCGATCTCATCGACCATGCGCTTGGGGTTGCGCACGCGATAGTCGCGCCAGAACTTCCACTGCGAGCAGAAGCTACAGGTGAAGGGACAGCCGCGCGCCATGTTCGGGGTGGCGACCGGCACGCCGAGCGGGATGTAGATGTACTTTTTCCACTCCAGGATGCCCCAGTCCGGCCAGATCGCATCCACGTCACTGATGGATGGCTCGGCCTCGGGGGCGATGACCTTGCCGTTCTCGTCGAGGAAGGCGATGCCGCGCACGGACTCGCGCTCGGCCGGCCAACGGCCTTCGTCGATGCAGCGCACCAGATTCAGGGTGACGGCCTCGCCCTCGCCGCGCACGATGACATCGATCCAGGGCGCCTCGTCCAGCACCTGGTTGTACATAAAGGTGCCGTGGATGCCGCCGAGCACGGTGATGGCGTTCGGATGCTCTTCTTTGGCGATCTGCAGCACGCGCTGGGCGGCGTAGATCATGGGCGTCATGGCCGTGGTGGCGATGATGTCCGGCTGGGCCGCGCGGATGGCCGCGCGCATCTGCTCGTCGTCGAGCTTGTCCACCAGGCCATCGATGAACTGGTAATCTTGATAGCCACCCGATTTCAGATAGCCTGCAATATAGGCAACCCAGGCCGGCGACCAGTTGCCGGCGATGTCGGCGGCACCGGCGCTGTAGTTGGGATGAATGAACAAAATGCGCATGCTGATCTCCGCAGGATTGAACCAAGAGCGGTTCCGCTAACTTGACCGGGTATAGCAGCAAATTCGCTACGGGCTGTCAAACCTTTGCGGCCCGCCGCCTTGGTCTGCGCTGAGCTGCCCGGGCCCCCGCCCGACCTGGGGCCAGTCAGATCAGCGCCGCTGGTGAGTCGATGCGCGCGCGGTGCATACTGCGCGGATGACACAAGGCTTTGTTGACTCATGCCATAGCGGGGAGGGCGATGCACTGGCGCACGGTGGGCGCTTGCAAGAAGCCGCAGCGCGCTTTGGCATCGCGCGCGCCGACTGGCTGGACCTGTCCACCGGCATTAACCCAAGCGGCTGGCCGGTGCCGCCGGTGCCTGCGTCGTCCTGGCAGCGGCTCCCTGAGGACAACGACGGGCTGGAGACCGCCGCGCTGGATTACTACGGCTGCGATGCGCTGCTGCCCGTTGCCGGCTCCCAGGCCGCCATTCAGGCGCTGCCTTGGCTGCGCGGGCCATCGCGGGTCGCGCTGCTGGCACCTGCCTATGCCGAGCACGCTGCCGCCTGGCGCGCGGGTGGTCATCAGGTGACCGGTGTCGATGCCCTCTGTGGTCGGCAAGCCCTCGCGCCGCGCGTCGATGAACTGGTCGATGGCAGCGATGTGCTGATTCTAGTCCAGCCCAATAATCCAACCGGCCTGCGCTTCTCCCACGAGCAGTTGCTTGACTGGCGTCGCCGTCTGGCCGAGCGCGGCGGTTGGCTGATTGTCGATGAGGCCTTCATGGACGTCACACCGGAGCACAGTCTGGCTGCCTGCTGTCCGCAGCCTGGGTTGATGGTGCTGCGCTCGCTGGGCAAGTTTTTCGGGCTCGCCGGCGCCCGCGTTGGCTTTGTGCTGGCCGAGCCGGACTTGCTGGCGCGATTGCGCCGGCGCCTTGGCCCTTGGACGCTCACCGGCCCGGCGCGCTGGGTGGCGACTCAGGCACTGTGCGATCAGGACTGGCAGCTGCAAACGCGCGCTGCACTGGTTGCAGCCGGGCAGCGGTTGTCTGACTTGCTCAGTCGTCATGGTCTCCCGCCGGCTGGCGGCTGTGCGCTGTTTTCCTGGGTGTGCGATGATCGGGCGGAGGCGATCTGGGTCCAGCTTGCGGGGCAGGGCATCCTAACCCGCCTGTTCCGCGAGCCCCCAAGCCTGCGCTTTGGCCTGCCTGGCGATGAGCAGGCCTGGCAGCGGCTCGAGCGCGCGCTGCGGGGGCTGGGGTAGAATCCCTGCACCATCCGTCCGCCGCAAGCCCTGAGAACAAACTGACCCAATGACTCAAGATTCTCTCTCCACCAAAGCCATCCCCGTCGATGAGCGCCTCATCGTCGCCCTTGACCTGCCAGATGCCGATGCAGCCAAGGATCTGGTCCGTGGCATCGGTCCCGCCTGTCGTTTCTACAAAGTGGGGCTCGAGCTGTTCATGGCCGGTGGCTACTTCGAGCTGGTCGAATGGTTGCGCGCCCAGGATAAACGGGTGTTTTGCGATCTCAAATTCTTCGACGTGCCAGAGACGGTCGGGCGTGCGGTGCGGCGGCTGCGGGATCGCGAAGTCGATTTCGCCACCGTGCATGGCAACGACACCATGCTCGAGGCCGCCGCGCGCGAGAAAGGCGAGGTCAAAATCCTCGCCGTCACCGTGCTGACCAGCCTCGACCGCTCCGACCTGGACTCCCTCGGCTTTGCCTGCGATGTCGAGGAATTGGTGCTCTCTCGCGCTCGGAAAGCCCTGCGACTCGGCTGCGACGGAGTGATTTCCTCCGGGCTCGAAGCACCGCGCCTGCGCGCCGACCTGGGCGAGAACTTTCTGGTCGTTACCCCCGGCATTCGCCCGGTCGACAATCGCCCAGTCGACGACCAGAAGCGCACTGTCGATATCGAGCAGGCCTTTCGCAATGGCGCGGATTATGTCGTCATCGGTCGCCCCATCCGCGACGCTGCCGACCCGCGCCTCGCGGCCGAACAGGCGCAGCGTCAGATTGCCGGCGTCTTCGGCTGAGCATGGAATTCTTTGCCAAAGCCAACTGCCCGCTGACGCCCGAGACACTTCAGCAACGCCTGATCGGCCCCGAACTCGCGGCCTGGTGCGATGCCATCGACAAAGTGCTCTGGTGGGACGGCGAGCAAGGCGAAATCTACTGCCTCTGGGGCCAGTTCCGCGTCCAGCGCGAGCCCATCCGCGACGGGCTGCGATTTACCCTGCCAGGCTGCCCCAACGCCCTGGCCTGGACCCTGACCTGCGACCCGCCGGGCTCCCCCAGCCCCGGTGTGCTGGTGCACTGCACCATCAACCGCAGCGAGCACGAGCCGGACTTTATCGAGTCCATTGAGCTATTCGTCGAAGACTGGCGCGCCGGCATCGAGCGCCAGTGCGCCGCCGACTAAGCTTAGCCCCCGCCGTTTCCACGACCAGGCTCGCAACGGGCCGGTATTCCCGCCTGTTTCTCATCGATTCGTGCATGTGACGGAAAAATGTCGCCGCCGCGGCATCTTCTTGCCGTCTGGTCGCGAAGGCGCATGGCAGAAGGGTTTTAACCGTGTGGCGAAAGGTGGTGCGGCACCGCGTGGCGCGGATTTTCGCCAACAGCAAAAGCTGAAACGTCGGCGAGAATTCCGATGCGTCGATAAATTGACGAAAAAGTGGTTTGACTCCTGTCCAAAGATTCTTCGAGACAAGGGTAAAGGAGGTTTTTAGTTAAGTAAGTTGTTGTTTGTAAATTAAAAAATAAATGTGGCACGGCTCTCGCTTATAGGCAAACAAACCGCCATGCGTCCGGTGACTGTCGCTAGAGGCAGCACCGGGCAAGCAGCCAGATTGGCACTGTCAGAATCGGCTGCGGGCGTCCGGTGGTTTGTGTGCAGAGGGATGGTCCCCTGCGCCTGATTCTTGAATAACGCGCGGCCGGCGATGGCCCTGACCCTGTCCCGAAAGGACGATAGGCGCGTCAAGCAGCCGACAGGAGAGCAACCGTGGCACAAATCATCAACACCAACATTCCGTCGCTGAATGCTCAGCGCAATCTCGCCGTCAGTCAAAAGGGGCTCGCGACAACCTTGGAGCGTCTGTCCACTGGTTTGCGAATCAACAGCGCCAAGGACGATGCCGCTGGTCTGGCCATCAGCGAACGCTTTACAACACAAATCAAGGGACTGAGTCAGGCGACCCGAAATGCAAATGACGGGATCTCGTTGTCGCAGACAGCCGAGGCGGCGTTAAGCACAGTTGGCACGAATTTGCAAAGGATTCGTGAGCTCGCTGTGCAAGCAGCTAATGGAACAAACTCGGCAAGTGATCGCAAAGCGCTTGATGAGGAGGTTCAGCAACTAATTAGTGAAGTTCGACGTGTTGCCTTAAACAGTGAATTTAATGGCGAGGCGATATTAGATGGCTCTAAAGGCGATTCGTTTTTCCAGATCGGCCCCAATCAAGGGCAAATGATTTCGATCACGAATATGGATTCGCGCCCGCGAAGACTTGGAAATCAAGAAGCGGTTTTTAACCCTGCCGAAGGTTTGACGGCAGCCCAGATGGAACAAATGCAAGATGATTTAAGCATTAAAATATCTGGATTTGCGCTAACCCCATTGGGTCCACTGGCGACTGAAGGCGCACTTACTATTACCCATGCTGGCGATGCTAATAGTTTGGAAGATATGGTTGCGGAGATAAACAAAGAAATACAGATAAAAATCGACTCGGGAACTGAGGATGGTAAGGCATGGGCCAAAGCAGGAGTAAAAGCGTTCTTGCGAACAAACAATGACGGAACGACCGGTATTGTTGTCACGAGTAATTTTAACCCGTTTGATCTTACGACTGATCCGCCGGCCCCACTTTTCCAGGTTGGAGGTTTGGTAGTATCAGGTCCTCTCGTTGATGACGAGGGAAACCCTGATACACCAAAGAATTTGTTTTCACCAGCTATCGTTGCAGATCCTCAAGCGCTCGATACCTTGACTGCAACGAGCCCCCCGGGCATCAGTATTCTGACGCGACAAGAAGCCTCCAGAGCGATGGGGATTGTTGACGGCGCTTTAAACCAGATTAACTCCTTGCGTGCAGAAATGGGGGCGGTGCAAAGACGTTTCGAAACCACCATCGATAACCTTCGAGTAGGACACGAAAGCATGTCCGCCGCCCGCTCTCGAATTCGTGATGCCGACTTTGCCGCAGAGACCGCCGAGCTGACTCGGGTCCAGATCTTGCAACAGTCTGG
The DNA here is from genome assembly GCF_033954835.1 of Thiorhodovibrio frisius. Lineage (NCBI taxonomy): Bacteria > Pseudomonadati > Pseudomonadota > Gammaproteobacteria > Chromatiales > Chromatiaceae > Thiorhodovibrio > Thiorhodovibrio frisius. The sequence goes on from NZ_CP121471.1 coordinate 1,440,451, forward strand.
TATCTCGGTCTTGACCCAGGCCAATGCGCTGCCGCAGCAGGCGCTGCAATTGCTAGGCGGCTAACGCGATGGCACAACAGATGCTGTCAATCTTGCCGCCGAGGCGCGAATTGGCCAGTCAATTTTCACCAACTGGCGCGGGTGCCGACACGAACATCCCGCCAGGGTTTTTTAGGCGCGCGGCGCATGCCGCGCTTTTAGTCGGGATTTCGCCAATGTCCGAGCATGGTTAATCCCTTGCTTTGGCGAATAAACCCAGTCCTCGTGTCACCACAATCTAAACAGGAGAACGCACGTGTTAGAACTCAATCAAGCCCACTTGTCCGGTCCGATGCCCCGGAATTTGAATACCATCAAGCAGCAGGCCGAAAGTGCCGAAAAACCGACGGGTTCCGCGACCACTGCGGTCCCGGCGGAAGCGCCAAAGGCGGAGCAGGAAGAGTCGCTGGTCAAAATTTCAGCGCAACTGTCCAAGCTGGCAACGACAAGCGGCGATAGCCCCCCGAAGCTGACCAGTGCCGCGTCCGCCGCCGAGGCGGCTGCCGGGCTGAAGGGCGAAAGCTTCATGGAGGCCCAAGCAGGCAATACCGACAGCCTTCGTCAGCTTGCTGCGCTCTTGCTCGATTAGAGGAGGCGGCACAACCGTCATGAACCCGGCAACCTTAATGCACCAGGCCGGAGGGAAAACCTCGGCCTGGTTTGTTGCTGACGTCCCACATGAAGCAGTCGCCTGTTGGCGGTTCCCTGCGCGAGATCCTCTACCTGATCTCAGGCGAGATAAATCCGCTCAAGCGCGCCGTTGCTCGTACTGATGGGTTCGACAAGGATTGACAGTCTTTGTATCAGCATCCTAGGATGCCGGGAGAACCACGGAGCAGGAAATCGCGATGCATGTGTCATTAACCCCCGAGCTTGAGAACCGCGTCAAAGCCAAGGTTCAAAGCGGCCTCTACAACAACGCCAGCGAAGTGATCCGTGAAGCTCTGCGCTTCATGGATTCGCACGAGGAATGGGTTGCGGAAATCAAACTCGCACGGCTTCGTGAACAACTTCAAACAGGCATCAATCAACTCGATCGCGGTGAGGGCATCCCGATCGATTCCAAAGGCGGGCTTGACCGCTTGTTCGAGGCCATTGAAGACGACTCCCGCGCATGAGTAGATATCCGCTCGTCATCTCACCGGCGGCGAGGGAAGATCTGATCGAAATTCACCGCTTCGGAAGGCTTACCTGGGGTGACCTGCGATCAGGGGAGTATCTCCAGCGCCTGAAAGAACGATTCTGGTCATTAACTGAACTTCCGCATATCGGCATCGCACGGAGCGATCTGTTGCCTGGAATTCGCAGCGCGCCGGTGTCAAGTCACGTCATATTTTATCGATTCGAGGACGGTTGCGTCGAGGTCGTGCGCGTTTTGCACCGCAGACAAGATGCGCAGCGGCATCTTCTCTAAACCGTCCAGACAGCGAGGCTGCATCGGTGCCAGAGTGCCGATCTCAGGCAAGATAAATCCGCTCAAGCGCGCTGCGGCCGAGGTTGCCATTCTTGTCCTCGGCGACCAGGAAGTAGCGGATGTCGCCTAAGCCCGGTGGTAACTCGGCTGTGAAGTAGTGCGCGGTGACGCGCGCGCCTGTTTCGCAGGGGTAGGGGCCGTGGTCGGTCAGGTCGAATACTTGCTCGCTCGCCGGATCACCTGCGGCAGGGCGCAGATGCAGCCTGACCCGCGCGATGCCGGAGAGATCGTAGGCAAAGCAATGCAGGGTCGCCTCGCGCGGGGCGGGCTCGAGTCCATTTGGGCGCCATTGCTGGCCGCCGGGGTTCTCAGGCGTGACCCAAGGCGGGAAGATGGTTGGGCCGGTTTTGTCGCTTTTGGCGTCGGCCATGCGCTGGAATTCGGTCCCGGCCAGGGACCAGGCGTGGTTGGCGGCGCGGGTGACCTGGCCATCCCACACATCTTGGCCGGTCCAATACCAGTAGTCGCTGGCCTCGGCGGTCAGCATCAGGCGGGCCAGCTTGGGCAGCAGCGGGTGTTCGGGCTCGGTGTCTTCGAGCGAATGCACGGCGTTTTGCAGCGCGGTCAGCACCGCCCAGGAGTTGAGGTCGGGCGAGTAGGGCTCGCGGTAGCGGCTGAACCACTTCATGAATTGCGGGTCGCCATTGTCGGCGCCGCTCCAGGAGCCGGGCTCGAGATGGACGGCCTGACTGGGATCGGGCGGGAAGCGGTCGAGATAGTCGGCGATGGTGGTCAGCTCGAAACGCGGGTCGCCCGCAAGCCACTCGAGCATCGCGGCGGTATTGTGGCGGTAGTAGCTTTCGGCGCCGCCGCCGTGGTTGTCGCCATCGGAATGTAGCAGGAAAAACGGCGGATGCTTGGGGTCGAAATGGCCGTGGCGCTCGAGCTCGGCATAGACCTGACCGAGCACATCGGGATATTGCAGGGCGCCGAAGCCGCCGCGCGCGTCCTCGTTGCCAATGTAGCGCTCGGCCGGCACGCCGATGATCTTGTGCTCGGTGCCATCCGGGTCGGTGTAGGCCAAGTATTCGGGCTTGAGCAGGCTGGGAGCGATGTCCGAGCCGGTCCAGACGTTGCTCAGGCGGAGCCAGTCATCGGCGGGCGGATTGGTCTGCTCGGCCGGGTTGGGCGGCAGCATGCCCTCATTCGGGCCGCCGTAGGGGTAGTCGCGGCAGGCGCGGTAGCGATGGATGGAGTCGTAGATCACCGCGCGGATGCCGGCCTGATTGAGCGCCGGGATGATGCGCGGATGAAAGGCGGTCTCGGGCGGAAACAGAATGTCCGATGCCGGCGCGCCGAAGATCCGTGGGATGAGCTCACGGTGTTGCTGGATCTGGCGCACGATGTTGCGCGCGGGGATCAGCGGCATTAGCGGGTGGTAGAAGCCGAAGGCGCTTAAGTCCAACCGGCGGTTGCCGCTCGCGGTGGTCAGTTTGGCGACCCGACGCAACGCGTCGGTCCAGTCGCTGAAGCGCCCGCCGGCGCGACCGGTCTCGGCGCAACTCTCGAGCTGCTCGATCAGCGAACCGCTCCAGCTACAGCTCAGGCCCGCGTGGGGTAGTCCCGAGTCGGCATATTGGCAGATGGCGGCGGGGACAAAGTCGGTATAGGGGCCGCCACGGGTGCTGAAGATGCCGTCCTTTTCACCATCCCAGTAATCTGGATTGGCCGCATCGTAGTAGGGCTGGTGCATGTGTTTGTGGATGCCGAAGTAGAGCTTCGGCAAGTCCTTGCCGGCGCGGATGCGTGGGGCGGATGCAGCCTGGCTGGCTGATACGGGTTTGGACGCGGCCGGCTGTCGGGTCGCGGCTGTGCGGACCAGATCAAGGGCGCGAAAGGTCTTGACCCAGTCATCGCCGCTGGCGCGGGTGAAATTGGCCTGACGACAGCCTTCGATCTGCACCTGCACCTCGCCTTCGCTCAGCAGGCCGGGCGGAATCTCGGCGCGGTACTGATAGCCCTGCTCTGAGTCATCGGTGAGCCAGACGATCTGCTGGTTGCGAAATAGATGCTCGCGCCCGTGCTGGCGCAAAATCACCTGCGGAAAAGGAATGGCGCCATCGGCGGTCAGGGTGACGCTGAAGGCGGGGTTGCCGCCGGTGTCGTCGCAGGCGAGCTGGGACGGCAGGTCAATGGCAAGAAACTTGGTAAAGATGTTATTCATGGATGTGTCATGGCGAATTCATTCGCCGAGTCCTCAATCGCTGAGGCTGATGTTGTGTCGGGAATTGCTTGATTGGTTCAGAACGGCTTCTCTGGAGCTGATTCAATGGCGGCGGCTCGCCGGCGACGAATTTGCCCGCCATTGTCGCAGAGTTGCCGCCGCGTGGCGCAATCGGTTTGTCAGTGCGCCGGTCTCGGACTGGCGGCAGCCGCAATGAGCGCCTGGCCAAGGGCAATGCCGCCGTCGTTGCTCGGCACCCGGGAATGGGCCAACACGCGCAGGCCAGCGCGTTCTGCTTGATGGACAACGGACCCTAGCAGGATGCGATTCTGAAAGCTGCCGCCGGACAGGGCGAGGGTGTCGAGACCCTGTTCGCGCGCCAAATCAAGACTTAGCTCGGTCAGGGCGGTGGCGAGACCCTGGTGAAAACGGGCGGCGATGCGCGCCGGCGGAAGACCTTGGCTCAGATCGTCGAGCAGGGCCTGCCACATGGGAGCGGGGTCGAGCTGGATACCCTCTGGTCTGTGGAGGCGGGCAAAAGGATAGCCGGCGCTGTTTGGCGTGCGGCTTGCGCCTGACCCGGCGCGCGCCAGTGTCTCGAGTTCCATCGCCGCTTGGCCTTCGTAAGCGATGCTTTTGGTGCAGACGCCCAAGGCGGCGGCCACGGCATCAAATAGCCGTCCGGTCGAGGAACTTAAGGGGGCGTTGATGCCTGCATCCATGATGCGCAGCAGTGCGGGGATGGGGGCCTCGGTGAGACCGGGGAGACGGGTGAGCAGCGGCCATTGTGCGCATGCTTGGTCCCAGCCGAAGGCGGTGTGAATCTGGGCGAGCAGATTGCGCCAGGGTTCTTTTGCTGCGCGGTCGCCGCCGGGCAGGGGGGTAGGGCGAAGCCAGCCCAGGCGGGTGAAGCCCTGGTAGTCTGCGCGCAGCAGTTCGCCCCCCCAGAGTGTCCCGTCGCTGCCGTAGCCGAGGCCGTCGAGTGCAAGTCCAAGCACGGAGCCTGCGTCGCGCGGCCAGGCGTTCTCAGCCAGCACAGCGGCGATGTGGGCGTGGTGGTGCTGGACTTCGATCAGCGGCAGCGCCAGTTCGGCGGCCAGGTGGCGGCCGAAAGCGCTGCTGCGGTAGTCCGGGTGCTGGTCGACTGCGATGCGTTCGGGCTGGTGTTGGAAGAGTTCGCGGTAGAGCCTTAGCGTGCGTTCGAACTCGCGCAGGGTTGCGGGCTCGTCGAGATCGCCGAGATGCTGCGACAGGATGAGCCGTGGGGCATCGAGCAGGCAGAAGGTGTTTTTCAGCTCTCCGCCCAGGGCAAGTACCGGGGGTGCCTGATGAAACCCCTCAGGCACCAGCAGCGGTGCCGGCGCGAGGCCGCGCGCGCGCCGTAGCAGACGCGGCTGTCCGGCATCGACGCGAGCGACCGAGTCATCGAGGCGATTGAGGATGTCGCGATCATGCAGCAGCAGGGCATCGGCCAGGGGCGCGAGGCGGGTGCGCGCGTCTGCATTGTCAATAGCCTGGGGTTCGTCGCTGCGGTTGCCGCTGGTCATCACCAGCGGGCGTTCCCAGTGCGCGAGGAGCAGCAGATGCAGCGGGCTGTAAGGCAGCATGAAGCCGAGACTAGTCTGCCCCGGTGCGATGCCGGGCGCGAGACTCGGCTGATCGGGTTCTGAATGCCGGCATTCAAGCAGCACGATGGGCGCGGCTGGGGATTGGAGCAGGGCTGCTTCCTGTGCGCTGACAGCGCAGTAGCGACGAATGACATCGAGGTCGCGCGCCATCAACGCGAAGGGCTTGGCGTCGCGCGCTTTACGCTGGCGCAGGCGCGCGACCGCTTGGCTGTTGGTGGCATCGCAGGCCAGGTGAAAACCGCCGATGCCCTTGATGGCGAGAATCTGTCCGCGCGAAATCAGTCGGCTGGCGGCTGCGATGGCATCTTCGGCGTCAAGATCAGCCGGGTCGAGCATCTGGCCACTGCTGTCCTCCAGCCACAGCCGTGGTCCGCACATCGGGCAAGCGTTGGGTTGGGCGTGAAAGCGCCGGTTGGCCGGGTTGTTGTATTCGGCCAGGCAATCCGGGCAGAGCGGAAAGCAGGCCATGCTGGTGTTGGCGCGATCATAGGGGATCGCTCGCACAATGCTCAGCCTGGGGCCGCAATGGGTGCAGTTGGTGAAGGGGTAGCGATGGCGGCGGTTGCCGAGCTGGCCGATCTCCGCTGCGCAGGCTGGACAGGTGGCGGCATCTGGGACGAGCCCAGTGTGCACCTCGGTGGCGGCGCTGGCGATGATCTGGAAGTCTGTGGTGGGCGGGGGGGCGCTGCTTTGCGCGGGTTGGCGGCTGCGCTCGAGTGCGTCGATGCGCGCGAGTGGGGGGCTATCAGCGCGCAGGCGCTGGCAGAAAGTATCGGCCGTTTTCGTATCTGGCGCCCACAGGCGGATCAGCACACCGTCGCCGTCGTTGCGCACATCGCCCAAGCAGCCCAGGCTGTGTGCCAGATGCCAGACGTGCGGGCGAAAGCCAACGCCTTGCACCAGGCCGCGCACGCGCAGGTGCTCGACATGGAGGGGGCGGGATTCAGTCAGGCTGATCACCGACGGCGAGATGACGAATGGTCCGGGCGGCAGGATTCGAACCTGCGACCCCCACAACCCCATTGTGGTGCGCTACCAGACTGCGCTACGCCCGGAAAACGATGAAGCATAATGGCGGGTGCCAGCCTTGTCAATTTGCTGTCGCGCCGCTCTGGGTCATTATGGTGCTTGTTGCCGGGTTTCCCCTGCGGCTTCGCCTTGGGAGGCAGCAGCCATATCCCCCGCGCATGCCTTGATGAACTGCGTCGCCGGGCAAAGCCGGGTGGATTTCTCGCGGGGTTTTGGCTGTGAAAAACACCGAATTGCATTAGACTCAGTGCGTGGTAGAGCGGGCGAGCCAATAGCATTGGGAATGGATGGAAAACACCATGGCAGTATCTGAATCTAATCAACCGCCAGATGGCGACAGCGTGCCGGCGTTGAAGCCGGACAGTGAGCAGGAGTCCAAAGCGGACTCCAGACGGGAATTTATCCGGCTGTTTGGCGGCCTCATTCTGCTGATTGGGTTGTTAACCGGGCTCGGCTCCTATCTTTTCTATCGCGCCGAGTTGGCTGAGGTGGCAACCCCCGCACAGCAGGCAGCTGCGGTGGAAGTCGCGGGCGAGGCTTCCATTGCCAGCAACGGGCAAGCAACTGGCGTGCGCGCCGAGCGTCGCGGCACTCTGATGCGTTTGTGGCTATTCGCGCTGACTTTCTTTGTGCTTATGGGCGTTGCTGCCTGGTTTCTGACCGATGCGCGGGTGAAGTGGCGGCGGGAGCAGAAACGCGCCCAGGAGCTGGCAAACTTCGATACTGTGACGGAGTTGCCCAATCGCGCCTTGTTTTTTGATCGGCTCGAGCGTATTCATCTCCATTCTGCCCGCTATCGACGGCGCTATGGCCTGATTTTGCTCGACCTTGACGGCTTTGGCGAGGTGAACGATAAATTCGGTTACAGCGACGGCGACCGGCTCCTGGTTCGCGTCGGGCGCATGTTGACCAATAGCCTGCGAAATTCCGATACGGTTGCCCGGGTCGGCGGTGATGAGTTCGCGGTGCTGCTCTCGGAGGTCAACGGCGTGGAGGCGGCCATGACCCTCGGGCGCAAGGTGGTCGGGGCCGTGGCGGCGCCCATTCGTCTGTCGAGCGGTGAGGCTGAAATCACGGCAAGCGTTGGCGTAGCGGTGTTTCCCGAGCATGCCAGCAGTGTTGATGACATGCTGCGAGCAGCCAATGAGGCGATGGACCGCGCCAAACGCGAAGGCCAGGGGCGTTGCCTGATGGCCCTGTCGCCCGATGAGTATCCAAATGTTGAGGAGCTTGCGGCTGGTCTAATCGTCGAGGACAGTCCGCTTTGAGCTGATCCGCAGAGCGCTTCAACCCCGGCCTTGAAAATCCGGGTCAAAAACCCACGCGTCATAACAGCAGTATACGGACATGGGCTCTGAGATATCTGACAAGGTCGCCTCCAGAGAAGAACACGACCGCTTTCGGCTTGTGTTTGATAACAGCCTCATCGGCATTTTCGTGGTGGATTGCGACCGGCGCATCATCGAGATCAACGACCGCGCCTGTCAGTTGTTCGGCCATGATGCCGCAGAGCTGCTTGGTGAGTCGGTGGAAGTGCTGCACCTTTCGCGTGCGTCTTTTCAGCGCTTTGGCCAGGAGGTCTTTTCGCGCATTCGCAGTACCGGCGTGGCCGATGTGCATTATGAATTAAAGCGCGCGAATGGCGAGGTGTTTCAGGCCGCACTTTCCGGCCGACCGCTCAATGGCGTTGATCGCGCCGACGGCGTGATTTGGGTGATCGACGATATTTCTCGGACCGCCCGTGCTGAAAATGCTTTGCGCGCCAGCGAGGAGCGCTTCGCGCTGGCGGTGGCCGGTTCCAATGCAGGCATCTGGGACTGGGATATTCCCACCAACCGCGTTTATTTCTCCCCGCGCTGGAAGGAGCTGATCGGCTATCGCGACGAGGAAATTCCTAATCGCTTCGAGGAGTGGGTTGAGCGTGTGCATCCGGACGATCTGTCGGGGGCGAACGCGGCCATTGAGGCGCATCTGCGTGGCGAGACCGAACTGCTCGCGACCGAATTTCGCATGCGCTGTAAGGACGGCTCCTGGCGCTGGATTCTCGGCCATGGGCTGTGCGTGCGCGATGAGCAGGGACGTCCGCTGCGCATGGCCGGCTCCAACAGCGACGTCGATGCGCGCCGCCGGGCCGAGGATCGAGCGCGCGCGCAGGAGGCGCATCTGGCTGCGGTGCTCGATACCGTGCAGACCGGCATTGTGGTGATCGACCACGATCTTCGTGAGGTGGTGGACGCTAATGAGCAGGCGGCGCGGATACTAGGCACCGTGCGTGAGGAGCTGATTGGGTCACTCTGTAGCGAGCACCTGTGCCTGAATCCGAACGCCTGCCCCTTTGAGCGAGGAGTGCCGGAGAACTGGCGCTCGGTATCCAACGACGAGTCGGTCTTTGTGCGCGCCGATGGCACTCAGGTGAGCGTGCTCAAGAGCCTGGCCCCGCTTCAAACGGCGGAGAGCAATTTGCTGATCGAGAGCTTCGTCGATGTCACGCCGATGAAGCAGACTGAGCAGGCGCTGCGTCGGGCAAAGGAGGAGGCCGAATCCGCAGCGCTGGCCAAAAGCGAGTTTCTCGCCAAGATGAGCCATGAGATTCGCACGCCGATGAATTCCATTCTCGGCATGACCAAGCTCACGCTCGACAGCCGGCTCGATACCGAGCAGCGCGAGAATCTCGAAATCGTCGATGCCGCAGCCGAGGCGCTGCTGGCGCTGATTGACGACATCCTCGACTTCTCCAAGCTCGAGGCGCGGCGAGTGCTGATTGACCCTGTTGATTTCGACCTCAGCGTGCTGTTTGAGGAAGTGCTCGACGGCTTTGCCTTGCGCGCCGCCGAAAAAGAGCTTGAGCTGATTGAGTTTATTGATCCGCAAGTGCCCCTTGGTCTCAAGGGTGACAACCAGCGATTACGCCAGGTGCTGATCAATCTGCTTGGCAATGCGATCAAATTCACCGCCACCGGCGAGGTGGTACTGAGCGTGGAGTTGGCACCTGAAAATTGCGGCCCTGATGGACCCTTGGCGCCGCCGGTGCCGCCAGTGCCTAGAGTGCAGGTCAAATGGCTGCGCTTTGCGGTGCGCGACACTGGCGTCGGGGTTGCCCCAGAGAAGCAAGCGGATATTTTCTCGGCATTCCAGCAGGCCGACAATAGTGTCACCCGCGAATATGGCGGCTCTGGTTTGGGGCTGAGCATTTCTCGCCAACTGGTCGAGCTGATGGGCGGGCGCCTTGAACTGACCAGCACGCTGGGGCAGGGCAGCGAGTTCAGCTTTCTGCTGCCGCTGGAGCCAGCCAGCAGTCCGTTGCCCAGTGCCAACCTGGCCGCCCCTGAGCTGCGTGGCCTGCGCTGTCTGGTGGTGGATGACAATAGCGCTAACCGGCGTTTGCTTGTCAAAACCCTGAACGGCTGGGGCTGTAAGCCGCACGCCGTGCCAGGTGGCGCTGAGGCGTTGGAAGCCTTGCAACAGGCCCATGCCGCCGGCGATCCTTTCCGTCTGGTGCTGCTTGATCTGCTGATGCCCGGCATGGACGGCGAACAGAGTGCGCGCGCCATCCAAGGGGACGGCACCTGCGGCGCGCCCGACATTCTGCTGTTGGCATCAGCCAGTGTGCGCGGTCAGGCTGCGCGGCTGCGTGCTCTGGGCGTGCGCAGTTTGCTGATCAAGCCGGTCAAGCATCGCCAGTTGCTGCGTGCCATGAGCCAGGCGCTGACCCTGCCCTTGGGGCCGCTCGCCGACGCCAGCCAGGCTGCCAACGCCAAGGTGGTTAGCCAGTCGCCGCGCTTTGCCGGTGCCCAGGTGCTGTTGGTGGAAGACCGACTGTTTAATCGCAAGGTGGCGGCGTCCTATCTGTCGCGCTTCGGTATTGAGGTGATGACCGCAGGCAATGGCTTGCAGGCGCTGGAGTTATCGCGTACTCGCGCCTTCGATCTCATTCTGATGGATATTCAGATGCCGCTCATGGATGGCTTTCAGACGACAGTCGCCATCCGCGACGAGCCCGGCAATCTGAACCGCAGCACGCCCATCGTGGCCATGACCGCGCAGGCCCTGGAGGGAGACCGGGATAAGTGCCTGCAAGCTGGCATGGACGATTATCTGAGCAAGCCGATTCGCCTGGAGTTGCTGGAACGCGCGCTCAGGCGCTGGCTCAACGATGCCGAGAAACGACCGCGTCCCTCGGTTGATTCGAGCGCCGATCAAGCTGTGACACCAGATCCCCGCTCTTGCGCGTTGCCGGGGCCACCTCAGGCGCTGCCGGCGGAGCTTGAGTCCCTGTTTGACAACGACCCCGAGGGACTGGCCGATCTGCTGCGCACCTTCGTCAGCGATGCCCGGGCGGACTTGGACGCGCTGCTGGATGGCTGGCGCGAGCGCGACATCGGGCGGATGCAAGGTCGTCTGCACGCGCTCACAGGATTGGTGGCCAACATGGGATTTGCAACGGCTGCCGAGCGCCTGGCTGCGATGCAGGTGGCAGTAAGGGAAGTCGAGAGAAACCAGACGCCCGACACCGGGCTTGATACGGCGGCCCTGGAAGCGCCACTGGCCGAAGCACGGGGGGCGGTCACTGCTTTGATTGAGGGCCTGGACGCTGAAGCGAGGTGCGATCCTCTCAGCTAATCCGCACCCGATCCCGTCCCTCGGTCTTGGCCAGATAGAGCGCAGCGTCGGCGATGTCGATCATGGCGGAGAGCGAGCTGGTTTTGTTGACAGTCGCGCCCAGACTCGCGGTCACCTTGAGTACCTCGTTGCCGTTCGGGACTTCAAGCTCGGCAATGGCACGGCGAATGCGCTCAAGTTCTTCGGCCAAATGCTCCGAGGCACGCTCGCCATGAATCAGCAGGCAGAACTCCTCGCCGCCGTAGCGCACCAGCAAGTCTTCTTTGTGGGTTGACTTCTGCATGGCCTTGGCGACGTGCTGCAATACGCGGTCGCCGATAAAATGCCCGTGGGTGTCATTTACCTGCTTGAAGTGATCGATATCGACCACCACTGCCGCGAACCCGGAGTTCTGCGCTTTGGCATGTGTATAGGCTTTGGTGCCGACATCGAACAGATAGCGCCTGTTGTAGAGCTGGGTCAGGAAGTCGCGTACGGCCGAATCGCGCATAAAGTGGATGAACTCCAGGGTTTCGATATTCTGGGTAATGCGGCAGTAGAACTCCTCGATGAGAAAGGGCTTGGCGATAAAGTCATTGGCGCCGGCCTTGAGCAGCTTGGCCGAGGTGATGGGCGCGCTCTGATCAGACATACCGATGATGCCGAGTTGGTTGCGGTCGAAGTGGCGGCGCGCCTGCGCGATCAGTGTTTGGCCGTCCATCTTTGGCATGTGGAAGTCAGTCAGCATCAGGCGGATGTCCGGGTGTTGCTGCAACACTTTGAGGGCTTCCTCCCCATTGGCTGCCTCCAATGTCTGGTAGCGGTGGGTGCTCAGCAGTTGTTGCAGATAGAGGCGGAAACTGCTCGAGTCATCAACAATCAGCACCTTGATCTGATGATTGCGATGAACCCGCCTGACCAGCCTGGCGACATAATCGATCTCGCTCGCGTTGGTCTTGACGACATAGTCAATCACATTCGGCTTGGCCAGAATCCGCTCGCGTAGGCTGTCGTCCATGAAACCGGTCAGCACGATGATGGGGATGCCAGCTTTCGCGACCAGATCGACGATCTCGCCATCGGGCGCATCCGGCAGGTTGAGATCGAGAATGCCGACGAAATATTCTTGGGGTTGGTCATCGATCAGCTGGCGGGCCTGTTTAAGCGAGCCTGCGCTGGTGACCTGGATGTCGGCGATTTCATGAATGGCTTCGGCGAGATACTGCCGCAGTGAGCGGCTGTCTTCGACGAGCAGTGCTTTTTCGGGGGGGGCGCTGATCATAAGGTGGCCGTTTTGGTGAGGGTGGCAATGCCATCGCGGGCGATGTTGCGATTTCCGGCCATTATAACCCCTTGCCCCCTGGGGATTGCCGCCGCGCCTTGCTTGTTGGCGCGGACTTTTCAAGGTTTTGTGAGCCAGATTCCAAGTCGCTGCGCCTGGGTGCGATCTTGCGCGGATATGAGACTGGGGAGATTGCATTGCGCGCGCTTCGGCGGATTGGACTAAAATCACCGATTGCCCTGTGACAGACCGGTTAAGAATCATGCCTGATGCCTCTGCCGCCGACGCGGCCCTCGCTACCTATCCGCTGCTTGAGCAAATTCAGGACCCGGCCGATCTGCGGTCGATGTCGAGCGAGCAGCTCAAGGAGTTGGCGGCGGAACTGCGCGCCTTTTTGATCGACAGCGTCTCGCGCACCGGTGGGCACCTGGCGGCCGGCCTTGGCGTGGTGGAGTTGACCGTTGCGATCCATCATGTGTTCGATACTCCGCATGATCGCCTGGTGTGGGATGTCGGGCACCAGGCCTATCCGCACAAAATTCTCACCGGGCGGCGTGATCGCATGCACCGCATGCGCATGAAAGGCGGCCTGTCTGGCTTTCCCAAGCGCAGCGAGAGCCGTTACGACACCTTTGGCGTTGGCCATTCCAGTACCTCCATCAGCGCTGCGCTTGGCATGTCCATCGCCGCGCGCGTGAAGGGCGAGCAGCGGCAGGTGATTGCTGTGATTGGTGATGGTTCGCTTGGCGCCGGCATGGCGTTTGAGGCGCTGAATCACGGCGGCCCGCTCGACCCCGACCTGCTGGTGATACTTAACGACAACGAGATGTCCATTTCGCCGCCGGTGGGTGCCATCAGTCGGCATCTCTCGCGCCTGCTGTCGAGCCGGGTCTACACCAGCGTGCGCGAGGGCAGCAAGACCGCGCTGCGCAGCATGCCGCATCTGCGCCATTTGGTCGGGCGCTGGGAAGAGCACATGAAAGGCATGGTGATGCCGAGCACCATGTTTGAGGAAATGGGCTTTAACTATATCGGCCCCATTGATGGCCATGACATGGACGATCTGGTCGCCACGCTGAATAACATGAAAGCCATGCCCGGGCCGCGCTTTCTGCATGTGTCAACCCAAAAAGGCCGTGGCTATGAGCCGGCTGAGGGTCAGCCGGTGCAGTTTCATGGCGTCACGCCGTTCGACTCAAAAACTGGACGGATGCACAAGAAGGCTGGTGGCAAGACCTACACCCAGATTTTTGGTGACTGGCTGTGCGAGGCGGCTGAGAAGGAGCCGCGCCTGCTGGCCATCACCCCGGCCATGCGCGAGGGCTCGGGGATGGTGGCCTTCTCCGAGCGTTTCCCCGAGCGCTACTTTGACGTTGGCATCGCCGAGCAGCACGCCGTGACCCTGGCCGCCGGCATGGCCTGCGAGGGCATGAAGCCGGTGGTGGCGATTTATTCCACCTTTTTGCAGCGTGCCTACGATCAACTGGTGCACGATGTCTGCCTGCAACGGCTGGATGTGACCTTCGCAGTTGACCGCGCCGGTCTGGTTGGCGCTGATGGGGCGACCCATGCCGGCAGCTTCGATCTCAGCTACGGTCGTCCCTTGCCCAATCTGGTCATTATGGCGCCGGCGGATGAAAACGAATGCCGACGCATGCTGCAAACGGCGCTTGAGCATCCGGGGCCTGCCATGGTGCGTTACCCGCGTGGCTGCGGGCCTGGGGTGGAAATTGACCCCAGCGCGCCAGTGCTGGCCATCGGCGAGGGGGAAATTTTGCGCCAAGGCGAGCATGTCGCCCTGCTCGGCTTTGGCAGTCGGGTGGCCCCAGCGCTGGAAGTGGGCGAAGAAATCAATGCCACCGTGGCCAATATGCGCTTCGTCAAGCCTCTTGATGAGCGCCTGATTCTGGAATTGGCCGATCAACACCAACTGCTGATCACAATCGAGGAGAACGTCATCGCCGGGGGCGCTGGCTCGGCGGTCTCCGAACTATTGTCCGCCCATGGTCTGGCAGTGCGCTGCGTGCATCTTGGTCTGCCGGATGTTTGTCAGGAGCAGGCCAGCCATGGCGAGCAGCTGCACGTCTGCGGTCTGGATGCGCCCGGCATTCGCGATGCGGTGTTGAGCGAAATGGCGGATATGGGACTGGACCCGAGCCTGAAACCTGCGCTGGCGCAGGGACAGGTGTGACGCAAATGCGGATCGAGCCCATCCCGGCTTTTGCTGACAACTACATCTGGCTGTTGCGTCAGCCGCAAGACCCGCGCGTTGCCGTGGTTGATCCAGGCGATGCGCAGCCGGTGCTGGACTATCTTGCAGCGCAGCACCTGGAACTGACGGCCATTCTGATCACTCATCATCACCGTGACCATATCGGCGGTGTCGCGGCGCTCCAGTCAGCCTGGCCGCGCGCCGAGGTCATAGCGCCAGAAGACCCGCGCATCCCAGGCGCGACCCACTCCGTCGGCGACGGCGAGCGCTTCAGGCTGGAGGGTCTGGAGATTGACCTCCAGGTGCTGGCCGTACCGGGTCATACCTCAAGCCACATTGCCTATCTAACGGCTGAGGCGGATCACCCTGCGCTCTTCTGCGGCGACACCCTGTTCAGTGTCGGCTGCGGGCGGGTGTTTGACGGGACGGTCGAGCAATTGGCCGTTTCTCTGCGCCGGATCGCCGCACTGGCACCGGAGACCCGCTGCTACTGCGCGCATGAATATACGCTTGAGAACATCGGCTTTGCGCGCTGGGTTGAGCCCGAGAACCCGGCGCTGGCCGAACGTGCCCTTGAGGCCGAGCGTCTGCGTGCCGCCCAAAAGCCAACTGTGCCGACCATCCTGGCATCTGAGTTGGCGACGAATCCCTTTCTGCGTGTCGATCAACCCGAGGTCATGGTCGCTGCCGAGCGCGCGGCCGGCCACAAGCTCAATGGACCGACCGAGATTTTTGCTGCGTTGCGCCGGTGGAAAGATGACGACTACGACTGATGCACCGGTCACGCCCATGCCGTTCCTGACCCGGCTTTCGCCGCGCTGGTGCTGGCTGCTTGCGCCCGCAGCCGGCGCCGCCACCGTTCTGGCTTTCGCGCCCTTTGGTTGGTATCCGCTTGGTATTCTGGCGCTGGCGCTTTGGTATCAGTGCTTGCGCGGGCGCAGCGGGCGCGGTGCCTTTGTGCATGGCTGGCTTTATGGCGCGGGACTTTTGGGTGTGGGTGTTGCCTGGATTCGCATCAGCCTGAATGAATTCGCCAGTTTGCCCGCCATTGCGGCTAACGGCATGATGCTGCTGTTCGTCGCCGCCATGGCGCTCTACTACGGGCTGGCGGGCTGGCTGATGGGGCGCGTGCAACCGGCGTTGCAGCGCGCCGGGCATGACTGGGCGGGAGCGGTGCTGTTGCTGCCGGCAGTTTGGGTGCTGGGCGAATGGCTGCGTTCCTGGTTTCTGACCGGTTTCCCTTGGCTGCTGCTTGGCAATACCCAGGTGGATTCGCCGCTCGCGGGTTGGGCGCCCATTCTTGGAGTGCATGGGCTCAGTCTGCTCGCCGCCCTCTCAGCCGGCCTGCTGTGGCTTGCCGTGGCAGAGCGCCGCGCCCGCGTGGCGGCCCTGATCGCGCTGCTGCTGCTCTGGACCAGCGGCGGTTTGCTACGAATGATTGAATGGACGCAACCGGCAGGTCAGCCGTTCACTGCCGCGCTGGTGCAGGCCAATATCGCGCCCTCGCTCAAATGGCAGCCCGATGCGCTTGAGCCTACTCTCGAAGCGCATCTTGAGCTGACGCGCGAGCACCTGGGCGCCGGGCTGATCGTCTGGCCGGAAACCGCCATCCCAAGCTTTTTGCACGAGGTCCGCCGGCCGCTGATCGACCCCCTTTCCGAACGTGCCCGCGCCGAGGGCTCGGAAATCGTTATTGGCGTGCCCATCATGGAAAACGACAGGCGCTACTATAATGGTCTGCTCAGCATCGGCACAAGCGAGGACAGCTACTACAAACGCCACCTGGTGCCCTTTGGTGAGTATCTGCCCCTGCGCGGCCTGATCGGGCCCCTGGTGGACTGGTTTGAAGTGCCGATGTCCTCCTTCAGCCCCGGTCATGCGGAGAAACCCTTGTTGCGCGTGGGCGACCACTTTGCTGGCGCGTCCATCTGTTATGAAGATGTCTTTCCTGATCAGGTGCGCCAGGCGCTACCAGAGGCCGATTATCTGATCAATGTTTCCAATGACGCCTGGTTTGGTGATTCGCTCGCGCCTGCGCAGCATTTTGAATTTGCGCGCTTGCGCGCGCTTGAGAACGGCCGCTATCTGGTGCGCGCCACCAACACTGGCATTTCCGCCATCATCGATCAGAAAGGGCGGGTGAACGTCGAGTTGCCAGCCTTTGAACGCGGCGCACTGGTCGGTGAGGTGCAGCCCTTCAGTGGGCAGACACCCTTCTCGCGCATCGGCAGCCTGTTGCCGATCGGTCTCAGCCTGAGCATGCTGTTGGCGACCCTGGTACTCGGGCGGCGAGGGCGGGTCGCATGATTTTGGCGTCGGTATCCACCAGCCGGTATGATGCGACGCTTTGATTTACAGCCAAAGGCCGACGAATTCCCGTGCTTGCCATCCTTCATTTTTTTATCGATCTTTGTCTGCTGCGCCGTGCGCCTCAGGACCTGCCCCCCTCGCCGGTGATCTTTGCCCTGGTGGTCGGCGCCAGTACCCTCGGCTCCATGCTGCTGGCCATGAGTTCCGGGCACAATGCGTTCGTCGGACTGCTGCAAGGGCTGCTGGATATCAGCTTCATGCTGGCCTTGCTCTATGCCATCCTGCGGTTAGTGGACAAGCGGGTGCGTTTTCTGCAAACGGCCACGGCACTCATTGGCGTCGACACCCTGATTGGGCTGGTTGCCCTGCTGCCGCTCAGCCTGGCGCTCTGGGGCGATGAAGCCAGCGGGGTTTTGCTGCTGGCCGGCTTCTTGTTCCTGGGGCTGGTGATCTGGGGTGTGCTGGCCAGCGCGCACATTTTGCGCCATGCGTTTGAGATTCGTCTGATGCAGGGCGTCTTTCTTGCCATTACTTATGATGTGCTGGCTTATGTGGTCATTGGTGGCATGACCCAGGGGTTGAGCTGATGCCCGGCAGTTGGCCGTCACGCCTGTCTTCCTGATTTTCTCGCATCTTATGCATCTGCACATTCTCGGTATTTGCGGCACTTTCATGGGCGGGCTGGCGCTGCTGGCGCGCGAGCTTGGCCATAGGGTCACTGGCTCCGATGCCAATGTCTATCCGCCCATGAGCACCCAGCTTGAGGCGGCCGGTATCGAACTGTCGCAAGGCTATGCGGCCTCGCATCTTCAGCCGGCACCTGATGTTGTCGTGGTGGGCAATGCCATGACGCGTGGGGTGCCAGCGGTGGAATACATGCTCGACCAGGGGCTGCCCTATGTGTCGGGTCCGCAATGGCTGGCGGAGCATCTGCTAGGCGCGCGCCATGTGCTGGCGGTGGCGGGTACCCATGGTAAGACCACCACCGCCAGTCTGTTGGCCTGGCTGCTTGAGGATGCCGGTCTTGAGCCGGGTTTTTTGATCGGTGGGGTGCCGGGCAATTTTGGCCTGTCTGCGCGACTGGGCGCCGGGCGCTATTTCGTGGTCGAGGCAGATGAGTACGACACGGCCTTTTTCGACAAGCGCTCCAAGTTCCTGCATTACCGTCCGCGCACTCTGGTGATCAATAATCTGGAATTCGATCACGCGGATATTTTCGACGATCTGGCCGCCATTCAGCGCCAGTTTCATCATCTGGTGCGCACTGTGCCTGGATCCGGGCTGATTATCCATCCGCAAGGGGTGGAGAGTATTGAGCAGGTGCTGGCCATGGGCTGCTGGACTCAGCGTCAATCGCTGGCCTTGGTTGAGCCTGAGCCAACGGATGCGCCAGCCCATCCGTCCACCCAGCCAGAAGCGGACTGGCGTGCGGAATTACTGAATCCGGCCGGAGCCGAGGTCCGACTCCACCGCGACGGGGCCGTCTTAGGCGCCTGGTCCTGGAACCAGACCGGGCGACACAACGTCTCTAATGCGCTGGCGGCCATCGCGGCGGCGGCGCATGTTGGCGTCGAGCCACAGGCGGCCATGGCGACGCTTGAGCGTTTTCAAGGTGTGCGCCGGCGTATGGAGTTGCGCGGCGAGGTCGGCGGCGTGCGCCTGTATGACGATTTTGCCCACCACCCAACCGCCATTGCCACCACGCTCGATGGCCTGCGCAAGTCGGTCGGCCAGGCGCGTATTCTCGCGGTGCTGGAGCCGCGCTCCAACACCATGCGCGCTGGTGTCCATGCCAAGACCCTGGCAGCCTCGCTGGGAGAGGCCGATCTGGTCTATCTGTTCGCGCCGGCGGATCTTGGCTGGGATGCGGCGGCGGTGATGGCGCCGCTGGGCGAGCGGGTGCGGGTGCATGAGGCCATCGAGCCACTGGTGGCTGAGATCATCAAAACCGTGCAGCCCGGAGATCATCTGCTGGTGATGAGCAACGGCGGTTTCCAGGGTATTCACCAGCGCCTGCTCGATGCCTTGCAGTCATGTCCGTGATGCCCCTTTGTGGGCGCCAGCCTTTGGATGCGACTGTATTCGCTGCCAGGCTTTGCCCAAAATCATCGAAGGTGGGGGGTTAGCATGCCCGGGTCAGCCATCACAGATCAGCCCCCGGTCGAGCCGCGCGTTCAGGACGACTGGCCGCGCACCATTGCCGTCGCGCTCACCGGGGCCTCAGGCATTCAATACGGACTGCGGCTGTTGCAATGCCTGATCGATGCCGGAGTGCGGGTCTATCTGCTGATCTCCCAGGCCGGGCAGGTGGTGCTCAAAATGGAGGCGGGCATTAAGGTGTCGGCGCAACCGGCGGAGGCCGAGCGGTTTTTCAGCCAGCGCCTGGGCGCGGCACCTGGTCAGTTGCGGGTCTTTGGCCGTCAGCAGTGGACGGCGCCGGTGGCCAGCGGCAGTCATCCGCCGGAGGCTATGGTGATTTGCCCCTGCACCACGGGAACGCTGGCAAGCCTGGCTGCCGGCCTGAGTCAGGACTTGATCCAGCGCGCTGCCGATGTGGTGCTCAAGGAGCGCCGGACGCTGATTCTGGTGTTACGTGAGACTCCCTTCACGGCCATTCATCTGGAAAATATGCTGCGTCTGGCGCGTGCCGGAGCGGTGATTATGCCTGCCAATCCGGGGTTTTATTATCAACCGCGCACCGTCGATGAGTTGATCGACTTCATGGTGGCGCGGGTGCTGGATCATCTGCGAGTGCCCCAGAATCTGCTGCCGCGTTGGGGCGAGCAGCCGACGAATGGTAACTGATGCGCAGCAGCCCGTTGCGGTGCAGTTGAATGTCCGGGTAGTTGCCAAGAGCCTGCATCAGGGCTTGGCGCTCGCCATGCTGGGTACCGGCCTGGGTGACCGGGATGGCGAAGAACCCGATGATGCGCTCCTTGGTGACCTCTGTAATGTCGCCAACCCACAGCGGGCCAGTATCGGCAATCAGGTATCGGGTGGGCCAGAGCCTGAGCACATAACGGCGGCCATCGGGCCTGTCATGAGTATGAATGAATTGCTCATGGCGGCCCTGATGCACATGGGAAACGAGTGGCAAGTCGGACAGTGCCGCTGAGGGCGAGAACAGCCGCAGCGCGTTGCGCCAGTCGAGTCGCTCGGCGGCTTGCCAGCCGCTGGCGCGCAGAGCGCTGGCGAGTTCCGGCAGCGGGCCTCCGTATTGGATGTCGAAGGGCTGGCGGTTGTGACGTCTGAGATCTTGCCGGGCACTGGCCAGTGCGGCCGGCTCTCCAGCCAGCCATTGCTCTTGCGTGAGGCGTGTGAGCGGCTGTTCGGGCCGTAAGTGCGCGAGCCGTTGCGTCTGGGCATCCAGGCCCAGCAGACCATAGCCCGTTAGCCAGGCCAGGAGTGTGATCAGCACCAAGGAGGCCAGAGTGCCAGTGCAACGCTCGGGCGGACTATGTCGCGCGAAGGCGAGCCCAAGGGCAGCGAGCCACACCAGCGCCAGGGTGAAGCTGGCGAGGATGTCGGTCAGCCACTCGGTGGCGAAATATAGCCGCGCGAAGCTGAGTGTGCCGACTAGACTACTGGCCAGGGCAAAGGGCAGCCAGCGGGTCGTTGCCGGCAGGGCGCGGGCCATCAGCAGCGCCAGAAAGCCGTAGACCAGGGTGGCACCAAGCACCGGTGGGGTGGGGAAGGACCAGGGCCACAGCAGCGGCCAGTCTGCTCCGTTTGCCGGCGGCGGGCGGGCGGTGCCGATGAGCGGGCCGAGCAGCGGACTGGCAATAAGTGCGAAGCTGGCTGCGGCCAGCCAGTAGGCAGCGTCGCGTGCACGCCGGTGCCAGCGCAGATAGACAAACACCACAGCGACCAGCAACAGCAAAAGCGCGGGGTCACCCAGGGCGCTGATGCTCGCCAGACTATGATCGGCGTGGGGCGAACCCAGGCTCAGAAACAGATCGCGCGCGAGCTGGTTGATGCCCAGGTTCTCCGGACCCAGTAGCACGAAACCCAGACTGAGCCCCAGGACCAGGGTGGCGGATAACAGCGCCAGGGCGAGTCCGGCCAGGGTGGCGGAATCTGGGTGGCGCGGGTCGGCCAGAGCGGCGGCGATGCGGCCCATCAGCGGATGCAGATTGGCCCAACCTAGCAGCGTCCGTACCCAGGTGTTGGCATGGGTGCTGGCCCAGCGCACCAGGCGTTGGCTGGTCCAGATGGCAACCAGGAAGAGCGCGATCAGACTCAGGGTGACGAACACGAGCCCGGTGGCGGCCTCGGTCGCGAGTTTGAGCGAGGCGCCGAACAGGATGCCGGGTGCCAGGTATGCCGGTGCCCAGAATAGCGCCGAGCCGACATTGGCGAGCAAAAAGCGCTGTGTCGGCATCTCCAACATGCCGGCCACCAGTGGCACTATGGCGCGCACCGGGCCGACGAAGCGCCCTAGTACCACGCTTTTGGCGCCGTGGCGGGCAAAAAATGCCATGCCGCGTTCGAGCGGGGCCGGGTGGCGGTTAAAGGGCCAGAAAGAGCGCAGCTTCCTCTTGTAGTGCCGCCCGAGCCAGAAGCTCAGGCTGTCGCCGAGGATGGCGCCGGTGATGGCGAGCAGGCAGACCGGCCAGAACCCTAACGCCCCGTCGGCAATCAGTGCACCGGCGATGAGCATGATGAGCACGCCGGGCACGACCAGGCCGATCACCGCCAGGGATTCTGCCAGGGCAGCAGCGAAAACCACCGCGTAGGCGGCGCCTGGATAGGCGCCGATGGTGTCGAGCAATGCGCGCAGTCCTGCGTCCATGCGTCAGCGCATTCTGCGGCAGCTGGCTGTCACCGCAACGCGCCACCGTCGGCGGGTATGCCGCCGTTGGTGGCGCGCCTTGTGCTTAGCCGGCCAGCTTGGCGAAAGCTGCACGCGCGGCGTCGAGGGTCGCGTCGATATCGGAATCGCTATGTGCCGAAGAAACAAAGCCTGCCTCGAAGGCCGATGGCGCGAGATAAACGCCTTGCTCCAGCATCGATTGGAAGAAGGCGCGGAAGGCGTCTTGATCGCAAGCGGTGGCCTTGGCGTAGTTGGTCACCGGACCATCGGCGGTGAAAAAGAGCCCAAACATGGCGCCGACTTGATTGGTGCTGAAACCCACGCCAGCAGCCGATGCCAACTCGCTCAGGCCCTTGACCAGACGCGTGGTGCTGGCTTCGACCTGGTCGAAGAAGCCAGGCTTGGAGATGAGTTCCAGCGTCTTCAGCCCCGCAGCCATGGCGATCGGGTTGCCGGACAGGGTGCCGGCCTGATACACCGGGCCGAGCGGGGAAATCTTCTCCATGATCTCGCGCCGTCCGCCAAAGGCACCGACCGGCATGCCACCGCCAATCACCTTGCCGAGCGCGGTCAGGTCCGGCTTGATGCCATAGCGGCCCTGGGCGCCGCCGAGGCCAACCCGAAAGCCGGTCATTACCTCGTCGAAAATCAGCACGCTGCCATGTTGGTCGCAGACTTCGCGCAGGCCTTCGAGAAAACCCGGTGCCGGCGGGATGCAGTTCATGTTGCCGGCGACCGGCTCGACGATGATGCAGGCGATCTCGTCGCCCATTTTTGCGAAGGTCTCGCGCACCTGATCGAGATCGTTGTAGGTAAGTGTCAGGGTCAACTCGGCGAGCGCGGCCGGTACGCCCGGGGAGCTCGGCTCACCCAGGGTCAGCATGCCGGAACCGGCCTTAACCAGGAGCGAGTCGACATGGCCGTGGTAGCAGCCCTCGAACTTCACGACCTTGTCGCGACCAGTGAAGCCGCGCGCCAGGCGCAGGGCGCTCATGGTCGCCTCGGTGCCGGAGCTGACCATGCGCACCAGGTCCATGCTCGGCACTAGCTCGCAGACCTTGTCGGCCATTTGCGTCTCAAGCTCGGTTGGCGCGCCGAAGGACAAGCCGCGTGCGGCCTGCTCGGTGACGGCGGTGATCACCTCCGGGTGGGCGTGGCCGAGAATCATCGGGCCCCAGGAGCCGACATAGTCGATGTAGGTCTTACCATCAGCGTCGGTTACCTTGGAGCCGGCGGCGGAGGCGAAAAAGACAGGATCGCCACCGACGCTGCGGAAGGCGCGCACTGGGGAATTGACGCCACCGGGAATGTGGTGCTGGGCGGCGGTGAAGAGGTCATGGGATCGGCTCATGGACAGTGGGTCTCCTGATTGGTCCTAGGTGAAATGCGGAGAAAATCTCAGGCGCTCAGTCTGACTGGTGCTCATTGTCTGGTGTGACCGCCGTCGGCGCAACCAGGGTGCGCAGGGCGTAGGGATGTGGGTTCGCTTTATTGGCAACGGGCTGGGGCAGCCGGCGCGGAATGAACTGACAGCGGGCAAGCGCGCGCGCTTGGCGCAGGGTCTCCATCACATAGTGCTGAGCCTCGGCCACGGCTGCTTTGATTTCCTGGCCGAGTGCCAGCCGCGCGGCGATGGCGCTGGCCAGGGTGCAGCCAGAACCATGAAAGCTGCCCTCTAGGCGCGGCCACTCCCATTGGCTGTGCGCGCCATCGGCGGGGTAGAATGTGTTGATGACTTGGTGGCTACTGTCGTGGGTGCCAGTAACCAGCACGGCTTTCGCGCCCAGTTCCAGCAGTCGCCGGGCGGCCTGATCGCGCTCAGACGCATCGGCCAGCAGCCGCGCCTCTGGCAGGTTAGGGGTGATCAGCGTGCAACGCTGTAGCAGATGGCGCCGCAGTTGATTGAGCAGCGCGGCATCGGCGATGCGCTCGCCAGTGCCGCTGGCCAGCACAGGATCGAACACCACCGGCAGTTCGGGATGGGCCTTGAGCATAGCGGCAATGGTCTGCACCAGATGCGAATGGCCGATCAGACCGATTTTGATGGCCGCGACGTGGCAGTCCTCAAAAACAGCTAGGCACTGATCGCGCACCTGTTCCGCCGGTTGCGCAATGATTTGCGTCAGCCGGCAGGAGGTCTGCACGGTGATGGCTGTGATGGCGGTGCAGCAATGCAGACCAAGGGCTGCGGCGGTCTCGATATCGGCCTGAAGGCCGGCGCCACCGCCGGGATCATGGCCACCGATGGCGAGCAGCACAGGATCGCCGGGAGCTGTGGATTTTGGTTTCATGGCCCGCATTGTCGCTGAAACCTCGCTCAAGCGGAAACCTTGGTGTCGCTATATCGAAATACTTTGATATTTCTGTTCGTTCTGGGCCGGGTGACGGCCACGGGGGACGTCGTGAATACTTCCCTGTAAGCTTCCCGGCGGCATCCTTGCCGCCGAGACCCCGCGTCCGTCACCCCGTCCAATACCGAAAATCAGTTTGCGATTGGTATATTGCAGGCGGCTTTATCGGTTGTGGGCTATAACATCCACACTCTCAATGCTATTTGCTTGGTTTAGTCGAGAATTTTGGTGCTTGTAATGAAACGCTATGTTTGTTTGCTCTGTGGTTTGGTGTATGACGAGGAAAAAGGTTGGCCTGAAGACGGCATTGAGCCCGGCACCCGGTGGGAGGATGTGCCCGAGGATTGGGTGTGCCCCGAGTGCAACGCAGGGAAGGATGACTTTGAAATGGTCGAGCTTTGAGTGAGATTGATCATCGGCCGGTGCCGGCATTCCCGGTGAATCACCGGGGATCCATCCGTCGGGTTGGCCGGGACCTCGAATCCGATGGCTGATCGAACGGCCCGGTGTTGGTCCGCGATCAAACCCCGTCCGTTCTGCTGGATTCAGGCGCGCTCTTCGTGCTATTGTCCGATGCTATCGAATCGTTAATTTGGAGTGATCTGCGAGTATGTCTATCGCATTGACGGAAGCCGAAATCGCCCTGACCGGGCCAGCGGTTGAAAAAATGGCTGAACTATTCACGCAGGTAGAAGAAGGCGTGCAGGGTGTGCGGGTTTATGCTGCTGCCGGTGGCTGCAGCGGAGTGAGCTTTGGCATGACCTTTACCGACGACATTGGTGATCAGGATGGCGTGCGTGATTTTGATGCCTTTAAGGTTGTTGTCGATGACGGTACGCTCGGCTATTTGCGGGGCGTCGAGATTGACTTTGTCGATCAGGGCGATGGCAACGCCACCTTTGTGTTTAATAATCTCCCCACGACGGGTGGCGGATGCGGTAGTTGCGGCTCGTCGAATAGCGGTGGCTGTTCCTGATGGTGACCTTCATGCGCGGCGCTAATCATCATCAGAAGCGATCCGCTGCACCCGGCCGTTTTGGCGCGAGCGCCACGCGCGGGGCCGGGGCGCGATGATTCGCGCGGGTATCGTCGGCGCGACGGGTTATACCGGTTCCGAGTTGTTGCGGCTGTTGCTGCGCCATCCTGATACTGAGCTTTTGGTCGTCACCTCTCGCGCGGAAGCCGGCAGGCCGGTTAGCGATTATTTTCCCGCGCTCAGGGGCGTGTGCCAGCTTGAGTTCGCGGCGGCGGACTCCCCGTTGCTAAAAGACTGTGATCTGGTTTTTTTTGCAACGCCAAATGGCACGGCCATGCAAGAGGCCCCCGCGCTGCTTGATGCCGGCGTGCGGGTGATCGATCTCGCGGCAGATTTTCGTCTGCGTGACCCCGAGTCGTGGGCGTCTTGGTACGGCATGACGCATGCCTGTCCCGAGCGGCTTCCCGAGGCCGTCTATGGCCTACCGGAGATCAATCGCGAGGCGTTGCGCGAGGCGCGCCTGGTTGCGAATCCTGGCTGTTATCCGACGGCCGTCGCGCTTGGCTTTCTGCCGTTGATTGAATCTGGCCTAGTCGATACCGGCTTTCTGGTCGCGGATGTCAAGTCCGGTGTCAGTGGTGCTGGCCGCCAGGCCAAGACCGGCCTGCTGATGGCTGAAGTCGGCGAGAGCTTCAAGGCATACAGCGTGGCGGGACATCGCCATCAGCCTGAGATTTGCCAGACGCTGACAGCTGTTCAACCGCCCGGGGCGGCGGCGATCAATCTCACCTTTGTTCCCCATCTGGTACCCATGATTCGCGGTATCGAGGCCACCCTCTACGCGCGTCTTGATTTAAGTGCCGGGCATCAGGATGCCGAGCAACTGCAATCGCTCTTTGAGAAACGCTACCAAAACGAGGGCTTTGTCGATGTGATGCCTGCGGGTTCTGCTCCTGAAACGCGCTCGGTGCGTGGGACCAATAACTGCCGTTTGGCAGTGACCCTGCCGGACGACCGGACAGCCGCAGATGGACGCGTGGTGGTGGTGCAGTCGGTGATCGACAACCTGGTCAAGGGCGCAGCCGGTCAAGCAATTCAGAACATGAATCTGATGTTCGGTCTGGCCGAGACCAAAGGTCTGACCGAGTTGGCCTGGGCTCCCTAGCGGGCGGTGCCCGGATGGTGCTGAGCGCCGAGCCACAAGTGCACAACCTCGGTTAACTCGATTAGCGAATCTCTGGCTATGGGGTGGAATCCAAGCATGGGCTCATCTGGTGCGCGCTTCGGTGCATCCGGAGGGGCGTTTCGGCTCTTTGTCACCCTTGGCTGGCTCGCTGTGATCGGCACCGCCTTCGTCCTCGGCTATCAGCTTGCCTATCACGATGCTGATAATACGCTGATCGAGATGCAGCAGCTCAAGGCGGATCGGCATCAACTGCGCGAAGCCTTGATGGCCGCCGAGGAACGCGTCGCGGGTCTCGAGCAAGCGCAATCCATTGATCGCGAGGCCAAGCGCCTTGCCCAGGAGCAGCTTGAGAAGTTACAGCACGAGCGGCATGAATACGCCAAGCAGGTTTCGGCGCTCGAGCGCCTGATTCGCGAAGGTGGTGGCGGTGTGGTCCGAGTGCAGGATTTCGAGCTGTGGGAAACCGAGCAGCCGCAAGAGTTTGGCTACCGGTTTACAGTGGCGCAGCTGATTCCAGAATTCGGCCAGGCATCCGGGCAGGTGAAGCTGCGGCTCAAAGGCAACACAAACGAGGGTGACGCAGTGGTGCGCACTGCGGAGCAACTCAAGGGTTCGGAGCCGGCTGTGCATCGCATGAATTTTGAGTTTTTTCAGAACTTCAACGGCGTGCTCAAGGTGCCTGACGATTTCCAGCCGCAGACACTGACAGTCGAGATTGAACCGAACGTCAAGAATCTGATTTCTTCATCCCGCACCTACGCCTGGACCCCCGATGCCTGGAGGCCAGAGCCAACACAGGCGTTGCGCCTTACGCAACCGGCGAGTGCTGCGCAGTTGGACGAACAGACAGCAGAAGACTGATGAAGCATCGGCGGCGTAGGGAGGCGGCTGCAAGTGCGCCAAAATTCGGGGTGGTCTTGATTCGGGTCTGCGGTGATCGCACCCTATCGGGATGAGCGATTTCGGGTGCTCCCGGCCGCCTTAGCCGCCTTCACTACCCGATTCAACGACAGGGGGATAGATGCGATGACAATGACGACCGATCTAACCGGGGATGCCCCGCTTGTTTTTACAAACTCGGCTGCGGCCAAGGTGGCTGATCTGATCAAGGAAGAGGGGAATGAGGAATTGATGCTTAGGGTTTACATCCAAGGAGGCGGTTGTTCGGGCTTTCAGTACGGATTCACCTTTGATGAGCAGGTGCAGGACGGGGACACTGAAGTCATCACTGATGGCGTTAAGCTGCTAATCGACCCGATGAGCATGCAGTATCTCACAGGGGCCGAGATCGACTACAGCGAGGGGTTGCAGGGCGCCCAGTTTGTGATCCGCAATCCCAATGCCACTACCACCTGCGGTTGCGGATCGTCCTTTGACGTTTAACGGTTGCGGTGAACAAATATCTCACCGGTGGAGTCGCTGCGGTCATTCTTTACTGAATTGACTGGCGCTCGGCAACGGGCAAACCACGGTCGGGCTGATCAAAGGAGCGCGCATCCACTAGCAAGGCGCGTTCCCGGTTGCGCTGTAGTTCAGCCAGTAAAGGCCTTGTCTGGCGGCGAAAACGGGCTTTTTCCTTGTCGTCGAATTCGTTCAGGAAAGGCAGTTTGGCGGTTAGCGGATTGACCGGCGTGCCATTAATGCGAATCTCGTAGTGTAAGTGCGGGCCAGTTGCGAGTCCGGTCTGCCCGACATAGCCGATGGTCTCACCGCGTTTGACCCGGCCTCCGTTTGAGATGCCCCGGGCAAAGCGCATCAGGTGCGCATAGCGGGTTTCGTAGCGCGATCCGTGACGCAGGATCACGATGTTTCCATAGCCGCTCTTACGACCCTTGAAGTGAATCTGACCGTCGGCAGCGGCGAGAACGCGACGCCCGGCTGGTGCGGCGAAGTCGATCCCGGGATGTGGCCGTACTCTGCGCAGAATTGGGTGCATGCGGTTCATGCTAAACCCTGAACTGACGCGGGTGTAGGTCAGCGGCGCGCGCAGGAAGGTGTGTTTGCCTTTATTAACGGGTTGGCCATCGGCCGAATAGTAGTCCGTCACGCCCTTCGATGTGGTGTAGCGCACGGCGGCATATTGCTTGCTACCGTTGGTAAACTCCACAGCCAGTACTGGGCCGGTTTTGATCGGTTCGTCACCGGCATAGATTTGCTCGAATAGTACTGAGAGTTGATCACCTTTGCGGGTCTGACGAGAGAAATTGATCTGGTGGCGAAAGATGTTGATCGCGCGCTGGGTGACCTGGTCGGGGATGCCGGCACTCTTGGCGGCGCCGTAAAGAGAATTGTCAACAACGGCGGTCAGGCATTGGCGGCGCGGTTCGGTTGGGGTTGATTCAACTGAGGTGCTGATTGTCTCGCCTGCGCGGGAGACCAGCAGTTTTTGGGTGGCATCGAGCTTGAACTCAAGGCTCGTTAGCTCAAGTGCCTGATCAAAGTGCAGGTGGATGGTCTCGCCGGGGCGGATCTGCTCAAGACGGCGACGATGCTGGTCGGAGACCTGGTCGAGAATCTGATAAACCATGCGCCCCGATTGTCCTTGCTGCTCGAGGATGGTGCCCAGCGTGTCGCCTGGTTGAACTTGATAGTCCAAGCGGAAAGGGCCCTGCTTTAATGCAGGCTTCAACCCGGGCGGAAGTGAGCTGAGGCTGGGCTGCGCCTGATCGATGCTCTGCGGCTGGAGTGTCGCGATATTGGTGTTGAGCTCGACCGCCAAGGGCTGTGCGTTCGCGAGTGAGAGCTCGTGCAGATCTTCTTCGTTTATGCCGATCAGCTGGCGTAGATCGGGCGCAAGGTCCGCTAGTCTCTGGTGCTGGTCCTCAAGCACCAGAGTCGGGTGAGCTTGGTTGGAGTCCTGTATGCCCGCTGTGTTGGCCACGGGGGTGCTTAGCGAATCGCTAAGCCCAATCGGGCGTTCGTCAGCGCTTTGCTTCCCGGCGGACGCATCGGTCGAATCAATCATCTGGCCAAGTGCGGGCGGGTGCTCGAGGGGCTGATCCTGAAGATGCCCTGGCGGTAGTGGCAGTTCAATCACCTCAGGATCTCCCGAGGGTGATGTTGTACGGGGGACCGAGTCGGTCGACATCATGAGCTGCGCGACGGCGTAGCTGATGCCGGCCCCGAGAGCCAGGGACCCGAGGCGTAGCGCTCGCCGCGACCGGCGGTCTGGCTGGCGCCGAAATCCATGTCCGCGCACGCGAAACTTGTAGTCACGCATTATAAATCCATCCCAAGGTGCCGATTTTGAAAGCGAAGTGCTTAAGCTGCAAGTTTAGACTATGCTGAAAGAAGGTCAACCGGTCTTGCAAGTTTCCTGGTCAGCGGACTGGGTTCAAGATCTTTCTTGCCCTGATATTTCTGCGCTGAAGCCTAAGGTGTCACAATGCAGACGTTCATTATTCAGGGGCGCAACATCTGACGATGAAGAGGTTTTTTAGCTAACGATGACGCAGGAGCAAAGGTTTGATGCAGGCGATTGACGATG